>JBPCIQ010000224.1:0-9366 GCA_051006135.1 Pyrinomonadaceae bacterium | reverse complement strand
CGCGCAACAAGCCGGTCTGAAGGAAGTGCCCTGCGTGGAGATGGACGTTGATGCCGGCGCGGTCGCAGAAATAGCTCTGATTGAAAACATGCAGGGGAAGGACCTTACGGTCTGGGAAGAGGCCGATGGCTTGCTTGCGCTGTGCGAGCGCTTCGGCTACACGCACGAAGAAGTCGCACGCAAAGTAGGGAAGAGCAGAAGCACGGTCACCGAAGCGCTCTCGATCGCTGCGATACCTCGAGACGTTCGTGACATTTGCCGGCAGGCGGACGTCTCTGCAAAGTCGGTCTTGCTGCAAATTGTGCGTCAGCCGGATGAAGAAGGAATGAGAAGATTGGCGAATGAAATTACCTCACGTGGCTTGACGCGCGATGATGCTAGAGAGGTGAGGCGGCAGGAAATGGGCCCGAGAATCACGCCGGAGCTTAGGCCCTATACCTTTAAGTATGTCTCGCCAGGAAAGGAATTTACTTTGGAAATTCGGTTCCGCCGTTCGAGCGCAGATTCGGAAGACGTCCTGGCCGCTCTGAAATTAGCGGTTCAAAGCGTCGAGGGCGATAACCGCACCTCCGATTAATTCTCAACTCTGCCCGGGATCCGCAGCACGGGGCATCCGTGCTGGGTGGTCGTAAAAGCTCCAACAATAAGACTACTTCGAGGCGAGGCTCTTTTTCTTTTCGGCCGCCGCTCGCTTTTGTAGACCTTTGGCCCAGCGCTCGAGCGTTGGCTGCATTGGTTTGAAAAGACGCGCACGAAAAGTGTGCTTCTTTTCGTTCCACGACTTCAATTGCTTCTCGGTATAAGCTCTTACAGCCGGCTCTAGCTGAGTTCTTTTAAGCGAGTGTTTCAGGGTGAGATGATAATGCTGGCTAACCAGAGAAAATAAGATGGCTGCAACATTACCCTTAAATGACAGCCGTGGAACGATGCGCTTATGAATGGGTTTTCCGGAGGGAAGGAGGACACCAATCGCCACCTCTAGCCAGGAACCCTTGGGACCCTGACGTGGGTGGTAAAGTCCTGGTAGTTCGGTGGCTTGCAAAGCGCCTTTAAGGCGCGGCTCGGATATGAACTCGACCAGTCTGATTCGTTCGATGCCACGCGTATGTTCGCGCGGGAGACTATCAAAAGCATTTTCTATATGAGCGATTGTATCTTTCGGCAGTTTCTTTTCGTAATGATTCTCAATTTTTATCGCCACTATTGCAGAAGTTCCTTTCTATGAAACGACTATGAAAAAGAGAGCCGTAATGTAGGAGAAGCACGAGGCAGCGTCAAGTTAGGGGAGGGTGCAAGCTGATAGACACCTATTTCGCAGGTAAGCTCTTAGTTATGAGGTTATAGATCGACACTGTAACCCTTGCGCTGCGTCTGATAATACATATTATGTTCTGCCCGGTTGCCACCAAAACACGCTTCCTGCAGCGGCGTCAGTCGGCCTTGCCGGCTTGAATCGTCCTCGACGATGGCGGTCTCGTTCTTAACTCTCCACGGCCATCTTTAGTTTGTTGAGTGCGTGATCCCACTGTTGCGCGATTACATCGAGCGAGCGCCGCGCCTCCTCCAGCTGTGTTGGCTCGAACTCCCACTGGCGTTCGCGGCCGACTTTGACATCGTGTACCAGGCCGGCATCCGCGAGTACCTGCAGATGTTTCGTGACCGCCTGCCGCGTGATTTCCGTTCCGAATGTGAGTTGTGCGATCGACATCGCACCGCCGGCGCACAGGACAGCTATGAGACGCAGGCGCGTCTCGTCACCAAGCGCCGCGAAGATCGGCGCAGAATTCCGCAACGCTGACTTCTTCAGCGACATGTTCTTCGCAGGTGTCCTACGGCGTGACGACATGTTTTTCGATATTTTGCATCTGTTCCGCCCAGCCCTCGCTGTTCATGCGAAACGCGTCGAGACGACGCGATTGCGGGACATTGTCAAAGCCGGATTCGACGACGGTCAGCAATGTGCCACCCTCGACTTCCTTGAGTTCGAATACGACCAGCGTAGTTGGTTCCTTCGAATAGTCGACGGAGGGTTCAACTGCGGCCGGATGCCAGCGCCAGGAAAGCAATCGCTCGGGCTCTATGCGTTCGATCAATACATCCCAAACGACGTGTTCATACCCCGGATGGGTGATCTGTGCCTGCACATGCTGGCCAGCCGCGAAGGCCTTCCCTTTAAGCGCCACACCGAACCAGTCACCGAATTCTTCGGCATTCGACAGCGCGCGCCAGACTCGCGAGCGCGGCGCCTTGAGCAGGATACTTCGTTCAATGCGATCTGTTGACGGATTCATGTGCTACCTCCTGGTTGCATATTAATACGCCAGATGTCTAAATGCAATCTCTTAGTTGCATGTACTTATTCGGTGGGGCTCTCCTCTCGGATCCGGTTCTCCAGATCAAGCACGCGCGTCGCCAGTTTCACATCACCGATCTTCTCGCACGACGATTGGAAAGAAGCCGTCGCTCCCTTCCAGCGCAGTTCCTCAATATCGCCGAAAAGCGGCGCGTCGATTCGTAGCGTCGCGAGCTTCTTGAAGAGCAGTGCGCTGGCGAGGTTGCCCTCCTTGAGAATCTCGAGCGGGAAGTCTTCGAGCCGGCCGTAACGGTTTATAAGTTGAGCGGCTGTCTTGGGTCCGTAGCCCGCGATTCCCGGATAGCCATCCGCCGCGTCACCCACGAGGGCGAGGTAGTCAGGTATGTAAACGGGCGCAACGCCAAACTTGGCGCGGACACCGTCTGCATCGCGAATCAGTTCCCTTCTCCGATCCACCTGGACCACGCGTTCTCCAACAACGCATTGCGCGAGATCCTTGTCCGGCGTCCAGATGCACACTTTTTCCACTCGCTCATCCTGGTCCGCCAGGTACGCCGCGGAGGCGAGTGCGTCATCGGCCTCGAGCTCGATCATCGGCCACACGACCACGCCCATCGCGACAAGCAACTCTTCAAGCGGGACGAACTGCGCGCGCAGAACTGGCTCGATGCCTTCGCCGG
This sequence comes from Pyrinomonadaceae bacterium, assembly GCA_051006135.1. Lineage (GTDB taxonomy): Bacteria > Acidobacteriota > Blastocatellia > Pyrinomonadales > Pyrinomonadaceae > PSRF01. Next base: position 6,372 of record JBPCIQ010000224.1, on the reverse strand, counting down.
TCTTGTACTGTGGCCACAGACCGTTACGAAACGACTCGATCACGTGATCAGTAGCGACTCCGACATGAGTCGCTCCCTCATCGAGCATCTTCACAACTGTGCGAAGCACGCCCGCCACTGCTCCGTACGGAGGATCCGTTTTCTTGAAGCGCCGAATCCCGTAGAAATGACGAAAGAATTCGTAGGTGCCGTCGCTCAGGTGAACGATCATTTATCCACAGATTACGCAAATTTCGCAGATTAAGTTTTGACACGTGGTGTCTTAGTTTTAGTTCTTCCACTCCTCAGTGTTCTAGACACTCTGTTCGCGGTAAAAGTCGCTGGTGCAAGGTCTATTAGTCGACTGGACAGACGGGTTGCTGCTTCCTGCACGTAAGTAAAGCTCTGCAATCCTTCGGTAAACACTTAATCCGCGTAATCTGTGGATGAACTAACTCTTCGCCAAACCAAACACCAGCGCGATGACTAGCATGATGAACAACAGCGTCGTTACGAAGAGCGCGATCTTCCAGAAGCTGTAAGGCCGATCTCCCTGTATCTCGCCGGTGCGGCCGTTGACGACGATTTGATAAACCTTCTGATTGAAGCGATACGCGCCGGCATAAACCGGCAATAACAGATGCTTGAACGTGATGCCGGAATAATGTGTGGAGAGGTTGTGAACCCTTTGTTCGTCCCCGCCGATGTCCTGGCGAACATCGCTTTCAATCACACTGGCAGTAACTTCCTTCACCCGCTCGAAACCCTGCGCGAGGTCAACCTGATAGCGCTGCGCCTTAAATCCCGCCAGAAACGCCGGCTCATACGGCATTAACTCCGCGAGGTCCCAGGGCTCTAACGATTCCAGACGATTCTGCGCAAGCGACACCGTAGCGGCGACGAGTACGTCGTCGAACCAGCGCGAGACCGTACCGGAAGCAGAGTACCAGCGAGTGTGTTGCACCTGTCTTGTTTGCGCGACCTGTTTGCCCTGCGAGTCGGTTTCGTAATAGGTTTCGGTTACGTAGTAATGCTCGCCGCGCTCGCCCGTGTAGTAACTGGTCGTGTTGGTGTCATAAGTCCAGAACGGCAGATAGACTCCGTGTATTGAGTCAGGTTGGGCAAAAGTCTTCAGCGCATTGGGTGCGAACCATCTTGACTGGAGCCACTGACGCAAGCCCGCGTTGGCCTCTTGTTGCGTAACGCGAAAAGGCAGCACTCCTTCAGGCGCCAGGATCGGGTCGGCGGATTTCGCTTGGGCCACGATCTGGACACCGCAGAAGTCGCATTGGCGCGCTACCTCCGGCGGAGTGAATGTCACCGTTGCGCCGCAGCCCTGGCATTGCACTTCGAGCGCGGACGCCACTAGCGGCTCCAAATGCTCCGGACGGATCTGCAGGTACTGTTCGAATGCGCGCTCCTCAATCTGCTCTGCGCTCGTTGGGATTGCCTCCTTGTGGCCGCAATAAGGACAAGACAGAAAACCATCCTTTGTCTCGTAAAGGAGATCGGCTCCACATGGAGGGCAGGGATATCGATGGATCTTTTCCGGAGCTGCTTGTGCTGGGTTATCCACAGATTATGCAGATTACACGGATTAAGAAGAGAACGTAAATGACACTCCGCCTGCGAGAAAAACCAACGGGTTCGTGGCAAACGTTTGATAGGGAACGTCATCAACTCATTTACTTCTTGTCCTAAATCTGCGGAATCTGCGGAATCTGCGGATGAATGGTGGGAACCTACTTTGCTTGGAGTTGGCACCGCAAAAGTGGTATAAGGAAGCCACACAGCTTACGTTTTGTCCGCTAATTCTTGCGGAATCGATTGCGCTGACGTCTCCCCTTTCACAGACGTCCCGAACCTCGTTTCGTTGTTCGGGTATTTCCGCTGGGTAGTTACATATCTACAAGGGGTCCCATGCTTAAAACGCTCCTTCTTACCGCCGTTTTCGTGCTCTGTAGTCTTCAGTTGGACCTCGTTTCGGCGCAGACAATGAACCGCCAAATCGAGCTGCGGGCGCGCGCGAGTGAGGTCGTAACCTCGGTGGCGGCTTCTGGAGAACCTGACCGTCGACCCGTTTCTCCTGAAGCAATTGCCGAAGCCAGGAGACTGTACAAGGAGGGGGTGAAGTACGGTCGCGCGGGCTTATTCACACAAGCGGCCGAACTTTTTCGGCGTTCGCTGAAATTGAAGCCGGACTACGCGGATGCCTACCATAGCTTGGCTCACGCCTACTCCGATCTGGGACGGTGGGACCAAGCCATCCAATCCCTGCAACAGGCCCTCGCTCTCAACCCCAGGGACAAAGAGGCACGTAGGCGGCTAGATCAAGCTCAGCTGATGACGCAGCGTGAAACTGCTCGCAGCGAGGACAAACGCAGCGAGGAGCAACGCAGCGAGGAGCAATTAGTGGCCGCGAGACCTGAACCGCAGCTACCGGCTGTCGTCCCCGTATCACTCAACCCCACGCCGCTACCACCCACTGTCTCAACTACAGAGGTCCCTGCGAATGAGATGGCGCTTACCAGGCTCTACCGTGCGGGGCCAGGCGACGTACTGGATGTGCGCCCGGATATTCAATCGCACGAGCCTGCGTCCGTAGCGTCAACGCTATTTACCATTACCCCGTCGGGCCTACTGGAGCACCCGATCCTGACTGCTCCTTTGCCGGTTGCCGGACTTACGGTTGAGGAGATTAGCGCCCGGTTCGAAGACGATCTGAAACGCCGCGGGTTAGCTGACAACCCTAAGGTGTCGGTGGGAGTTCGCGATTACGTCAGTCACGCCATACTGGTCAGCGGTCTCGTGAAGGAGCCCGGCACAAAGATTCTGAGGCGGGAAGCCATTCCGCTCTACGTAGTAGTAGCCGATGCTCAACCGCTGCCCGAAGCGGCGAGGGTAAGTTTAGTTCGAAACAAATCCAATGAGGTATACGCAATCGATCTGGCACAGCCTGCAGAGATGAATCTGCTGGTCCATCCCGGAGATGTCATAACGCTGCAAGAGAATCCGACGCAGTTCATTTACGTGAGTGGTGATGTGAAGGCGCCTGGTGAGAAAACCTTCCGCCGTGGTTTGACGCTCACACAAGCGATCATCGCTGCCGGCGGATTGATTGGAAACTCCAGGGAGGCGCGGCTGGCCCGAGACGATGGTAAAGGGTTTCTAGTTGCGAGTCGCTATAAACTGAAGGACATCAATTCGGGAAAGCTGGCGGACCCGTTGATCCAGCCCGGCGACAGAATCACGATCGTGGATTGAACACAGTCAATAGGAAGCAGTATGTCAGCGCCAATCAGAGCAAAAGTCGAAGCCGATAAGTTAGCCTCACCACATCTGGAAGAGAACCATGGAACAAGGCCGGAGAATGAGCACGCTTTGGCTAAGCCTCGGGTCGTGCGAACTCTAAAAGATCCGCCGGAGATTTGGGACCTGGTTCATGAAACCCCGGCGCACTTCAATCCGAGCGGGAATTTTGTCGCGCGTCTCACTTCACGTAAGACACACCGTGTTCTGCTGCTGATGCTTGGTGTAATGCTCATTTGCGGTCTCGCCGCCTTTGCGTTCATGACGCTGCGCGATGGGCGAACGATTGGTGGTGTGGTCGCGCAAGTCAGAGAGAGGTTTGGTAATAGCCAAACGGTACTCACCTCTCAGGCGAGCGACCCGGCGAGTGCCTCCGAGAGTGCGCTAAATGCGCCGGTGGATGCGCCGGCAAATACATCGCCGAGCGACGCGGCGAGTGCCCTCGAGAGCGAGCTGAATGCGCCGTTGAATACATCTCCAGGCGCTGAATCTGTGGTTGACAACACGGCGCCCCAGCCAACAGGTTCCCAGGCAACAGATTCACAACCGACGACTCCCCAGCCAGCAGTTCCCTCGGCCGACAATTCTGTTTCTGCCGGCCAGCCACTTACCAATAGCACTCAACCAACAGGCGTGAGTGATGCGCAGACGCAGGCGAGTGGCCCTGTTGTAAACAATGTTTCAAAGCGAACTGCTTCGCGCGCAGGTAGGGCTGCTGCTTGGTCGGGAAACAAGCGCGTTACAGTCGCGTCTGGCTGGCAGAATGCCGATAAACCTGGCGATGCACCTGCCGATAAACCTTCAGCTAAGCCAAGCCCAACTCGCGGAACCAGTCGCGTGGCACGACCTGACAGCAGCGGCAAGCCCCAGACTTCTCAGGCATCACAGCCGCTCGACCTCAAGCGTAGGTACGAGAAGAGCTCCAGCGACTCTGCTTCAGCAAACAAAGGATCAAGCACAACTTTAAGCCCTCAATTGATCGCACCACCTGTAACCACTTCCGCGCCTAAAGCTAAAGTAATCCAGTGGCCCTAGAAGCCATATCCACAGATGCCGCAGGTTACTCCGATTAAGAAGAGCGGACTGCAGAGCGGCTCAACGGATCACCACCCACCGATAGCGAATGGGTCTCGGTCGCAGTCACTCAAGCCCGCGGCTCTCATAAGGTCGTCAATACAACCTTTCGGTAGCGGGTAGTTCATACGTCCAGAGATGATGACCACAGCAGTACGGCTGCCGTGCTGGGGATCACGGAGTGCATCGCTTACTCACTCGCGCAGCTCCGCGTTCTGTTGTCGCACTCGTTCCCCGGATTACTTCGGCGGGGTGTGCGCCTGCGCTTGCAGCGACGGAGGGATCGACTGGAACAGGAGCGACCGCCACGGGCTTTCCATCTTCCACCCGAAAACGCTATCTTCACCAACATAAACTGTTACGCGCGTTCCTTCGTAAATCTTCGCCTCACCACCCTTCCTAAACAAAAACAGAGAGCTGATGATCATGGAGAGAGCGGCGGTGCTGTTTGTCTTGTCGTCCCCTTCCCTGCCCCTGGCGGCGCGCAACTTCAGTCGCTGATTGTCAACGGTTTGGGTTGACTCCACTTGAATTCCGAGCTTGCCTGATTTGCCCATGTACCCACCTTTTTGAGCGTGGATGACACTGCCGATAGCTGCGGTGCCTTTGCGAATCAGCACGTGCCCGTTCACTACGAGGTCCTCTTCAACCTTGAAGTTCACAGCATCGTTCGGGCTCGCGCTCTTGCTGGTGATCTCCTGGGTCGTGACCACATTAAGAGGAGTATCTTCAGGTAACAGGATTTCTTCACCTTGCTGTTCCTGGATCGCCAGGAAAGGGAAAGCGAAGGTCAGCCGACTCGTTTGCACGCAGACAACTGATAGCAGAGTGCGCGATGCGATCACGATTCTTTGAAGATGGTAATCCATTAGAAGTTCCTTTCGACAGGGGTGGGTTCAACATGTTCAATCCTAATTCGAGCAATCAGCAGTCCGTAACCAGCAACCAAGCATGCGCAGTCCAGGTCTGTAACTCGTAAATCGTAAATCGTAAATCGATTACTCGCACCGTAAACGAGGAGTTGCCGCCTGGTCAGTCCTCAGGTCCAAGAAGTTGCAGGTTCAAGAGACTCTGCAAGTTTTGGGAATTTACAGGTTGGGAAAGTGGGTAAGGCTTTGCGCGCCCCCGCTCCAGCGTAGCTTGCCGCCGCTTCAGAGCAAGCGCCCTCCTCAGGCTAGAAACCGCTTACTTATACAGACTCGGACCAACGTAGGATTGAAGAAAACGAACATCGATGCGCTACGCTGGAGCGGGGGCGCGCAAAGCCTTGCCCACCTTCCCAACCTGTAAATTGTCCCAGCTTGCAGAATTTCTTGAACCTACAAACTTTCCAGAAGACAGAAGCAGGTTGCCCGGCTTTGTTTTCCTACCCAGTGTAATCGGCACAATCTGTGGATTTAGGATTTACTTAGCCGTTGCGCCGGCCATTACCTCGCGCACCGCTGTAGAGTTAAGGAACGTTGCGCGCAAATTGTCATCGGTAACGTTTGCAGCACACGTCTTAACAATCTCCGCAGCTTGTGTGAACGCCGACTGCGCAGCCGTCAGATCCCCACGTTCCGACTGCAAGCGGCCAAGATCCGCGTATGTTCTCCAGGCGACCAGCGGCGCGGGATAGCGATGCAATTCATCAAGCGCGACAGCAAACTCCGCCTCCGCGGTAGCCGCATCACCTCCAGCAATTGCGATCTGCGCCTTCAGCCTGTGGGCCTCGGCTATATACTTATGCACCTCATGTTGATTCGCGGTATCAAGCAGCCGCTGAGCGAATTCCCTGCCCTTCTCGAGTTCGCCTTGCCGCAGCCAGTGCCACGCGGTTGCAGCTTCCAGGCGAATGTTGTAGCGCCAGCGGAACCAGGCGTCCCGCTCAAAGATCTCGCGAGTCTCGCGAAACGCAGAAATCGTTTCCTCCGCTTTACCTTCGTAGGTATGGTCGATACTGAGGTTTATTAATGAATTCGCCTCTGCCTCAAGCACGTGATACTGACGTGCAACTCGCAAGCCTTCCTG
>JBPCIQ010000223.1:0-12584 GCA_051006135.1 Pyrinomonadaceae bacterium | reverse complement strand
CTTCGATCAGTCAGGGCAAAAAAAGTTCTGTCCTCGACGGAGAAAACAACCCCTTAAGCCGATGTATCAACCCTGTCCCGCCCTCTCCCGGTTCTGACTACCCTTTTCAGTGCCGCTGTACCAGCAGCTCGGACGCGTAGTGTATCATTGCTTTCTTCGATATTAGGCAACCTTAAACCTTCGTCGTCTGGGACCGGAATCGTCAAAGCCTTTGGATAAACTAATCGAAAACCTGCGGGCCGTGCTCGGTCGTGACGCGGTGGTGGCTGAGCCCGGAGAATTGCTCGTTTACGAATGCGATGGGTTGCGACAACACAAGCATCTGCCTCGGGCGGTTGTCTTTCCTGAATCAACCGAAGCAACGGCAGAAGTCATGCGTGTGCTCGCTCAGTTTAAGGTTCCATTTACGCCGCGCGGAGCCGGCACGGGACTTTCCGGCGGGGCGTTAGCTTTAGATCGTGGAGTGATCATCGAACTCGCGCGCATGCGCCGGATTCTCCAAATCGATGAGGAGAACCGCACGGTCGTGGTCCAGACGGGAGTCGTCAATGCTCACGTCTCGCGTGCCGTTGCGCATCTGGGCTTGCATTACGTGCCCGATCCTTCAAGCCAGGGAGCATGCACCATCGGCGGAAACATTGCGGAAAATGCCGGCGGCATTCACTGTTTGAAATATGGCACAACCACCGACCACGTGCTCGGCGCGCGTGTTGTTTTGGCAGGCGGTGAGATTCTTGATCTTGGGGGCGCCGGTGCGGAAGTAGCGGGTTACGATCTGCTCGGGGTTTTCATCGGTTCGGAAGGAACTTTCGGCATAGCCACGGAGGCAACCCTGCGATTGGTGCCCGTGCCACCCGCAGTGCGAACGCTTCTTGCCGAGTTTGAAGATGTGAATGATGCGAGCCACGCTGTCTCCGCAATCATTGCCGCGGGCGTCATGCCCGCCGCCCTCGAGATGATGGACCGTGAGATCATTCTGGCAGTTGAAGCAAGTGTTTTTGCCGTCGGTCTCTCGCTCGACATTGGCGCCGCGCTGCTAATCGAGCTTGATGGGATCGAAGCAGGAATCGACGATGAAGCAGAGCGCGTCAAAAGTCTCTGCCTCGAATACAGGGCCCGCACTTGCCGGCTCGCGCACGACGAGACCGAACGGAAAAAACTCTGGGCGGCGCGCAAGGGTGCTTTTGGAGCTGTCTCGCGCATCGCACCTGACTCGATGATCCAGGATGCTGTAGTTCCTCGTTCACGTTTGGCCGAAGTGCTCGCGGCAAGCTATGGGATCGCATCGAAGTATCAACTTCGGCTGGCTAACGTATTTCACGCGGGAGATGGCAACCTGCATCCGTTAATCTGTTTCGACTCTCGCTCGCCCGACGAAGTTCGTCGCGTGAAAGAGGCGGGACGTGAGCTGATGGAAACTTGCGTGCGAGCTGGAGGGAGTATCACTGGTGAGCACGGCGTGGGTCTTGATAAGCGAGACTTTCTGCCTCTGATCTTTTCTGATGACGATATGGAGGCAATGCTGCGTGTTCGTGCAGCTTTTGATCCGACTAGTCTTTGTAACCCCGGTAAGATCATTCCGATGCTGAAGGGTTGCGGCGAAGCGCGCGTCTTGTCAGAACCGGGAGCGGTAGCGACCGGCTCTGTGCCTACACCACAGTTAATTATGACTCAGCGAGGCGTAGCCTCGCTGAGTTATCCAAAAGATTCCGGGCCGGAAAGGCAAAGCCTTTCCGCACCGGGAGGCAGAATAGCTGCAGACATTCGCAGGCAGCCTTTCGATCCCAACCATGCCGCCAAACACCTGTCTGCCATCGTGGGTCAGGCAAATATCTCCGAGTCCCCGCGTCTCAGTGTCCCCGCGTCTCTTTTGGTAGCACCCGGCTCCATTGAAGAAGCCTCTGAGGTTATAAAACTCGCCTCAAGTGAAGATTGGTCGGTTGTTCCCTCCGGTTCAGCGACCTGGCTCGACGTTGGACGTCCGCTCGAACGCGTCAATATCATCATCAGTACCGGCCGCTTAAATCGGATACTCGAACACGAGCCTGCGGATTTGGTTGCCAGTGCTCAGGCGGGCGTTCCGCTTGAGACTTTCAACCAAACCTTGGCCCAGGGAGGTCAATGGTTGCCGCTCGATCCTCCCGATGATGGACGGGCCACGATTGGTGGCGTCGTCGCCACAGGTTTAGCCGGGGCGCAAAAATGTGGCTATGGCTCGCCAAGGAACTTCGTGGTTGGAATGCGAGTTGTTTTGTCAGACGGAAAGATCGCAAAAGCCGGTGGTCGCGTGGTAAAGAATGTAGCAGGCTACGATCTGTGCAAGTTGTTCACAGGAAGTTACGGCACGCTCGGTCTAATAGCTGAGCTTACATTTAAGCTTCGACCCCGACCAGCAAAAGAAGTAACGATTCTAGCTGAGGGGTCGTTGGACGCCCTTTTGAAAGCGGCGCGGTCTATTCATAACGCGTACTTGTTTCCGGTCGGCGTCGAGTTGCTTTCATCAGAGTGGGCGAAGAACATCGGCGTTGCAATATCTTCTGCGAATGTTTTATTGCTTACAAGGTTTGCAGGCATTGAGAAAACGGTCAGTTATCAGGTCGAAGGCGCTAATAGACTAATCAACGGGGAGCCAGAGATTGTCGATATTGAAATGGACTCGGAGGATCAGCTACTCTGGCGCAATCTTGCCGCGGCCCCAATAGAAATCGATCAAGCGCTCAAGTGGCGAGCGAGCGTTCCACCATCCCAGTTCTGTCCGTTCCTTAGGGCCGTCCAGGATAGATGCCGCGACTCCTTTTCATCATCCTTATGGCAGGCAGGAATTGCCGATGGGCGTCTACGAATGATCCAGCCATATCGCGAACCGCATTCGGAACAAACATCAGAGCTCACGCATTTGCGGAATGTGGCACAATCATTTGGTGGTTCGCTTATTATCGAAAGTGCTTCCGTTGAGATAAAGGCCGCAGTCGACTCCTGGGGTCGTGCGAGCAATTCGGACACCTTGATGAAACGAATTAAAGATGCGCTCGACCCAAAGGGAATACTTTCACCCGGGCGGTTAAGTCAGAACCGGGAGCGGTAGCGACCGGGTTGATACAGATGCTCAATGGTCCGTTTGATCAAAGGCCAGAATTTGTTGCGACTGACGTAGCTGAACGTTTCGGAAACGACCCGGTCGCTACCGCTCTCGGTTCTGACTTGTGTAGCCCACTCCAGCGACCATGTCGTCGCCAGCAGAGTTTTCACACGGTCTCTTCCGGCACGGTGAACGCCTCAAGCATGCAGCAAAACTTAAACTGAACAATCTGGAGATGAAGATGAAATCGTGGACCAGACTTCAACACGCCGCGCTAACTTTGGCGGTTGCGTTTACCCCGCTCAGCGCTCCTTTTCCCACACGAGCGGCGACATTCATCCCCGCAGCCGCCGCTCGGGAACCTGTCCGAGCAAAACACGGCATCGTGGCCTCAACTAGCCAGCTCGCTTCTCAGGTCGGCGTTGATGTAATGAAGCGCGGAGGTAATGCGGTTGATGCGGCAATCGCCGTCGCGTTTGCTCTGGCAGTTACCTATCCAGCCGCTGGCAATCTCGGTGGGGGCGGCTTTATGATGATTCGCCTTAAAGACGGAAAGACCACTGCAATTGATTATCGCGAGATGGCACCGGCCGCAGCGACCCGAAATATCTACCTCGATCAGGGCGGCAATCTAATCAAAGGAGAGGGTTCTTCGACGGTGGGCTACCGCGCATCGGGAGTGCCGGGGACGGTGGCCGGCATGGAGCTCGCGCTGAAGAATTACGGTTCAGGCAAACTGACGTGGTTTCAACTATTAGAACCCGCGCGCCGGCTGGCAGCCGCAGGCTTTCCCCTGGGCTACCAGATGGCGCGCTCCCTGCGCGGTAACGATTATCTTTCAAACCATCCTGAGACACGCAGGATATTTTTGCGAGACGGGAACTTCTACAACGAAGGTGAACTGTTTCGCCAACCGGAGCTGGCTGCCACGTTCGGCCGCCTGCAGAGGTTAGGACCCAGGGAGTTTTATCAAGGTCAGACGGCAAAGCTAATCGTCACCGACATGACGAGGCATAACGGCCTGATCACGATGGAGGACATGCGTGCTTACGTTGCCAAGGAGCGCGAGCCACTACGCGGGAGCTACAGAGGCTATGACGTAATCTCGATGCCGCCGCCATCGTCCGGAGGCGCAGTATTGCTTGAGATGCTGAACATCCTGGAAGGATTCGACCTCGGCAAATACGATTCGGCTTCTTCTGAGAGATATCATCTGGAGGTGGAAGCAATGCGCCGGGCCTTCGCCGATCGCGCGGAGTATATGGGCGACGCGGATTTCGTGAAAGTGCCTGTTGCCGGATTGATCGACAAGGGCTATGCAGCAAATCTGCGCAAGTCCATCAATCTCAACCGCGCGTCGTCTAGCGAAGAAGTGCGCGCTGGCCGACCTGCTGGTTATGAATCCGAAGAGACAACCCACTTTACCGTAGTGGATGCACAGGGTAATGCGGTCGCGAATACCTACACTCTGAACGATGGGTTTGGCTCCGGTGTTGTCGCGAAGGGCACGGGCATCGTAATGAACAACGAGATGGACGACTTTGCCGCTAAGCCAGGAACCCCGAATCTTTACGGCTTGATTCAAGGTGAGCGCAACGCTGTTGCCCCCCGCAAACGTCCGCTCTCCGCGATGACGCCCACTTTTGTGCTGCGCAAGGATGGCAGCTTGTGGTTTACCGCCGGTACGCCAGGCGGACCGACGATCATTAATACCGTGCTGCAAGTGATTACAAACGTGATGGATTACGACATGAATATTCAGCAGGCGATCGACGCGCCGCGGATACATCATCAGTGGCTGCCCGATGAGCTTGTGTATGAACCATATGGCCTCTCCGGCGATACGCAGCGTGCGCTAATAAATCGCCGTCATAAGCTTGTCACCAGGCCTCGCTATCTAGGCGACGCGCAGGGAATCATGATCGAAGTGAAGACTGGCGTGCGGCTGGGTGCAACCGATCCGCGTCGGAGTGATGGGATGGCGGTCGGGTATTAGGTTAGGCTGCGCGAGAAAGAGAGTAGTGAACTTTGAGGCTATTCCGCTCATTATCGCACGCATATCCCTGGTCGGCGGCGTACTGCCAAATAGCGAGGTCGTCAGCATCACGGAGACCTACTTCCCTTACGTGAACGCTTTCGGCATAAATGTCAGCCAGCAAACGCGGGAGGCGGGGTGAGAGGTTCTGATCAAACAGCAGTCTCATGTTCCGGTAGCGTAGCAAGTCTGCGCTCGCGGTCGGCAGCAAAGGCCAGACAGGCCTTTATATCCTCAGTCGTGAGGTCAGGGAAATCCGCCAAAATCTGCTCTTCGCTCATTCCGCCGGCGAGATATTCCAGAACGTCTGTTACAGTCATGCGCGTTCCGCGAATACAAGGCTTGCCGCTACGCTTGCCCGGTTCGATTGTGATGATCTTGTTATAATCCACATGGTAATCATAATAAAACGGACTCATCTTGCAAGATAAACCGCGCAACTCGAAACTGGTAGCCACCCTCCAGCGCGAAGAACAGAAACTGCTCGCCTGCGTACATTGCGGGCTGTGCCTCGAAGCGTGTCCAACGTACGTTCTAACTGGTAACGAGAACGATAGCCCGCGGGGACGAATCTACTTAATGCGCGCTGTTGAAGAAGGCAAACTCCCGGCGGATTCTTCTTCATTCAGACTCCACATTGATCGTTGTCTTGGCTGTCGCGCGTGCGAGCCCGTCTGTCCCGCAGGTGTTCAGTACGGCCACTTGCTGGAAGCGAGTCGTGCAGAACTGTTTACTGCGGACGTTAAGCGCGGGTTCAGTTACAGCCTGCTGCGAGTAGCTCTACGACACGTATGGTTGCACCCCGCGCGCTTGAAGTTCGCTCTCGCGGCCGCCCGAATCTTTCGTGATGCTGGACTGCCAGGGGCACTTTTGAAGTCGCGAATCGCCCGTCTATTCTCTCGTCGCTTTGAATTCGCACTCGCGCTGCTTGAGAGTTCACGACCTAAGTTGCTACGAGATAAATCGAAGAGACGGGAACATGAACGTGACATTAGCGCTTCGGGCCAGGATCAAGGGAGTCAGCCAGGTCTCGGCATGTTGTTCACGGGCTGCATCGGTGATGGCCTCTTTTCCCGAGTTAACGAGGCCACCACGCGCGTTCTGGAAACTAACGGATATAACGTTGAAGCGCCGCCGAATCAAGTATGCTGCGGCGCCCTTCACGCCCATGCGGGCGATCTCGACGGCGCTCGCGCTCTCGCTCGCCTGAACATCGAAGCATTCAGCGGAGCGGATGACACCCCCATCATTACCAATGCCGGCGGGTGCGGTGCAATGCTTGTCACTTATGGTCATTTGCTTTCAAGCGACGACCTGTTTTGCGAGCGCGCTCACAGGTTCAGTGAACGCATTCGCGACATCAGTCAACAGCTGGAAAATGCAGAAGTAAAGCAGGGCGCCGAGCTGCAGGGAGAGACCATTACCTATGATGGTTCATGTCATCTTCTCTACGGACAACACGCCGCGCAAGCGCCATTAAAGGTCTTGCGGGCCATTCCTAACCTGAATCTGGTTCCGCTCGACGGCGCCGAGAGGTGCTGCGGGGCGGCGGGCATTTACAACCTGATGGAACCAAACATGTCGCAAGGAGTGTTGAACGAAAAGCTTGCTAGAATTCGCGAGACCGGAGCTGAGGTTCTGACAAGCGGCAACCCGGGCTGCCAGATGCAGATTGGTGCCGGAGCTCTGATCGAAGGCATCCCTTTGCAGGTCTGCCATCCAATTGAATTGCTGGACGAGTCATACCGGCGAGCTGGATTCTACGACAAAGAAGTCTTGAGTGCTGAGTACTGAGTGCCTACTGATTCAGTAGATGAGGCTTCAGGTTCAAAATCTGTAGTTCAGAATCGAAGTAGCTTCCACTCAGACTCAGTACTCAGTACTTAGCATTTATTACTACCGACTTTCCATGAACAACACCCAACTTCGCAAGCGCTTGGCAATGGCTGGGGCCCTGCTATTTTTTGTCGGCATGCTTACGGGGTTGTGGGCGGCAGCGGCGTTAACCGGAACAGTGGTTGTTGGCATACCCCGCCTGGCGCTGATCGCACATCTAAACGCGCTGCTCGGCGGCCTTTGGTTGCTGGCAGTTGCCTCAACCTTGGATCTTTTGCATTACGGTGAGAAGGGTCTGGGCCGATTGGCGATTGGAGCTGGTCTTCCTGCCTGGTCGAATTGGTTTGTAACCTTGATTGCTTCGTTTCTGGGTGTGAACGGGCTGACTTACACAGGGAATCGGGCGAACGACATCATCGCCTTCCTCCTGCAAGCGCTGGTGGTTGTTCCCACTTTGATCGCGTGTGCGTTCTGGGTCTGGGGATTTCGGGGTAGAAACCCACAGTAGAAACTCAGCCTCACCCAAATAGCCAGCCCGATTTTCTCTCGGACTCTGCCGCCCATAAGATTTTAGGCGAGCCGCAGGAACAACTCATTTTCAGAGACTACCTCACACTCTCACCCCCAGTCACCAACAAGGACCATTTCGACGGTTTAGCTACTACTTCTGGAACGCGACACTGCCGCCGATTAGGGTTAGCCGTACGTTGCCCTCGTCATCCAACGCCACTAGATCCGCACGCTTCCCTACCTCGATCGACCCACAGGCATTGTCGATGCGCAAAAGCCGCGCAGGACTTGTGGCAGCCATTCGCGCAACATCTACCTCCGACGCTCCCAGCGATAGCATCATTTTCACAGCATCCAGCATCGTGATCACTGACCCCGCAATGCTTCCGCGCGAGTTACTCGTACGTCCGTCCTTCACGGTGATGGTCTCGCCCCAAATCTTATACTCGCCATCGCCTTTTCCCGCGGCAGCTATCGCATCGCTGATTAACGACAGGCGATCTGCTCCCTTTATGCTGAGCAAAAGCCCCAGCACAAACGGAGCGAGATGAATGCCGTCAGCAACGATGTCGCATCTGACATCGCTCCGCGAAAGTGCCCAGCCAACCGGTCCAGGCTCACGGTGGTGTAGCGAAGGCATAGCGTTCATAAAGTGGGTCATGTGACGCGCACCCGCTTCGTGTGCCAGATCGAGCACAGCTATGCCGGCGCGCGTGTGGCCGATTGCTACGATCCAGCCACGCCTGTCAAGTTCGCGCACCAGATCAACGCCTCCTTCGATTTCGGGCGCCAGGGTCATCATGCATACTACGTTCGGTACTTCAGGCGAAGGTAGAGAGTCAATATCAGAGGGTCCTGAAAAAGTTTTGAAATGTTCTGAGCGCAACGCTCCACACTGTGAGGCGTTCACGAATGGACCCTCGTAGTGGACTCCAAGAACCCGAGCTCCACTAGGGCGCTCCAGTAGGCGCCTTTGTGAGCGCATCTGTTTCCCAATCGCATCAATTGCGCGCGCATAATGCTCGGCCGGCGCGGGCACCAGGGTAGGCAGCCAGCCGGTAACACCCTGGGTAGATAGGAACTCTGAGACGCTAGCCAGGTCATGCTCACTGGCTTCCATCGTGTCAATACCGACGGCGCCATGAATATGAGCATCGATGAAACCGGGAAATAAGGTCAGTCCACGCAAGTCGCGCACTGAGCCGGCGCCGCTTGACTCGTGTTCGCTACTGATTCTAAGTATGCGATCCTTTTCGATGAGCACACTGGCGGGTTCAATGACCCGCCCCGGAAGGATGAGACGCGCATCACTAAGAAGTAAGGAGTCATCTGCCGTAGTCATATGTTTGTACGATTCAAGTAATTGGAGAAAATACTAGTCGCCACAAACAACTACGCCCGCAAACGCTCAATAACGCATGCGGAACGAACTTGCAGAGGCCACGCACACCTTTAGCGTTAACTTGATCCCGAATTGAAGAGTGCGCACCTTGCGCTCTGGTAACGGTATCATAAGTTTAATACGCAGGCGGCTAGATCTTGAGGGTGCAACAAGTCCCTTGTGGGCCGAGTACGGGGATGCTCTGGACGGAGCGGGCCGTACACGTGAAGCTGCCGAGGCTTATCGCAAAGCTGTGGAACTTGACCCAATTCTTAGTCAACGACAGGTTAGTCTGGTTACGGCCCGGCAAGCGGAAAACGGCGCGACCCGAGTTGCCAAAGGTACCGAGGGTCGGATTAGCGAAAGCAGTGGGGTCGTAGAGAAATGGCAGGCCCGAGACTGGATCAAACTGGTCTTGCGGGGCATCCACACCGTCGCGGTCGTTGGTGAAGTCGGTCAAGTTCTTACTAAAGGTGTAAGAGAGGTTGAGAGAACTGCCGCTGGCGAACCTCCAGTTCAGGGACGACAGCAAGCCGTGATAGCGCGAGATGGATTGTGTCTCAATGAAGGTTATCGTGCCATAACCGCGAAACGGACCCCAATAGTACTGACGTTGCGTTCAAAGCTTTCAAGAGTTTCAAGGTTTTCCGTTGCGACCTTCGGTTATGTGGCGCTCCACCGTGTTTATTAGTGCGTTTAGACGTTCATCTGTCGCGCGTCCATTCTTACTTACTTCCGCTATGTTTTCTCCCAATGTCGCGATCTCTCGTTCGTGAATTTCGGCGATAGAAAGCAAAGCGCGAATGCCTTCTTCGGTTCGCGTCCATCTTTCTTCACTGCGCGTCCATCTTTCCTGAGAATGCTTCTGAGCTTCCTTCTGAGCTTCAAGGATTCCGTCAATTTTCGCAGACGCCTGCGCTTGTTGGTTGACGATGAACTCCATTGCCTTCTGCATTTCTTCGTTGGTCATACCTACCTCTTTGTCAACCGTCTATTACCCTTGTAACTCCCCTCGTTGCTAGCTCCAAAGCACCGATGGTCGATTGTATCATCCTCGCTTCTTTGACCAGTATGCGCGCATGCCCACGCTACAAATCAGATGCGATCCGCGAACCCACGAAGCAGCACAAAATAGGCGCCTCCATCTCTAGAGAGGGGGCAACGCCCTACTAGAGACCGCTCAAGCTCTTCACTGGGAGCGCGGGCGTCTCGCCCGCCGCGAGCGCGAAGCGCGAGCGAGACGTCGACAAGCGAATTCCTCTGCACTATCAGTCGCCCCTGACGGCGCTCACAGCGGGCGAGACGCTCGCGCTCCCAGTGAAGGGCTTTGAGTGATTGGCGTGAGATCGATACAAAAAGGGTTCGTCAAAAGAGATCCTGAACTGAACCATAATCCTCGAAAAACCTCATGGCGCTGTGGCTGGCGTGGGCTCAAATGCCGCGCGGCTCACCCGCTCAAGATAAGCTCCGTCCGGATTAAGCTCGCCTGGCCTGTTGGTGAAGTCATAGGAAAACAGAATTATGCCGTCGGCGCGGAGTTGGCGTGCCACATTGATCTTTTCGACGGTCGACTCCGCCGGAATTCGATATGCTCCAATTCCCGCCCAAACGCGACGCCCGGCCGCGTGGGCAGTGGTAGTTGCAACTTCGATCTGCTTCTGAAAAACAGCCGTATCGGTCGAATAGGCCATTGGACATGCAACATCCAGAATTACCATCGCAAGCCAGCGGCGCCAATCCTGGAATCTGCGTTTGTAAGCATTCTCATCGTTCGCAAACACGGCGGCCGAAACTATGACTTGTGGCTTGCGTTTCTTCACACCCCGGTAGATTCGCTCGACCAGCATCGTAATCTGCTCGCGTTGAAAATCGCCAAACTTTTCAGCGTAGGTGTCGGACGCTTCCAGCGGGTTTTGCTTCAAAGACAAATTTAGCTGACGTCGTTCCACTGGAGAGAGTTTAGGGTCCAACCATTTGTGAAACTTCTCCAGTGAAGTGCGGCTGTAATCAAAGTCGGGGCTGGCAAGTCTCACGTAATCGAAGTGGAGGCCATCTACTTCATAATCCTGCAAAATATCCATCCAGATTTTATAGATGTGGTCGCGCACTTTGGGATTGGCCGGGCCGGTATAAACCCCTTCCAACTCCGCTCGGTTCGCCTTCGACCATTCCACAATACGCGCTTTGTAGCGCGGATCTCGCGGCGACATTTTGTAAAGTTCTACGGCAACGGCGCGAGGTACAGCCAACCAATCGGGATGTTTGTTATAGACGTGCTTCGGATCCGTGGGCAAGGCATCGAGGTTGGCTAAAAGACTGGTATTGATCCAGGCATGAACTTTCAAGCCGCGCCGCTTTGCCTCAGCAAGGGTCACGGCCAGAGGGTCGAACTGTAGCGGCTGATCTTTCAACTCCACCGCGCGGGGCTCTCGACGTGAACGATAATAAGCATCGCCGCGCCCGCGCACCTGCACGATAAGTGTATTGAAGCCGTTGAGTGAAGCCTTCTCCACCATAGTGCCAATCTTTTCTGGAGAGGTCAGCGTGGTTCGCACAACCCAGAGCGCGCGAGTTTCATCTTTCTGATTTGGGGCGGAGGGCGATACCGAGTCTTGTCCTCGTGACGATCGAAGCAGTACCAGCAGCAGAATCGTCCCCAGCATCGTGATTGATACCGCTAGGCGGGCACTGGTTCGATTCAACATACCAGTGCCCTGGATGCGTAATATCTTTCCCGATCGTCGAAGCTGATTTCCATAAAACAACCCGGACAAGTTTTATCCCCGATATCAGCCAAAGAAGAGGGCGGGAGATTGCGCTCCTGTCCGGTCTCCAAATTGTGCACGACAACTTCAACGCCGGGGACGACCGCGCCCCTTGAATCGGTGACCGTGCCTTGCAGCGTTCCGGTAACGGTCTGCGCAGAGACTGCCAGCGGCAACAAGAGCGACGAAAGCGCAAAAGCTACGCTGAGAATTAGAATCCGGCGCTGATAAAACTTTGGTTCAAACATAGGGGGGCCTCCTTAGAGACTTTCTGGTCCAAGCCTGAAGGTTCGCTGCCAAAACGTAACAATAATGATGAATTAGCTAACAGGCCCTATCATTAACGCCTACTGTAATTGTTCCTGGCGGTCAATCTTTAGGCAGGTTAAGCGGCCTGTTCCCGGCATAATATCACTCCTTTTTGTTCTGATGCTACTTCACCATGCTTCGCAAGACAGAGTGTGATCCAGTATCATCTTTCTTCCGCAGGGAAACTCACTGAAGCGCTTGATGATCGCTAAGCTAAATGAGGTTGATCCTCCTACTCTTGCTGTTTCTTCCTTCCTGGTATCCGAATATCCGAGCGCAATCCGCGCAAGGCGCTTCGCCAGAAGCAGCGCGCTATTTTGCCGACGCGCTCGCCGCCGAAGCTCGCGCCGATTGGCCCACAGCCCAGCGCAGTTATCTTAGAGCAATTCAATCGGCGCCGAATTGGGCCGAAGCGATGGTCAACTTGGGCGTGGTCTATAACCGGCAGGGCCAAGCGGACGAGGCGATCCGCGCCTTCAAACGCGCCGTGCAGGTCAGGCCTAACCTTGTTGCTGCTCATCTCAATCTCAGCGTCACCTATTTCAAAGCTGGTCGTTACGAGGAAGCCATCACCACTCTGGGCCGTGTCGCTGTTCTCGAACCCGCGAACGTTCAAGGGCAAGAGTTAATGGCCCTCTCATTGATTGCCTTGGAGAAGTTTCAAGAAGC
>JBPCIQ010000222.1:0-8992 GCA_051006135.1 Pyrinomonadaceae bacterium | reverse complement strand
CCACAGCTGCTTTGTAAGACCTCGCAGGCCGATACACGCGATCGCTCATCATGGCGTCGAAGGCGTCGGCAACAAATAGGATCCGCGCGCTCAAGTCTATCTCTTCTCCGCGTAAACCCAACGGGTATCCTGAGCCATCCCACTTCTCATGATGCTGCGCGACGACAGTTCGCGCCTCTGTCAGGAAACCAAGACCGCGCAAAATCTCCTGGCCTAGATGAGGGTGGCACCGCATCATCGCCCACTCTACGTCATTTAGCTTCGCGGGTTTGCGCAGTACTGCGTCTGGCACACCAATCTTACCGATGTCATGCAGCAGGGAGCCTAATTCGAGCGAACGCATCCGCCCTCGATCGTTAGAATGAGAACCCAAACATAGCGCAAGGAAAAGGCAACAATTGAATATCTTTAAGGGTGAAACTATACTTCTGCAATGGGAACAATAGATCCGCTGCCCACCACGCCCCTTAATAAGTCAGCTGGCGACAAGTCAGCTGGCGACACGAGCGAGGTCTCTCAGGATTCGTTTCTCGTCTTAGTTGTGGATGATTCTATTGATAACCTCACGGCGCTTAGCCTCAATCTACAGTTCAAGGGTTATCGCGTGGCGACCGCTTCAAACGGTGAAGAGGCATTGAAGATTGCACCGCTCATCCTTCCCAACCTCATTGTGATGGATCTAGCTATGCCTGGAATAGACGGGTTGGAGTCCACCCGAAGGATCCGTGAAGACGCCGCCCTCCGGGACGTCCCGGTGATTGCACTTACAGCGTTTAGTACCGGAGGATTTCAGCGCGCGGCATATGACACGGGGTTTGACGGCTATCTGACAAAACCCGTGGATTTTGATCGCTTGCATGACTTGATCAGAAGATTGATAGCTTTAGCCCAAAGTAATTCTCAGCCATCACCCTCACCGGGAACTTCCAACAAATCTTAGTTTGCGTTTAGCACTCACTTACTGGCGACAGTGCACTGATCTCTCCCGCCTCGAATGTGATTGTCCTTTGAAGACGAGAAACAATCCACTAGATCACGCGAAGCAACACTAAGCTTCTTTCGTAAAATTCGTGTAACTTCGTGGATCGGTTTTAACGATCGACGAAAGTGAAAGCGCTGGATCTCAAATTAGACCACTGTGCCTTAGCGGTAGGGCTTCTATGGCCGACTGGCTGTTTGGTAGAATCAGCCCCCAGAAAAGCCAGGATGTTCGGGGAGGCACAAATGCGGAAAACAACAGGTACCAGTCAGCGAACGGCTATTAGCAACACCATAGCTCTCCTTGTTAGTGTGTTCTCATTCTCAGCTTGCGCATCGGCGCAGAACGTTGATTCAAATCACATGGCGCATCATGCGGATACTGGTCCGGCGTCGGGCATTTTCGCTGTTTCAGAAACGCAGGAGTGGGCGAAGGCGCGGTTGGCTAAGTCGCCCAGACACCAGGAGTGGGTAAAAGTTAAGAATGGAACTCGTGAGGTAAATAGTTTCGTCGTCTACCCTGAGTCGAAGAGTAAGGCGACGGCCGTGGTTGTGATTCACGAAATCAACGGCATGACTGATTGGGTACAAAGCTTGACCGACCAGTTGGCTGAGGCAGGCTACGTCGCCATTGCGCCTGATCTGCTTTCCGGAAGCGGTCCCGGCGGCGGCGGTACAAGCGCCTTCACGGATCGCAATGCGGTCGGCCAGGCCATACGCGATCTGCCGCCGGACCAGGTTACCGGCGACCTGAATGCAGTGGCGGAATACGTAGCGAAGCTGCCTGCGGCCAATGGCAAGGTTGCCGTAGGCGGGTTCTGTTGGGGCGGCAGCCAGACGTTTCGGTATGCGACCAACAATCCGAAGCTGAAAGCTGCGTTCGTTTTCTACGGCTCAGCGCCGGAGAGCAAAGACGAGCTTGCAAGAATCAAAGTTCCTGTTTATGGCTTCTACGCCGCCAACGATGCGCGCATCAATGCAACGCTGCCTAAAACTATTGAGCTGATGAAGGAGTTGGGGAAGGTCTTCGATCCGGTGACTTACGAAGGCGCAGGGCATGGGTTCATGCGTGCCGGCGAAGCGCCCGCACCGCAGGGACCCGATCCCGATGCCGAACAAAAAGCCGTTGAAGCTTCTCAAAAAGCCTTGACCGCTTACAAAGCTAACAAGAAAGCCCGCGACGAAGCTTGGGTGAGATGGAAGACGCTGCTCGCGAAGTTGTAAATGGAAACGCTAGAAGAACGCGTCAAGAGAGTCTTACAAGAAGAAGTCTCCATCGATAGCTACAATCCTGCCTGGCCCCGTATGTTTGCAGAGGAGAAGCGCCATCTTCTAAATTGTCTGCCCCACGAGTTGATCAGACGAATCGAGCACTTCGGCAGTACCGCGGTACCCAATCTCGCTGCAAAATCAGTCGTAGATATTTTGGTGGAAGTAACATCTCTGGAAGAAACAAAAAACAGGATCGTTCCTGTTTTGGAAGCTCAGGGTTACGACTACTTTTGGCGTACCGATGTTTCGCCTGCTTACGCTTGGTTTATCAAACGGGATTCCAGTGGAGGCCGCACTCATCATATTCATATGGTGGAAAGCCGCTTCGAACAGTGGGACAGATTGCTTTTTCGAGACTACTTGATTGACCACCCGCAGATTGCAAGGGAGTATGAGGTCTTAAAACGGAGCCTGGCCGCTAACTGTGAGCACGATAGAGAGGCGTACACTAAGGGGAAAACAGAATTCGTTGTAAGAGTGACTCAGAGGGCGAAGGAATTCTACGCCAGGTGAAGTAACCGTTAAAACTAAGAGCCAGAACTTACTTTGGCGAGGTCACAACCGTAACGACGAGTTTTTCCTTATTCCGGACGACGTTGAAGTTGTATCTGGCACCAGGTGAGTTGAGAAGTCTGACGGGTTTATCAGCCGCCGACAGTTGCTGACCGTTAATTGCTTCAATCACATCGCCTGAACGAAGGCCCGCCTTAGCAGCAGCCGTAGCCTGCTGAACGTAAACCACCAGCAGTCCCCCACTGGCTCCGAAGCGCGAAGCTACTCGGGGCTTCAGGGCTATGGTCTCGATCCCATGAGAAATCAGTGAGTTGGTCAAAGAATTGTAGAAGGATCCGGGCTGTGGGCCGAACGAGGGCGGCGCGAAATCTTCGAGCATCCTCAAGCCAAATAATGGGTCGGGTGATTCTCTGAGCTTTACCTCCACAGCCTCCAGCGCGAGTTTGCCCGGCCGCGCCACGGTAAAATTAAATGCGCTACCCGGTCTTGCCTCGTCCAGGAACCACGAGAAATCAGTCGCGCTTTTTATCTCTTCCTCGTTGATACGCAAAATAACATCACCGGGCCGTAGTGCAGCGATCGCCGCCGGACTTCCCGGTGCGACAGAGGTCAGGAAAATTCCTCGTTGCTTTTGCGCCAACGCCCTGGCCATTTCCGGCTGCCATCCTGTCTGCAGAATCTGTTCGAAGGGGAGAAGTCCAATTGGTTCTCCGCGAATTCCGAGCCAGGGTCGAGGCACGCTTGACTGACGCTCGAGCACTCGCCTGGTTGCACTGCGAATAAGCGCCGTAGGCAATATCGTGGCTTCGTCTTTTTCTACGGCATCTACAATTCCGATCGTTTGCCCGGCATCGTTAATAGCGATGCCGCCGATATTTGCCTGTGAGAGCATCGCAGACTTTATTCGAACTCTAGCAACGCCCGCACCGGTGGGAGCACGCACAAGCTCAATCACCATCCCCTCGGTTTCTCCCATGCGGACATATATAGCGCCGCCGGCGCGAGGCTGGGTTTGCGCTGCGGGCTCGGGGCCGAGAAGACGCAGATGCTGGCCAACAACAATCGTGTTCTCTTTTGCGTCAACGGCATGAAGCAAACTTTTGTTTGACAGTTTCAGCACCGAAAGACCCGTAACTCCGTCCAGCCCCACGTAATGAGCACTTAGCCGTTTTCCATCCTGCGCGATAATCGTCACATCAGGTTGCTCGAGCAGGTTCGCGGCGAAGCCCGGAGCGCCCGAGAGACCTGGCACGCCTCCGGCAACTCCAGGAATACCGCCAACGGCAGGCTGCGATGCCGGAGCGGGTGCAGCAGGGGGAGCTATTGATGAAAACGGCGCCCTTGGAGCAAAAGGTCGGGAAGGCGGACCCATCTCAGCTTCCGCTTCCGGCAACCACGCCGCAATCGTCTCATCATCTTCCATGGTGAGACCTGCGATCACATTCGTATGAACCTCGTCCGTGATTCGAAAAGCCTCGTCCAGTCGTGTTATGGCGCCGACTTCCTCGCTGGAACGAAGTAGCAAACGAAACATTTTAAGGCCATTCAAACGATGCAGAATCGTAACCACCTGCGGAGCGGTCGGTCGGGTTTCCACGATCACCGGACCGGCACGCCTTGCGGTGCTGGCTTTCCGTGGGGTTTCAGCTTGAGTTGGCGCCGAAGGGGTCGTCACCTGAGCAGACGCAGCCGGGCCCCAGGACATGGCAGCGAGTGCTAGAAAAGCAAGCGAACGAACTTTGGTTTTAGTTCCAATTACCATTTCGAAAATCCACCACCATACCAAGCAGTGAAAAATTACCAGACACCTTTTGTTGAAGTACGAAGCATTGAAGAGCCTTCTCCGGTGAGCACAGGCTCTGACCCGAAGCTGAGAGCTGGAACAGAAATCGTACGTGACCCTCCCTTAGCGTAGTCCAGGGAAACTCTGAGCGGCTGGGACGGAGCCTCAATCTGGAAGACTGGAGATGTTTCCACACTCGCGACAGCATCCTCCTGCTTGATCACCGGGGCTGGCAGGCTGCTTAAGTCACGTGTAGCTATTGTCCGATTGTTTCCCCGTGCTGCGAGGCTGCTCTCAACCTGGCTTCTCTGCTTCTTACCTCTACTGCCTCCGCTCGCCACGTTGGCGACGGATCCCTCATGATTGCCGCCGCTGGATGAGACTTCCTGCTTTGCGGCAGAAGTACTTTGCACCGCGGTAATAACTGGTCGATTCACACTCGGCGTCTCTCTCTGCACAACGGCTTCCTTATTCGTCGGCGCCTGCCAGACTTTCAGTACGACAGCTGCAGCAACTAGAAAGACTAAGGTGGCCAACGCTATTGATGGAAGACCAATTGCCAGACTGCCAAGAGAAAAACCGGCAGTTGAGCTCGTCTCGCTTGCGATCCGGGTGCGAACGCGAAAGCCAAAATCAGCCGGCGCTTCAACGATTCCCAAACTTGCCACCAGCTGCCGCAACTTGAGACGACTCTCGCGGAAATCCTGGCACTCTGCGCAAGTTCGCACGTGCTCGGTTACAGCCTCACCGAGTTGCTGCCCCACATTAGCTTCCTCAATCTCACGACAACTGGCTACGCAATCAGCTACTTTCATAACGCTCCTATCTCACAGATACGCTTTCATCTTTTCTCGCAAAAAGTCGCGGGCGCGGCTAATTCGAGACTTCACGGTTCCTTCACTCGTCTCAAGAATCCTGGAAATTTCTTCGTAGCTCTTCCCTTCTACATCTCGCAGAATCAACGGCGCTCGGTATTTCTCAGGCAGTGTACTGATGGCTCGCTGAACAGCGGCGCTCCTTTCAGCAGCTACCAGCGCAGTATCTTGAAGCGGCCGCTCGTCGGCTGGATCGAATTCACAACTCTCACCCCCCTCGCTTGACTGAAAAAACCCGGTTAGCGAAATCAGCCGGCGCCGTTTTCGTTTTCTCAATTCGCTGATCGCCAGGTTTGTCGCAATCCGATAAAGATATGTCGAAAACGCGTGACTCGTCTGGTAACGATCTACGGCGCGATACAGTCTGACGAAGGTCTCCTGGGCCAGATCAACTGCTCCGTCGTAATCATTTGTCATCCGGTAGATATAACTCGTAATCTGGTTACGATAGCGGCCCACCAATTCCGCAAAGGCATCCTCATTGCCTGTCCGCGTTGCTTCTAGCAGTGCGTGATCCGAGGTCGGATCGGCAAGCACCTCCTGCCGCAGAGCAGCAGGGAAACTCAACTCATCAATGGAGATCAGAGTATCCATCAGGGCAGGCAGGCTCTTGCGCATGTTCACGAGAAGACTCTCATCTCGAGCTCTATCTCATGGCTGACAGCGAAGCGGCCCTCCGAGCAATAATTATACCCCGACTGACGACCGCCCGAAGGTTATACACGCTGGAATTGGCCGCAAGTTCCGAAAGGGATCGAAGCGGTTTGTTACAAAGGGAGTTTCGGTATCAAGAGACGCAATACTGTCCAGAGTCTAGAAGTGTATTCTAGATTTGAGACGACGGACGAACTTTCGTTTCCTTCTGGGAGCAGGACCAAGGTGATCAGGTTGAGTGTGACGGTCTAAGCATCCGGATTCTGGAAAACTGAGTTGTCAAACTTCACGCCAAAAGTGACTGTGAGAATGCGCGTTTCCTGTGTCTCCTTGCCATCTTCCAGCAACACAGTCCGGTAAGGCACCAGCGTGCTTTGGGCGTAGCGATAATCGAAAAACCTTCTCGAATACTTTACTGGGGTGAGCCCAGGACTTGGAGCCTCCTCATATTCCAACCACAAAACATGAAGACTTTTTGTGCTGAGATAGTACCGCGTCTTTTGTTTCTCTTTGTCGACCAGATCCAGTACATAAAGCTCAAGCCCCTTTTGCTTTTCCTTGCCGACCATGATGAGCGTAGTGCCGTTTTCCTTGTAACGAAGCAGCGCGTCAATGCTATGGCGATGCTGCGAAAGGAAAGCACTTACCGCATCCTGCCTGGGAGTAAAGGCGGAGCCGTTAATAAGTCCCCACAAGCGTCCTTCGCCGAATATGAGCGAATACTCCATCGACGGCATTTTTTGGTCAAGGCGAATCTTGTCTTTGTCCGAGGTTTCGCCGCGCACAAAACGCCGCTCATACCTTGCCTCTTCAGTTTTACCTTCAGGTGTTGACCGGATTATCCGTCCGCGTTCAACGCCATTGCGTCGTATCTGGGCCAGTACCGGACGAGAACCGTAGAGGAAGATTGCGGACTCGACCACCTGTTCAGCGGTCGGGTTCTTCGGATCCGTCTCGACCTTCGGAGTTTTCTCATTTTTCTTAGCCTTCTGACTAGCGGCAGGGGCGGCCGGGGTGGCGGTGGTTTGGCTCTGGTCAGCGGTGGCGCCAGAGGCACCTGATGCATGCGAGGAGAAGCCCATTAGAAGTGCGCAGAGAACTGCCAGGGTTTTGTTTAATCGAAGCAAAAAGCTGATTCTCCTTTGGCGGATATTGGTGTTTGAGATGGCAAAGTCGGGGAAAGCGCGCCATCAACCGGCAAATTCTAGCACACGTACGGTAAAACGCCTTTAAAGCACCAGTCTGAATCGGTTTGCCAGTTTTATTGATGCTGGATGCCAATTGCCGGATGCCCAGCCTTCATTGACAAGTGCCCTCCCAAGGGGTATTTTGCCTAGCTTTGCTCATACTTAGCATACTTGACAGTGCTTCTTGTGTTAGGCATTTGAACTCATCCGGCGCTAAATGAGCGCTCTCTCCAACGAAAGGATATTAGGTTATGAATCGCGTAGGAATTCTGGTTGGCCGGGAAAAGACCTTTCCCGATGCCTTGATTAAGACTATTAATGATCGCGGCAAGGGAGAAACAATTGCCGAGTTTATAGCGCTCGGAGGCATCCGGCACGACGCCCCGCCACGCTACGATCTGGTAATCGATCGTATTTCACATGAGGTTCCCTTCTATCGCGCCACCCTCAAGCGCCTGGCACTTGAAGGCACAATCATAATTAACAACCCCTTCTGGTGGTCCGCGGACGATAAGTTCTTTAACTATTCCCTGGCCCTGAAACTCGGGGTAGCGGTTCCCAGGACAGTGCTTATTCCCCAAAAGGACTACATACCGGGAATCAGTAGCGAGAGCCTGCGCAATCTAGAGTTTCCCCTCAACTGGCAGGGCATTGTCGACTACGTTGGGCTGCCAGCCATTCTCAAGCCGTTCGATGGCGGCGGCTGGAAGAATGTCTCACGCGTCAATTCAATTGAGGAACTCTGGTCGGAATATGACGCAACCGGCACGCTCTGCATGACCCTGCAAGAGTTTATTGAGTTCGATCAGTTCGTTCGCTGCTACTGCGTCGGTCAGCAAGAGGTAATGATTATGGCGTACGATCCGCGTAAGCCATACCTTTCCGGTGAGCAATATGTCCACGATCCCAATTATCTCGCGCCTAAACTAGGGGAGCGCGTCACGAGGGACGTTCGCACGCTTTGCACTGCGTTGGGATACGACCTGAACACTGTTGAGTTCGCGATCAAGGACGGTATTCCTTATGCAATAGACTTCATGAATCCGGCGCCTGACGCCGAACTGGCATCTGTTGGCGAGTTCTACCACAACTGGATAACAAGAGCTGTTACCGATCTGGTCTTCGGCAGGCTAGCCGAGCCACGCGAGCGCCCACGTTATCGCTGGGATGCAATGCTCAGCCCTGAGCCCACCCAAACATCTGCGGTGGCATCGGTCACTGAGCAACAGGGGCGAACGATCGTGCCGCGACCCGGAGCGTCTTCGCCCAAAGAGAAATCAAGAGCCGCCGGAGCCGCCTTTGACACAAACACAGTCAGTCTCACGGACTCGACTACAGCAAACGACCAGTCGTCGACTCGCAGCTCGCGCCGGCCAAAATCCGAGACAGGCTCGAAGACTCCCGGCAAGAAACCAACATCTTCGCCTCGTTCGAAACCAACACTCTAGTCGGAGCACGACTAAAAAGCGAAAGGCAGGGGGCAAACTCTCCCCTGCCTTTTCTTTTCTCTTTAAAACGTGTCTCACGCAACGCCACGGCTGCGCCGCCAGATGTGAGGCGGGTGCCTGTGAGGCTGTGTCAAAAATCAATACAGAGCATGATCTGCGAACATTAAGAGACTTCGAACGGTCGCGGATCAATCGGTCACGGACCAATACAGAACCGCGAGCGGTAGCGACCGGATGCTAGACTTAACTCGTCATTCATCACGGTTTTACTGAGCGTAGAGT
>JBPCIQ010000221.1:0-11985 GCA_051006135.1 Pyrinomonadaceae bacterium | reverse complement strand
GTCATAGCGAGCAGTGGTTTTTCGCGAGCATTGCTCGCCGAGATTCTGCAGAAGTATGGATAGTGCCCTGATTTGGTAGACGAGAGTCGGTAGAACTCCGGGGCGGTAGCCCGACTGTTAAGGAGGGCTCAGCGCCGGGATCAAATCCCTCCTTAACTGGGCTACTGCCCCAGGCATTTCTAGGATGAGACCCAAATTAGGGACACCAGCGAAGGATGGCACCCAATCGCCAATCAGCAATTAAAAATCTAAAATGTTTTCATGGATGGGTTATTGATTATTGACAAGCCTGCGGGCTTGACCTCGCATGATGTCGTGGCGCACGTCAGACGAATATTGCAGGAACGGCGAGTGGGGCACACGGGCACTCTAGATCCATTCGCGACGGGAGTGTTGGTAGTGCTTGTTGGTCGCGCAACCCGGCTGGCGCAATTCTTGAGCGGGGCCGAAAAAGAGTATCAGGCCTTGATCCGCCTCGGTTATGCGACCGACACGGGTGATCTTACCGGTAAACCAACACCTGACACTCATGATGGCGCTATCGCTCGCTCCCCGTTCTCCGCGACTGATCAGGAGATTGAACGAGCGCTCGAGAGTTTGCGTGGCGAGATTGATCAGCTTCCACCGATGTATTCGGCAAAAAAGCACAATGGGCGAAAACTCTATGAGTTGGCACGACGAGGTGAGCAGATCGAAAGAAAAACCGTGCGTGTCACTGTCAACGTATTTGAAACAGTGGGAGGCGACGGACCATTGCTGAGAAACAACGAGGATGGGACTGTTGATCTTGCAGTTCGAGTTGTTTGCTCTGCCGGGACGTACGTCCGTACGCTGGCGGAGGCCGTAGGTGAGCGACTGGGTGTTGGCGCTCACCTGGCTGAACTCCGGCGCACACGCGCCGGTGATTTTCACATCTCCCAGGCGCGCACACTGGAGCATAGGCTGGGGGCTGTTGCAGATCTTTCGAAAGCTGCGCTACTTCCTCCCGATTCGGCACTCCATAGAATGCCTTTTGTGCATCTAAGCGCTAGTGAGGTGCGGCGGGCATGCCAGGGGATGGCGATTCCGCTGACGGAGCTGGGGAGCATTTCCACTGACGGCGAGACGGTCAGAATGCGAGACGAGCAAGGAAATCTGATCGCGGTTGGCAGTTACGAAGCGGCCGGGCAGATGTTGCATCCGCGAGTGGTGATCGTGGCTGAAAAATAGACATTGACTTACGGCCTGAGGTGCTGTGTTATACTTGCAGCAACAAAGGGAAGCGCCGCGTAGGTGGCTTCCACATGTAGTGTTCCCATCTCGCTTCTCCCTATTGATAAATCGCTGAGGCTCATTGAGAACTGAACTGCTTCGACCCGCGCGGCGCCAGGCTTACGCGCGCCTGAAAGCTTAGGCAGGTTGAGGCACTGATGTAACAACCAGGCGTTGCGGCATTGGACCAGGCCGGTTGTGCTCCCAAAGGGCGTGCTTCATCCCCACACGCTATCCACGCGCGAAAGCCAAAAAGGGTTTTAAAGGCTATGCAAGAGCAGGATGGCAAAAAATTTAATATCAGTGAAAGATTGGAAGATTTGCGTCGCGAGCACGAATTGTTGCGCTGGGAAGGTACCTTCCGCGACTACTTCGAATTAGTCACGCAAAACCCCCGCATCGCCCAACTCTCCCACGCTCGCATAAACGACATGGTTCATGCCGCGGGAATCGACAGATTGAACGAGGGCACTCCGCACGAAGTCATTTCCTACAAGTTTTTTGCCTCGGAATTATTTGGTATCGAAGAGCCGATTGCCAGGCTGATCGAATACTTTAAGTCGGCTGCCCAGCGATTGGAAGTGCGAAAGCGTATTCTTTTGTTGATGGGGCCGGTAGGCGGTGGCAAATCGACGATCGTCAGTATGTTGAAGCGGGGCCTTGAGGAGTGGACTAATACTGACGGCGGCGCAGTCTATGCCATTAAAGACTGTCCCATGCACGAGGAGCCGCTGCATTTGATACCGCAGGCTTTGCGCGCGGAAATCGACAAGCATTACGGCATCTACATCGAAGGCGATCTTTGCCCCCAGTGCCGCTACGCCCTTGAACATACTTATGCCGGCCGTCATGAAGACGTCCGCGTTCAACGCGTGCTCTTTTCGGAAAAGGAGCGCGTTGGTATTGGCACGTTCTCTCCCAGTGACCCAAAATCCCAGGACATTACTGAACTGACTGGTTCGATTGATTTATCAACAATCGGTGAGGTGGGTGTCGAATCCGACCCGCGAGCTTATCGTTTTGACGGAGAGCTGAATATTGCCAATCGCGGTCTGATGGAATTTGTCGAAATGCTGAAGGTTGACGAGAAGTTTCTCTACAGCTTGCTCACGCTTTCGCAGGAACAAAGCATCAAGACGGGACGCTTCGCCATGATCTACGCGGACGAAGTAATCCTCTCCCACTCAAACGAGGCCGAGTACATCGCTTTCGCTGGTAACCGCAAATCGGAGGCGTTGCAGGATCGAATCATCCTCGTTCGCGTGCCTTACAATCTGCGGGTCTCCCAGGAAGAACGCATCTACGACAAACT
Source organism: Pyrinomonadaceae bacterium (assembly GCA_051006135.1). Taxonomy (GTDB): domain Bacteria; phylum Acidobacteriota; class Blastocatellia; order Pyrinomonadales; family Pyrinomonadaceae; genus PSRF01. The sequence goes on along the minus strand of JBPCIQ010000221.1, from coordinate 9,422 downwards.
GCTGCATCAGTCGGAAGCCCTCCGCAAGGTCCATCTGGCGCCAAACACCTTGCGGGTAGCTGCAATGTTTGCCGTGATGACGCGGCTGGAAGAGCCGAAACGGCAGAATGTCGACATCGTAAAAAAGATGAAGCTTTACGATGGCGAGGATGTTGAAGGATACAAATCAAAAGACGTGCGCGAGTTGAAAGAAGAGACCATGCGCGAGGGCATGGACGGAATATCGCCGCGCTACATTATCAACCGTCTTTCCGGCGCCCTGGTGCGCGACGGCGTCACCTGCATCAATCCGATTGACTCCTTACGAGCTATCAAGGATGGCTTTGAACAGCATACTGGCATCAGCTCAGATCAGCGGGAGCGTTATTTGAACCTGATTTCGCTGGCCCGTAAGGAGTACGACGAGCTGGCAAAGATTGAAGTGCAGCGAGCATTCGTCTATTCGTTCGAAGAGATGGCGCGCACAATGTGCAACAACTATCTCGATAACGTCGAAGCCTATTGCAACAAAGAGCGAATCAAGGATCCGATCACGGAAGAAGAGGTGGAGCCGGACGAACAGCTTATGCGCTCGATCGAGGAGCAGATTGGAATTTCGGAAAATGCGAAGAACACTTTCCGGCAGGAGATCTTGATTCGAATCTCATCCTACGCGCGAAAGGGCAAGCCGTTTGAGTACGTCTCGCATGAACGATTGAAGGAGGCGATTGAGAAAAAGATTTTCGCCGATCTGAAAGACGTAGTAAAGATCACGACCTCAGCTAAGACCCCTGACCCGGATCAGTTGCGCAAGATAAACGACGTCGTGGATCGGTTGGTAAAAGACCACGGTTACTGCCCCGTCTGCGCGAATGAGTTGTTGACGTATGTGGGTACACTGCTTTCGCGTTAACCGGGCATCGGGATGTCCACACGAGAGCAAGCAAGCAACTGAATTGCGATTCGATAAATCATAACGCCCGCACTCTCTCGGAGTTGCGGGCGTTGCGGTTCATGCGGAGGCAGCAACACTGCCGCTTGGGAGTCAGCAATTTCAGAATTTAGGCCAAGATGAAAAAACGCCACCTAATCGCCGGCCTCTCGGGTCTCACCGCCGCCGCAATAGTTACCAAGTTGCTCATGCGCCCACGCGATGTCGACTGGGAGCAGAGCCGTGGGACAGTCTTCCACGCCGAGTATTCTCACTTTGCCGATGTCGAGGGCGTACGCGTGCACTATCAGGAGATCGGTGATCAGGATGCTCCGCCAATCATTCTGATCCACGGGTTCTGCTCCTCCACACTCGTTTGGAGCAAAGTGTTTCTGCAGATTGCCGATGCCGGGTTTCGCGTCATTGCCCCTGACCTGCTGGGTTACGGCTACTCCGCCAAGCCGCGAGATTTTGGTTACACCATTAACGCTCAGGCACGGATTGTGGCCGGATTGCTGAAGCAATTAGGACTACCGCAGGCCACACTGGTTGGCAGCTCATACGGCGGCGCGATCGCGGCGGCGATCGCACTCGATTACCCCGGTCGTGTTGAGAAACTGGTTCTGGTCGGGGCGGTGACAAACAACGAGCCAACCAAATACATGCTGATGCGACTTTTTGGTTCACCGTTGATAGGCGACATGCTCTCGCCCCTTCTCGTTGGCTCGCGCCGGCTCCTGCGCTTGCGAATGAAACGGGTCTACGACCGCCACGAGTGCGCGCTTGACGAAAAAAGACTTTACGCACGCCATCTGCCGTTGCGCGGCGCTGCCACGCATCGAGCGATCATTCGCACCGTGCGACGCTGGGAAGCCGATCGAATCCAGCGTGACGCGCATCTAATTAGTCAGCCGACCCTTTTGTTGTGGGGCGAAAACGATTCCGAGGTGCCCTTGCATGTCGGGGATGAACTGCAAAACCGGATTGAGGATTCGCGGTTAATAGTCTTTCGCAAATGTGGCCATCTCCCCCACGAAGAATTTCCCCAGGCTTTTACCGAGGTCGTTGTAGACTTTTGCTCGGACCTGATCAAGCTCCGAGAACTTCAAGTGGTAGCTGGATAGTTTTTACTATTCACCATTTACGATTACGAGCTTCCATGACTATCCAACGTAACGACTGGTCGCTGCAGCGCAAGGGAATAATTGACCAAGACCGTCATAAAGAGCGCGTGAGAGATGCGATCCGAAAAAATCTCGGCTCGATTGTTTCGAACGAAGCGATCATCCTTTCAGACGGAAAGCACACGGTGAAAGTGCCTATGCGCGCGCTCGATGAATATAAATTTCGTTTTGATCCCCGGAAGAAGAAACACGTTGGCCAGGGCGACGGCAAGACTCGTGTTGGCGACGTACTTGCACGCGAAAGCCAGCCTGGCAAGGGCAGTGGCAGCGGACCGGCCGGGCAGGAAGCGGGCACTGAATACTACGAAGCAGAGGTGAACATTGACGAGATTGCCGCGTTGGTCTTCGAAGATCTTCACCTTCCTTTCCTGGAAGAAAAAGCGAGGCAGGCAGTGCAATCGCGGAAGACGCAGTTTAACGAAATTCGCCGTACTGGCGTGATCGCCAATCTCGACAAGCGTCGCATGATTCTGGAAAACATCAAACGTAACGCTCGCGACGGTCAGGGTGCGAGGTTTGGCGATATCAAAAAGGAGGACCTGCGCTTCAAGACCTGGGAAGAGGTCATGCGCTACGAGTCGAACGCAGTTGTAATCGCCATGATCGATGTCTCAGGCTCAATGGGCGAGTTCAAGAAGTATGTAGCCCGGTCCTTTTATTTTTGGATGGTGAGGTTCCTGCGAACGAAGTATGACAATGTCGACATCGTATTTATTTCTCACCACACTGAAGCGAAAGAAGTCAGCGAGGAACAGTTCTTTACCCAAGGTGAATCGGGCGGTACGGTCGTCTCCTCTGCTTACCAGCTAGCGCTCGACATTATTCGTCTGCGTTATAAACCGGATGAGTGGAATATCTATCCGTTCCACTTTTCAGACGGAGACAACTATTACTCAGATAACGAAGAGGCTGTGCGGTTGGCTGACGAGTTGATCGCGGCATGTAATCTCTTTGGCTATGGAGAGATTGGTGAGGAGGGTTCGGGAAATTACCGGCGCTCTTCCGGGGCGTTGCTTTCGATCTTCAAAGATCGGCTGAAAAGTAAAGATCGATTCGTCGGTGTACGCATAGACGATAAGCAAGATGTCTATCCGGCGCTGAAACAGTTTTTCGGTCGCCAGGGAATAGAGACCCCAGCATAAAAAGTTTCGAGTTTCGAGTTACAAGGCCAACAAAGCCGTAAGTCGATTGAACCAATCGCCCACGCAATCTAACACGGAACTCGAAACGCGGAACTCGAAACGCGGAACCGAAACTCAAGTTTTTATGGAAGATCGGGAAATCAAAGGGCTGGAAGAGTTTCTCGAGCAAATCTGGGATGTGGCTCTAAAGTTTGGCCTTGATCCCTATCCGACGCGCTTCGAGATAGTCCCCGCTACCGTGATGTATGAGGTTGGCTCGTACGCGCTGCCCGGCCGATATTCTCACTGGACCTTCGGCAAAGCCTACCATCGCATGAAAACGATGTACGACTTCGGTCTTTCGAAAATTTATGAAGTCGTAATCAATACCAACCCTGCCTATGGCTTCCTGCTCGAAACCAACAGTCCCGTGCAGAACAAGTTGGTGATTGCGCACGTTCTCGGCCATGTCGACTTTTTCAAAAACAACATTTATTTCTCGAAAACCAACCGCCGTATGGTTGAAAGTGTCTCAACGCACTCCCAGCGGATGATGGAGTATGAGTTTAAGTATGGCCGCAAGACGGTCGAGAAAGTTCTAGACGCTGTGCTGGCTATTGAAGAGCATATTGATCCAAACTTCTTCATCAAGCGTGGCATCTCAGTCGCGGAGGAGAAGCGCCGCAGTGAGTTAAGGCCACGAGAAGGTCGCTACGACGATCTCTGGAATTTGGACAAGAGCAATTCAGGCCTGCCAGGCACTGGCACGGCGGCGGGGCAGCCCGGTTCCGCAGCCGTCAGGGATGGCTATCAAGGCGAAGACGGAGTTTCGCAAGACGCTCAAGCCACTCGGCAGCGGCTGCCGGAGAAGGACCTTCTTTTCTACATCATGAAGTATTCACCGACGCTCGCCTCGTGGCAGCGTGATCTGATGGCAATGATTCACGAAGAGATGGAATACTTCATTCCCCAGATGCAGACCAAGATCATGAACGAGGGTTGGGCCAGTTTTTGGCACGCGCGGATTATGCGGGAGCTCGACCTTGCCGATCAGGAACACCTGGAGTTCGCAGAGTTGCATTCGGGGGTAGTTTCCCCGCAGAAAGGCCAACTCAATCCATACTATCTGGGCTATAAGATCTATGAAGACATTGAGCGCCGCTGGGACAATCCTTCGCAAGAACAGCGCGATAAATTTGGCGCGACGGGCAATCAGGGTCTCGAAAAGATATTTGAAGTGCGCGAGCTTGAGAATGACGTTTCCTTCCTGCGCAACTACCTCACCCAGGGACTCTGTGAAGAGTTGGACTTGTTTGTCTACGAGCTGGTCGAAGAGGAAGAGTGGACGATTACGGAGAAGAGCTGGGAGCGCGTTCGCGACAACCTCGTGGCAAACATGACTGGGTTCGGTTTTCCTTACATTCAGGTAGCAGACGGTGATTACAACGGCAATCGAGAACTCTATTTAAAGCACTGCTACGAAGGCACGGAGCTGGATATGCGCTACGCCCGTAAAGCTCTCGAACACGTGCACACGCTCTGGGGACGCCCGGTCCACCTTGAAACCATTGTTGACGATGAAACCACCGTTTTGCGTTACGATGGGGAAGAGCATCAGGAGGACTGAAGACCGGTTTGAGCCTCCTGGTTTAACTGCTAGAATTTCGTTCGATTCTCCCAGCCCAAAAAGCTAAGGAACAAAGCGAGGTACCGGTGCGCCGTTTCACGATTGGGTTTCTATCGCGCCAGCTAAGTCACCTCTATCTTGTATTCGTGCTGCTGGGATACGCGCTAGCTGATCAGCAGCCAGTTAAACCACATGCCGTACCGGCGCCAGCTCCTCCTTCTGTTTCAGTCGGGCAACAGCCATCAGACCGAATTGATCGTCCGGCCAGTGAGCCTTATAAGGGAAGCCTTTCGATCTTTGAAGATCCGCAGCGGGCGCAAAAGCTTCAAATCAATCGAGTAATGGATGTGCTTGGTATAAAGGCAGGATCCAATGTTGCGGATATTGGGGCGGGTTCCGGTTGGTTTTCCGTACTTGCCGCTAAACGAGTTGGACGTGAAGGCACCATCTTCGCGGTTGATATCAACAGCGGTTATCTCGAGCACATCGACAAACGCTCGAAACAGGAAAACCTTGCAAACATTCGCACCATTCTCGGTAAGGAAGACGATCCGCTTCTGCCGCCGAAAAGCGTAGATGCGGTCCTGTTATTGAAAACCTATCATGAACTCAGTAAACCGATAACGTTGCTGCGTCGGGTGCGCGAAGCGATGCGTGCAGGCGCCATGCTTGGCATTATCGACCGCAATGGAAAGGGTGACGATCACGGAATTGAACGGGCGACTGTAATTAAGGAAGCCGACCGTGCGGGGTTTGCGCTCGTCGAACAGCACGACTTTGTGAAACCAGATAGTGTCGACTACTTTCTGGTTTTTCGCGCGGTAGAACGGGGTCACTAACTCGTTAGGCCATATTCAGTGCTTTGCCCACTGATGGATCACGACGGACGCGCCAGATTTTGGAGTCGAGATAGTAATGGATGAAGGCGTAGCCCCATAGGAAAGAAATGGCGAGCTGGGTCGCGAAAGAGAATTCGGTCGACGCGCTTGCGACCTCACCGTTCCTCAAGCCAAGGTAACCCAGGTATTGCCGCGGTCCCTGATAAACCAAACCAAAGATGATCCCAAACGCGATGTAATAGATCAGACGGCGGCTGATTAGTGCGGCTGTTCCATACTGTTCGCGCTTCGCTTCGCGCGAGACGCCTGAATTCCCAATGTACTTCTGGTTATGAAACCAGATCAGGCGGTGATATTGCAGGTTGTGATAGATGGTCAGGATGGCGACTATTGCAATCGGTTTATGCGGCATGGGTGTTAACAAAACGACCCAGTGCATTGGAATGGCCGCGGCAAGGAGCAGGTACTTTGGAACATTCAGAGGAAGGCCAACGACAGCGCGTTGTATCTGACGGGTGGTCCAGGCGATTGCCAGAATCACAGTACCTGCGAGCAGAAACGAGGCCAAACCGTTAACGCTCGTTTGCAGCGCTTTTGGCACGCGCGCCATCGCTTCCGGATCCTGAACGATGAAGGCGACAAACGGATAGTTGAGGGCAAAAATCAGCAACAGCCGATCAAGCGCGTTATCAATGGGGGCGAGATCGGCATTTTTCTTTTTGTAGAGAACCATGAAGCCGTAATGCTGCTTCACGAGGTGGGAAGACGCCCAAAGCGCCGCCAGGAAGAAGAAGACAAGGCCCGCTCCCAGCGCGACAAGGACCGGTCCAACAATGAAGAAGAGCAAAGACCCCCAGAGCAAGCGGGCGCGATCGCGCCGCTCCGTGCGATCGAAATAGGTACGAGAGAATGTTCCAAAGACGTGTGGTGCGTCGATCAGTATGGCCCAAAGTGCGACCATGGGCACCAACGGCACAATGCCCTGCGTGTAGAGAATAAGCAGCGCGTAGCTGGTAGCGACTGAGCCGATGAACCAGATCAGGTCCTCGCGAGCGTTGATAATCCAGCGCAGAGAGAGAACGCCAAAGTGGTGAGTAACAATTCCAGGGCGTTGACTGGCAGCGTCTAACATTCGCATTTAATAAGCCTTGATCAGAATGCTCGACTGGAAGAAAAGCAACTACTTCTGGACCTTAGGTTTTCCTGTTTTGAGATCTAGCGCTTTCGTTCGAACAGGTCAAGAACGATCCACGAACTCACACGAATTTCACGAAGAAGCTTGGTGTTGTTTAGTGCGAGTTAGTGGATCGCTTTTTTATCTTTAGGAAACCACCGTTCTGGACTTGAGCGAATCAAGAAGTATCACCAAGACGACAAAATGGCCAGTGTGACTAATAGGTCATCTATGGAGGCCCTGACGGATTTGTTAAACTGAGAATCCATGGTGAAACTGCTGCTCATCGGCCTGGCCGGATTCGCGGGGACGCTAACCAGGTACTGGTTATCCGGGGTAATCGCCAGGCGATACGGTGAAACCTTCCCCTATGGAACTTTAGCCGTCAATGCGCTTGGCTGTTTTGTGGCAGGTTTTCTCTTTTATTTCATGTACGAGAGATTTCTCAACAGCCCCACTTCGAGAAGCCTTATTTTCATCGGCTTCTTAGGAGCGTTTACCACATTTTCGTCCTATAGTCTTCAGACTTTCATGCTACTCCGCGACGGCGAATTCTACCTGGCATTTATCAACATGGCGGCATCAAATATTTTGGGCTTGCTCCTAGTCTGGGCAGGCTATCACCTGGCGGAGTTAATCTGAGGTGTGCTGATGAATAGGCGGGAGGAGATCAGATGGCGAAGGACAACACCCTGCTCGATCATTTGAAACTGCTTTTCCAGGCGCATCCGTGGCATGGGGTCTCGCCCGGCAAAAGCGCTCCCGCGGAAGTAAGTGCCTATATCGAGATCGTACCTACTGACCCGGTGAAGTATGAACTAGATAAAGGTTCGGGTCATTTGCGCGTGGATCGTCCACAGCGCTTTTCGTCGATGTGCCCAACTCTGTATGGTTTTATCCCACAGACCTTTTGTGGTGACGAAGTCGCAGCGCTTTGCGAACTGCGCACCGGTCGCACAGGTATTGAGGGTGATGGCGATCCCCTGGATATCTGCGTGCTCACGGAGAAGGCTTTCGCGCACGGAAGTTTCCTGCTGCAAGCAAAACCGATCGGCGGACTACGGATGATCGACGGCCAACAGGCTGATGACAAGATTATTGCCGTGCTCGACTCCGATCTAGCTTACGGCCACCTAGAAGATATCGGCGGCTGTCCCGTTGGACTCATAGATCGGCTAAAGCACTACTTCCTCAGTTACAAACAATTGCCTGGAGATGCACCGAGACGCGTCGAGATTTCCGATGTTTACAACCGTGCGGAGGCATCGGAAGTGGTTACGCGAAGCATTCGGGACTATCGCGTTAAGTTCGGTGACCCCGAACAGAGGGCCTTTCGGTTAAGCCAACTTGCGCGGGAGAAGTGACCGGGAATACCTCAAGAGATTGTTTCTTGAATTCCGCAGAGAGGACAAGTCAGTGATTGGCGGGCCGAATTGCTCCAGCGAGCAAGGGCGAGACCGGACAACTTTGGTGCTTTTCCTTCAACGTCACCAGCCGGAAAGAACCGCGCACCGGGTTCGTGCTGGTGCTGTTTCGGTTCAGCGTCCTCGGCGCTGCAGTGTTTGCAGAGCCAACCGTAACCAAGATTGAAAAAGTGATTGGTTTGATTCACAAGGGCAGATCACATGAATCGGTGCCGGGTGCCGTGAGTTGTGCTCGCGGGAAGCCGACACCGAGTGCATGACGTCGGTTAGCTAAGGGCGAAAGATTCCGCGCCTGCTATCAGGACCCTCGGTAAGCCGCACTGGCACAGTAGTTCGCCTGCCGTTCCGGATAGTCTCTACCCGCACAGTATCGCCAACCTGGTGCTTATCCAACACGCGAAACAAATCGTCTGAAGTGGCTACCTTTTCCCCGTCGATTGCGACGATGATATCGCCCAACTCAACATCACCATTTTCAGTCTGGGTGAGTCCGCGGAGGCCGGCATTGGCAGCGGCACCGCCTGAAGCAACCTGCCAGATCAGCACGCCTTCCGAGACTGGCAAGTCGACCTGATTTTTGAATGCTTCGACGTTGCGCGTAGTAATTCCAAGCTTGGGCCTGAGTACCTTACCCGAACTTATCAGTTGGGGAACAATGCGTTTCGCGATGTTAACGGGGACTGCAAACCCCACGCCGGCAGATGCGCCCGAGGGCGACAGTATCTGGGAGTTGATTCCGATCATGCGTCCACTTGAATCGAACAACGGCCCACCCGAATTTCCTGGATTAATTGAAGCGTCTGTTTGAATGGCTCCTTCAATCTGCCGGTTATTGCGAGCGCGAATGGGCCGCTGCAAGCCGCTGATGACTCCCGTGGTCAACGTCCGATCCATGCCGAACGGATTACCAATCGCCAATACTTTCTGGCCAACAACTAATTTCTCTGAATCGCCAAGGGGCACGACGGTTAACGGTTCGCGTGGTTTCTCTACGAGCCGAATTACTGCCAGGTCGGTATCAGGATCACCTCCAACGACGGTTGCCGCGTAGGTTTTCTGACCGCCGAAGCTGACGGAAAGCTTTTGCGCTCGCTCTACCACATGGTAGTTAGTCAGAATGTTACCCGCCTGGTCGAGAATCGA
>JBPCIQ010000220.1:0-8081 GCA_051006135.1 Pyrinomonadaceae bacterium | reverse complement strand
CGGTGTAGACCAACAAATGTGCGGAATCTTCAATAAAAATGCAACAGTCCCCTAAAATGCGTGATATTCTGAAAATCGCTCTGATTCCCCCCTTCGGCACCACCCACCCCAATAACCACAGTATTCACATAGCTACAGCCCTCATGTTCAGGCCTGTACTGCGAGGCAAGCCCGAAAATGGCCAGATTGCCTCAGCAGCGTCTTAAGAATCGAGGTCTGTCGGATGGAGCATCGCTCCGTATTATTAGGGACTGGGGCAAAATTATTAAGGACTGGCGCGAGGCCTGATGAGTGGAGCGGCGTTGGCAACGCTCATAGTCTGGATGACTTCGTAGTTGAAATTGTCCACCTAACCTCATGAGAAGTTTTTAATCTGAAAGGCGCCAAGGTCTCTTGCTTGTTTGTACCATCTATCTTATTTTTCAGGCATCCGGCGACGCATACTCTCAAGCGCGTATCCTCTGCGGAATGAACCGGACGCCGTGACAACAGCCGAGTTCCCGGTATTAACCAGCACTCGGGTTGAACCGGTTGTACTGGTTCCGAGCCTTACAGCGTTCTCCTAACGTGCGTTGTCCGTCCAATGGGAAGGTGGTTGTCCCATGGGAGGATGGTTGCCCTAACTAGCGCCGTGGTCGCCGCGCAACGCGGATCCAATCAGGTCTTGAGTCGAAATGAAGGAAATAACTTCGGCGCAAATAAGAAACAACCTCGCGCCTTGCTGCGAGATTAAGAACGATCCACGAAGTAACACGAACGGATTCGAACAATAGGTGCCACAATGGCTAATGAAAAATGAGAAATGACAAATGGAAAATGAAGTAAACCGAAATACGCGGAAAATGGAAATCACCGACATAAGGCCAACGACTGTACCGTCCCTCTGGAGGCCCCGCTCCGCCCCGCTAAATCTGTGAGTATGCTGTTGGGCGCAAGATGATGTCAGTGATGTTCGAGACAGTATCGGCTAGTATGGATTATCTCTACGGCTGTAGTCGCTGGCACCTCCAACTTACGCATCCCCGCGAATGCTGCTAGCAGCGAGCTTTCCATCCGTAAATATGTTGGGTCAGATATGGGTGCGTTGATGATAGCAGCACCAGCTTTCCCATACTCGGCATCACCCAGGAGACGCGACGAGGCAGGGACGACCGACTCCAGCGACTTGTGCGGGATGAGCAGGTAGAGCGTCGAGGTATTTGGTCCAAACTGCACAGTGAAGACGCCAATCGGGGCCATCCCGTTGCGGTTCATCGCCGGAATGACGACATCGCGCAAGAAATCGTTCAGCAGCTTCTGCTTTGGACCAAAGAGCATGTGATAGAGACGCAGTTCATAGTACTCAGGCTGTGGTGATCGCCCTTTTCATTAACCGCGGCGGTGTTACCCATGGACAGAGGAGCAGCAAGGCATGAAGCCGTAAGCGCTGAAGTGAGAAACTTTCGTCTTTTCATGTCGGGCCTCCTCCGCCATTAATTAATTTCGTGTTCTACTCTTTTCGTGATCGTCACCGACTGACACCTGCGTGATGATTCATAGATGGCTTGCACCAGTTCGACGCTGCGCCGGCCCTCACGTCCGTCGCAAACTGGACTGGCATTTGTTTCGATGGCCCGCAGGAAATCTTCCAGAAGTTTTTGGTGGCCACGTACAGTGGAGACAACGGGCGAGGTCCCGCTCGGGTTCTGGCTCTCCTCCGTCTTCCGAATCAAATCAGCGATCGGCTCACGCAGATCGGCGGCGACGAGTCGGTCGTGTTCGAGAATTATCGTGCCCTCGGAGCCGGTTAACTCAACACGCCGCTGGTAGCCGGGATAGACGGATGTCGCCGCTTCAAGTGTGCCGACGGCTGCGTTCGCGAATTCGAGCGTGGCGACAACCGTGTCTTCCACTTCGATGTCATGGAGCGCCGTGCTGGTTTTGGCATAAACCCGCTCAACGTCGCCCATAAGCCACAGCAGCAGATCGACGGTATGCACTCCCTGATTCATCAGCGCTCCACCGCCATCGAAAGCCCAGGTACCGCGCCAACGCGAGTTGCCGTAATACTCCGGAGGGCGATACCACTTGACGCGCCCTGAGACCAGAATTGGCCTTCCTAATCGTCCCTCCTGGACCAACTCTTTCAGCTTGCAGATGTCAGGCGCCACGCGATCCTGGAAGCAGACACCAAGTTTCACCTTTGACCGCTCGCATTCACCGATCAGCTCATCGGCCCGCGCGGTCGTGATGTCAATCGGCTTCTCAACGAGTACATGTAAACCTCGCCGCGCTGCTGCTGTGCCATGCTCAGCGTGCACCGCCGAGGGGCTGCCAATCATCACCATGTCCATCGGCTGGTGTTCGAGAAAAGCCTGGAGACTATCGAATGTTTTCCCGCCATATAACTGACCCAGGCGCGCAACCTTCTCTTGATTGGGTCCGTAGATGGCAGCGATCTGGTGGCCTGCCATTTCGCGCGCCGCACGCGCATGCGTTTCGCTAATATTCCCGCCCCCAAGAATACCGATGTAGCTCATGCGAACGGCCCTTTCAATCTTTTGACTGTTGATTAGCAAATCATTTTACAGCCAATGTTAGTTATGACAACCTTCAATTGATGACTAGACTACTTTCTTCAATATGCCTTTTGCTAAACGTTCAGGCGGGCTATAACCATGCGACCGCAATCTGCATGACGGTCGCGGCAATGCATTCGGGGCAGCGCGTCACCTTTGATGATGCCAAACAGGAGGGGTTCGTCGGCTGATGAAAAAGAAGATGCTTTATACTACGCAAAATACTAAGCAAATTTTTGGCGTGCACACTCTGTCGTGGCTGGCGGTCGTGAGCCTGGTGCTTCTTACGGGGGCGTCGACGCTTGCGCAACGCAAGGAGCGGGGCGTGAGCGTTGTCCCGAACGAAGCAACGCGTCGCGTGGACATCTTCGTGGAGGGCCAACCTTTCACGTCCTACATCTGGCCCGAGACGCTGAAAAAACCTGTGCTCTACCCGCTCAACGCGGCCAGCGGCACACCTGTCACACGCGGCTTCCCAATGGATCCGCGCCCGGGCGAGCGCGTGGACCACCCCCATCACGTGGGACTGTGGTTCAACTACGGCGACGTGAACGGCGTTGACTTCTGGAACAACTCCACCGCGTTAAAGCCCGAAGCGCAGAACAAGATGGGCACGATCATTCATCGACGCATCGTCAGCACGAAGAGCGGTAAAGAGAGTGGCGAGCTGGCTGTCGAGATGGACTGGATAATGCCGGACGGCAAAGCCATCCTGCGCGAAACGACAAAGTTCGTCTTCCATGCTAGCCCGAACATTCGCGAGGTGGACCGGGTCACGACGCTCACGGCGTTGGGCGATCGCGTCATCTTCCATGACAACAAGGAGGGAGTCATCGGCATGCGTGTCAGGCGCGAATTGGAGCAGCCTTCTAAGGAGCCGCTCGTGTTCACGGATGCGAGCGGCAGGCCGACATCTGTAGCGCGGCTGGATAACACTGGGGTCGCCGGCAATTACCTGAGCAGTGAGGGGAAGACGGGCGACGCGGTATGGGGGACGCGGGGGCGCTGGGCGGTGTTGACAGGTAAGGTCGGCGAGCAACCGATTACGCTCGCCCTTTTCGATCATCCGGAGAATGTGGGCTATCCAACCTACTGGCACGCGCGCGGCTACGGGTTATTCGCGGCCAACCCGTTCGGCCAGGAGGTGTTCAGCAACGGCAAGGAGAAGCTGAACTTCAAGCTTGAGCCGAAGCAGAAGGTGACGTTCAGGCATCGCCTCCTGATCCTTTCGGGGCCGGCAACGACCAGGCAGATGGATGAACAATACCGGCGCTTCGTGGCCGAAGTGAAGTGAGCGCGTGCCCACGCCATATGGTTATGGGCGAGATTGACCTGACGGCGATCTTTACTGCAAAGGAGTTGAAACGTACATTCGTATCTGCCCGATCTTCATCATCGGCGGTACCACGTACCTCGTTGCGCTCCTGGTCATACACTTGCTCGTGCCGCGACTCGAGCCGGTAGAGAACCTCTGATGATGATAGTTGTTTGAAACTATTATTTTCAGTACAAAAAGGTGCCTATTGCCGCGTTGTTCATCTCCAGCCGATGAAGTGGTTAACGACTTGGCCGGTGATGGGTCATGATACTGACAACGATGGTCCAGGTGAATCGGCGTTAACCTATTAGAAACCTAACGTGGGTAGGATGTGGCCCTCGATGACTCCGACTGATTCGGATGAATTCAATGAGAACAAGCTCGGTTTGTAATGGTAATGGCAGCATCGAGTGGATAAACTGACCCTTTCGTGTCGTCATTAAAAGGTTGAAAATTAATGAGGAGAATATGAATAACTCGCTAAGATTGGAGAAATATTCTTTCGGGGTCGGGGATCGATTCGCGCATCAGGCGAAGGCGCAGCTACAAGCATGTATGCAGGCCGCTGCGCAGGGCGTTGAGGTCACCCCCGTCTGGAACAAGTCTCACCGAGAACACGCTATTGTGGGCTCAACGCCTCCGAGCGCTCGGATTGCGGCTGAGGCGGCCGTTCGTGAGTTGGATTGGAACAAGCCGTTTCACGTAGATGCTGATCACATCCGCATCGAGACTGTGAATCCGTTCATCGATAACAGCGACTTCTATACGCTCGACGTGGCTGACGCCATTGGCCAGCCCGCTCCTGATGAGGCGGTGGAGAGTCTTGTTGAGCGCCATCCTGAGTTGTTGGGAAGGCTGGAGATTACAGGCATCGAAGAACCTTTCCAAACGTCGCGCGCAGACATAGAGAGAATCGCCGGGAAGTATCTCAACGCCGTACAAGAGGCGGGACGACTCTATCGCCACATCGCTTCGGCAAAGGGCCCGGGCAAGTTTATTACTGAGGTCTCGATGGACGAGACAGACAGTCCGCAGACTCCGCCTGAGTTGTTGGTGATCCTGGCCGCCATCGCGGACGAGAAAATCCCGGCGCAGACCATCGCACCGAAATTCACCGGCCGCTTCAACAAGGGCGTCGATTACGTCGGGAATGTGGTTCAGTTTGAAAAAGAGTTTAATGAAGACCTGGCGGTGATCGCCTATGCCGTACGCCAGTATGATCTCCCTGAGAACCTTAAGCTGAGCGTTCACTCCGGTAGTGACAAGTTTTCAATCTATGAGCCGATCCGCAAGGCACTGGCGCGCACCGGGGCCGGTATTCACGTCAAGACGGCCGGCACAAACTGGCTGGAGGAGTTGATCGGGTTGGCTGAAAGCGGCGGCGAAGGGCTGCAGTTGGCCAAAGAGATTTACGGGAAAGCGCTGGATGACATAGATGCCCTGTGCGTGCCGTATGCGACGGTGATTGATATAGACCGCCGCCTGCTGCCTGCCAAAGAAGAAGTGCGGGACTGGACCTCAGAGCAGTTCGTTTCTGCTCTCAGGCACAACCAGCGTTGCGAACAGTACAACCCGCATCTCAGGCAACTGTTGCATGTAGGCTATAAAGTAGCAGCCAAAATGGGCGACCGTTATTTGAATATGCTCGAAGCGTGCGAGGCGACAGTCGCCAAAAATGTGACGGAGAACTTGTATGAGCGTCACCTGAAACCGCTGTTCATAGGAAAGTGAGTTTGCTCTCACAGAAACATTTCAGGGGCAGAAGATGGATTTAGCAGAACTGACCAAAATCTACGACTTCACCGGTCGCTCGGTGGTCGTCACCGGTGGCACGGGCGTCCTCGGCAGCGGCATGGTCAAAGCCCTAATGGGCTGCGGGGCTAACGTAGCTGTCTTAGCCCGAAATCGTGACAAGGCTGCAGCCTTGGGCTCGGAAATTTTGGGGCCGGGCCGGGCCATAATCGTCGAAGGTGACGCGCTCAAACTGGAGGATCTTCAACTGGCTGCGGAGGCTGTCGTTAAGGAGTTTGGACGGATAGACTGTCTCATCAATGGCGCAGGAGGAAATCATCCTCAAGCAACCACGCGGCCTGATCTCGCCTTTTTTGATATCCCCGAAGAGGCACTCCGCTTTGTCTTAGATTTGAACTTGCTGGGCACAATCCTCCCCAGCCAGGTTATTGGCAAGCGTATGGCCGAGCAGGGTGAGGGTGTGATTCTGAATGTATCCTCGATGAGCGCCTTTCGCCCGTTGACGCGCGTCCTGGGCTACTCGGCGGCCAAAGCGGCCGTCAACAATTTTACTCAATGGTTGGCCGTGCACCTGGCTCAGGAATATTCGCCTCGCATACGCGTCAACGCCATTGCCCCAGGTTTCTTCTTAACCGAGCAGAACCGCGTTTTGTTGAAAGATCCAGAAACCGGTGAACTCACGGCGCGCGGCCGAAGCATTATCAACCACACTCCGATGGGCCGCTTCGGCGAGCCGGAAGATTTGTTGGGGACAGTGCTCTGGCTTCTCTCACCAGCCTCAGCCTTCGTCACAGGTATTGTCGTGCCAGTGGATGGCGGCTTCTCGGCCTCTGGCGGCGTGTAGCAACATATGCAAGAGTCACAAAGGAGAAAGTATGGTCATAGTCCTGATGGGGGTGACCGGCTCTGGCAAAACAACTATTGGGAGACTGCTTTCCCAAGAACTCGGTTGGAGATATTACGACGCAGACGACTTCCACCCGCTTGCCAATGTCGAAAAGATGAGCAGCGGAATCCCGCTGAATGACGACGACCGAAGGCCCTGGCTGGAAGCCCTCAGCGACTTAGTACGTCACTGTCTTGAGCGGGGCGAAAATGTTGTCCTTGCCTGCTCAGCACTAAAGGAGAGCTATCGAGAGTTTCTTCTGGTCGATGAAAAAGTCAAATTAATTTACCTCAAGGGTGACCGTGACTTAATACAGAAGAGAATAAATGCACGCCGCGGACATTACATGAACCCTGCGTTGCTCGACAGCCAGTTCGAGACGCTAGAGGAGCCGGAGCGAAACTGGAACGTAGATATTTCTTTGAGTCCCGATGAGATCATTAAGGCCATTAAGAGTTATCTGAGCATATAGAGACAGGAAAGAGCCGGGCGATACCAACATTCGCATGCATGACACCAGATCTACTTGCAGATCTTCAAGTGGGGACACCTTATGAGCAGCAAGCCCGCACCATCAACCATTGGAGAAGGCTCCCCTAATCTCGATCTTTCACCGAGCGCACTGCGCGCCATCATTGAACAGGCGCTTTTGAGTATTGCCCCCGGCGCGCGCGTGCTGGCAATCATCCCCGACAAAACGCGCGACGACAATACCGACCTGCTCTTTCCTTTCGCCGCAGAGGTATTGGCCGCTCGTAGCGTCGCTCAGTTTGATGCGCTGGTCGCGCAAGGCACCCACATGCCGATGACCGAAGATGAAAAAAGGGCGAAGACAGGTTTACGGGAGGGGATTCAGGCGCAGGCACTGGGAAACATCTACGATCACCAGTGGAATCGCCCCGAAGAACTTGTGACCATTGGCGAATTGAGCGCAGAGCGCGTTCGTGAGTTGACCGGAGGACTAATCAGTGACGCGGTTTCAGTGAATCTCAATCGTCTGCTGGGACCAGGAATTTACGATACGGTGCTTATCTTTGGCGCGACCGTGCCGCACGAGGTGGCAGGTTTTGCCGGAGGCGCGAAATATTTCTTCCCAGGCGTCGCTGGTCCAGACCTGACGCACGCGACGCACTGGCTCGGCGCGCTGGCTTCGATCGAAAACGTGATCGGTCGCGTCGAAACGCCCACGCGCCACATGATTGAGGCAGCCGCGGACTATGTTCCCGCCCATGTCATCTCTCTCAACTCCGTGGTCACGCGCGACGACAACAATCGTCTGCGGACGCATGCGCTGTTCGCCGGTGATGTTCGGGAAGCCTTTCGGCGGGCCGCCGACGTCAGCCGCCAAATTCACATCAAGTACACGGGCCGCAAATACAAGCGAGTCGTCGCCCTGCTCGACGAGCACTACGACGAGTTGTGGGTGGGCGGCAAGGCCAGTTACAAGCTCGGAGGAATTATCGAGGAAGGTGGCGAGTTGATCATCTATGCGCCGCATCTCCGCGCGATTTCAGAGACACATGGACTTTTGATCGAGAAGTACGGTTATGCGCCGCTTGATCGAGTG
>JBPCIQ010000219.1:0-15272 GCA_051006135.1 Pyrinomonadaceae bacterium | reverse complement strand
GAGTGTGCTGGCCCAGGAAGCGATGCCCCTCTCTTCAGTGGAACGCGACCGGTTGGTCAATGACGTGCAGCATGAGCTTTTCGGCCTTGGTCCACTGGAGCCTTTGCTGGCAGATCCCACCATCTCCGACATTCTCGTCAACGCGCACGGTAAGATTTATGTCGAACGGCGAGGTAAGCTCGAAGTTACCGATGTCGCTTTTAAGGATGATGAGCACTTGATGCGCGTCATCGAGCGTATCGTTTCTTCCGTCGGTCGCCGGATTGATGAATCATCTCCGATGGTTGACGCCCGCCTTAAAGATGGCTCGCGCGTTAACGCAATCATTCCGCCGCTATCCATCGATGGCCCCGTGCTTTCAATTCGTCGCTTCGGTGCAGAGCCGCTGCGGATGAACTCACTAATTGACAACAAGGCGCTGACAAAAGACATTGCCGACATGCTGGAGATGTGCGTCAACGCGCGTCTTAACGTCCTGATCTCAGGTGGTACCGGCGCCGGTAAGACTACATTGCTGAATGCCCTGTCGGCTTACATTCCGGAAAACGAGCGCATCGTGACGATTGAAGACTCAGCCGAGCTTCAGCTCCAGCAACCACACGTTGTACGGCTCGAAACAAGGCCGCCAAATATCGAAGGAAAGGGCGAGGTTACGCAGAGGGACCTAGTTCGTAACGCGCTGCGCATGCGTCCCGACCGCATTGTTATTGGAGAGGTGCGCGGCGGCGAAGCGATCGACATGTTACAGGCAATGAACACGGGTCACGACGGCAGTTTGACCACGATTCACGCAAACACACCCCGCGACGCTCTGGCGCGGATTGAGACGATGATTCAGATGACGGGAATGAGGCTGTCCGACCGCGCCATGCGCCAGCAGATTGCCTCGGCTCTTGACCTGGTGTTGCAAGTCGCCCGCTTATCTGACGGCTCTCGCCGCGTCACTTCGATTGCAGAAATCACGGGCATGGAAGGTGAGACCATAACCATGCAGGAGATCTTCCAATACGAACGCACGGGAATCGATGCTCAGGGGACGGTCATCGGTCGTTTCCGACCAACTGGGATCCGTCCGCGTTTTGCGGAGCGACTGAAAGCTTGTGGGATGCAAATGCCACGAGTGTTCTTTGAAGAGGCATAAACCGATGTTGATCTCTTTCCTTGTATTCTTATTCGCTCTGTTTCTCGTGCTCGGCGCGTACCTGCTCGCCACTCAGGGGTCGGAGTCCAAAAGGACTCAGCTGCGAAAGCGACTCGGCGAGGCCCTGCTCCACTCAGCACACACTGAAGACATAGAAGTGGTTCTCGCGCGCAATGAACTAATGAGCGAGATTCCCTGGATGAATCGCGCGCTGCTCCGCATGCAGGCGGCGCTGCAATTAAGACGAATGTTGGATCAGGCTGACTTGCATATTACGCCCTCGCGCTTGTTGATGTTCTCCGGCATGGCCGGGCTGCTCGCGGCGCTAGCCGTATCGGTAATCAGCGTCTCCATTCTATTGATGATTTTCGGAGGGCTTATAGCCTCGGCCATGCCCTTTGTTCACGTTTGGCACACACGCAAGAAGCGCTTCGAACGATTCCTCGAACATCTGCCCGATGCGCTTGATCTAATGGCTCGCGCGCTCGCCGCCGGTCACGGATTTGCGGAAGCGATGCAGATGATCTCGGCCGAGATGCCGGAACCCATCGCTACTGAGTTTCGCAAGACCTATGAAGAGCAGAACCTCGGCTTGTCCCTGAAGCTGGCTCTGGGAAACCTAACGGACCGGATTCCTCTTTTGGATCTGCGCATGTGTGTCACAGCAGTTTTGATTCAACGGGAGACGGGCGGCAATCTCGCTGAGATTCTTGAAAAGGTTTCTTACACGATTCGAGAGCGCTTCCGCATTATGGGCGACTTGAAGACACTAACCACCAGCTCACGAATGTCGGCCTGGTTGCTTTGCGGCCTGCCGATCTTTGTTGCCGTCGTAATTACTTTCATGAATCCAGATTACATGAGCATTCTTTGGAAGGATCCTCGAGGACATTACTTAATCGCCACCGCGATGGGCTTGCAAATAACCGGCATGCTGATCGTGCGTAAGATTTTGAATATAAAAATTTGAAGTTGTCAGTTGTCAGTTGTCAGTAGTTAGTTGTAGACCACGGACAACAACAGCCTATGACTTACAAAGACCACTCACACTGACTACTGACAACTGACTACTGACAAAAAAGCCATGCTACTAATCATCGCAATCTCCACATTTGTCTGCATCTCGCTCGGAATGATGGGAATCTATTGGCTCATGTACCGGCCGCAGAGCGCTGCCACCGAACGTTTAAAGAGGCTCGGAGAGCGAACTGCCGGCCCCGTGAATACCGCGGTATCGCTTGATGAATCTCCTGGGTCCGACCTCGCGGAGCGCCTTGCTTCACCACTCAATCGTTTACTTCCACCTTCGGCCGCCGAAGCGAAAAAACTGCAGAAGCAACTGATGCAGGCTGGGTTTCGTTCATCTGGCGCCCCTGTCATGTACCGCGCCATCCAACTCTTCGCACTGGCCGCGTTTCCGGCGGCCGTGGCGCTGGCTTGCGCCTTGATGGCCCGCCCACTAAATAGCGCGGTTCTCTTTATCCTCTTTGCTTTTGTGATTGGTTTCTTTCTCCCGCGTTATATGCTGCGGCGGGCAATTCGCTCCCGCCAACAACTAATACGTTGGGGCCTCGCCGATGCGCTCGACCTGATGGTTATCTCGGTAGAGGCAGGTCTCGGACTAAACGCCGCCATGATGAAGGTCAGCAGTGAGTTGAAAGAAGTGCACCCGGACATCAGCGATGAATTCGAAATCGCCAACCTGGAAATACGGGTAGGGCGCGAACGTGACGAGGCACTCAGGAACCTGGCCGAACGAACCGGGGTTTCGGATTTACGCAGCCTCGTGGCGATGTTGATTCAGACAGATCGCTTTGGTACGTCCGTCGCAAAGGCTATTCGCGCATTCTCTGATTCACTCCGAACCAAACGCCGGCAGCGTGCTGAGCAGGCTGCTCAAAAAGCGGCAGTGAAGTTGCTTCTGCCATTGGCCTGTTTCCTGTTTCCAACGTTGTTTATTGCGATACTCGGCCCCGCAGCCCTCCAATTGATGGACACTTTCGCCAAGATGTAAAGGAGTTGGACCAAATGAGCAAACGTAGACTTTTAGCCCTTCTTATCGCATTCGTGCTGACCATCGGCGTCACAGCCATGTGGAGCGCTTCAACCCTCGAGCTGGAGGGCGACCCTGACGCGAACGTGATTGAGGATTCAGGCTCATCTGCGGGCAACTCAATCGGGAAGAAGAACGACGGCAACAAGGTTGCGCGCATCTTCACGGCTCCATTTAGGGCGTTTGGCAAGCTGATCAATCGCAACGGGGACAATAAGATTCAACGCATGACTGAAAAAGATGCGGAGAAGTTTGTTAGTGTCGGCGTGGAGCGGATTCAAGACAACAGTGACCCGGATGCGAGGCGCATCGGGAACTCTGGTTCAGCCAGGGAGCGTCTGGCATCAGGCCGCTTGTTCCTGCAGGAGGGCCGACTCAACGAAGCGATTTCGGAATTGTCGACGGCGGCGTCGCTTGACCCGAAGATCAGCGAAGCTCACAACCTGCTTGGTGTCGCGTTTGCCCAGAAGGGCATGCAGGATCGGGCAAAAGAATCTTATGAGCGCGCCGTTAAGGCTGAACCGCAAGACGCCCAAACACTGAACAACCTTGGTTTCTCGTTATACCAAAATGGCAACTATCGAGCCGCCATTGATCGGCTAAAGCGAGCGTCGAAACTCGCGCCCTACGATGAGCGCATTCTTAACAATCTCGCACTCGCACTTTGTCGAATGGGAAAGTTTGAAGATGCGTACAAAAACTTCGCGCGCGCGGGCGGTCCTCTCACCGGCAATCTCAATATGGCCAAGATGATGGAACGCTTTGGGCGCGACGACAACGCAATAGCCTATTACGAAGGAGCTCGCAGCGTCGATCCAAATTGCTCATTCGCTTTGAGGCGACTAACAGATCTGTATCTGCGCGTTGGAAAGACCCAGGAATCGCAGGAGGCACGTAACGCTCTTGCGTCAATCCGGTCCCAAAACCCTGCGATTGGTGGAAAATAAAGGCCCCGATAGGAAAGAGGAGTGCTATGTCGCAAACAACCATACTCTCAAGAACCGAAGTGGAAGCCATGGGTCCGCCCTTCTGTGAAGAACTAGCGGACACCGGAA
Source organism: Pyrinomonadaceae bacterium (assembly GCA_051006135.1). Classification (GTDB taxonomy): domain Bacteria; phylum Acidobacteriota; class Blastocatellia; order Pyrinomonadales; family Pyrinomonadaceae; genus PSRF01. The sequence goes on along the minus strand of JBPCIQ010000219.1, from coordinate 11,023 downwards.
TCTCCGAAGGCTTTCTCTGCGACCTGGCGCTTAAGCATGTTGCTATGGTGCCGGAGCCCACCACCACCTCAATTTCGGAGCGACTCCATCTGCCTCGTGCATTAACTGAAGAGATCCTGCAAAAACTCTATCGGGAAAAGCTAATTGAGGTGCGCCTGCAGACCACTGTTGGTTCAACTCGTTACGCAATGCTCGACCACGGCTGGGATCGCTACACCAGATTGCTATCAATGTGCGGCTATGCGGGCCCTGCTCCAGTATCTTTACGCGATTACGCCCATATGATGCGTCTGCAGTCCATCCCCACCGATCCCGCGTCGATTGAAACCGTGGTTAGTGCCTTTCATGACCTGATCCTGCCGGATTCGCTGCTGCAGACGCTTGGTTGCGTAATCAACTCCAGAAGATCCTTATTCCTTACCGGACTTCCGGGCACGGGAAAAACTGCCGTCGCGGAACGCATCAATAACGCACTTCCCGGTGCCATCTGGATCCCCTACGCAATAGAAATCGACGGGCAAATCATTCGCGTGTTCGATTCGCACTGTCATCGGATAGTGCCGGAAGACGAGACCCCTCTCGATTACGACCGACGTTGGGTTCACATTAGGCGACCCCTGGTGATAGTTGGTGGTGAGCTGACCCTCGAAAACGCGGATCTCACGTGGAGCGAGTCAGCCAAATTCTACGAAGCACCCTTCCAGATGAAGTCGAATGGTGGCACGCTTGTGATTGACGATTTTGGCCGCCAACGAGTGGCGCCGCAGGATTTGCTTAATCGTTGGATCGTGCCGCTTGGGCGCCGCGTCGATTATCTCGCTCTCCCCACCGGCAAGAAAATCGAAGTCCCGTTCGAGCAGCTCGTTGTTTTCTCAACCAACCTTGATGAGAATGACCTGACGGACCAGGCGTTCCTTCGCCGCATGGGGTATCGCGCTCGTGTTGAGCCGCCAACACCAGCGGCTTACTCCGAAATTTTTACGCGCGCGGCCCACACACGAGGTATTAAGTGTGACCAATCAGTACTCAATCATCTGCTCAATAAGTACAGGACAGAAGGTCGGCAGATGAAAGGTTGCGAGCCCCGCGACCTGCTCGATCGTTCGACCGACATTTGTCTTTTTGAAAGACAGGCGCTTGAGCTGACACCTCAGGTCTTGGACATCGCGTGGCGCAATTACTTTGGTACTTCCCACTCGTTCGCTCCGGCACCCACGCAGGAGACGAGGATTGAAGGGAAACTCGCTGATCCGTTGGAGCTCTAAACGATCCGAAAACCAGGGCCCTGCCCGTTCTGAACAATTGTTATGACCCAAACTTCAGAAACGATGCGAGTTCTTACACTGGGCGCAGCGCTCGTGCTTGGTGCAGGCACCGCCTCGCACGCGCAGGTGGTTAAAAATCACTCTTTGAAGAAGTCGCCAGTACCTGTCGCGACAGTTGATTCCAACGCTTTAGGGCCTCAAGTCCAACTCAAGCTTACCGACGGCTCGCGGATTAGCGTGGAAGACGCCTGGGAGAGCGAACAGGGAATCTGGTACAAACAAAACGGCGTTACTCATCTCATACGCGCTGATCGGGTTAAGGCAATCGAGCGCAGAGCAGAATCCAAATTAAAAGTTGTGCTGCCGGTGGCGCAAATCACCGATCCAAGTGGCCCTAAGTTGACCACTTCTCTGCAGCCGGTTTGGATTCACCTGGTAGGTGGAGCACGCGTCGAAGCGGACAGCGCTACCGAATCAGCGGCCGGCGTTTGGTACACACGCGGTGCGCTTTCCATCTTCATCGAACGCAGCCGCGTAGACCATATCGAACGAGAAAATCTGGAAAGTCTGGCCGAATCCGGGTCTTCTTCTAGAAAAGAGCGAAGCTGGACGACAGGTCGCCCGCATATTGACGGTCTAATCAGAAAGAACGCCGCCAAGGTCGGTCTTGATCCTTTCCTGGTTTTTTGTGTGATGGAGCAGGAATCACATTTTAACTCGCGCGCTTTGTCGCCGATGGGAGCTCGGGGGTTGATGCAGCTAATGCCCGGCACAGCTGCGCAGTTTGGTGTTCGCAATTCGTTTGACCCGGCCCAGAACATTGCCGGCGGCACGCGTTTTCTGAAGCAACTGTCACAGCGTTTCAACGGCCGAGTGGACCTCATCCTGGCGAGTTATAACGCGGGAGAGGGCGCAGTAATGAAGTATGGACGTAAAGTCCCGCCCTACCGTGAGACCCGCAATTATGTAAAACGAATCAGCTATCGTTATCATCGCGGGAAGCTAGCAGTAACTCCCGTTCAGGGAAACATATCGACGGCCGGTGGAAGTTGATCTTTGTCCGTCTTAACTCCAGCGCCGGTCGTCGTAGTATTGGCAGCGGACTTGCCTCCGATAGTGATAGACTATCAAGGCTGCCATAGAGTTTACTTTGATGCGTATTAAAACTAGCTTTACTCGACTAACTGCCCTGCTGATCCTCGCTTGCGCCGGGTTCGTGGCTTCTGTCAATGCACAACAGCCCGCAGAGGTGCCACTCACAAATACGGCCGTAGTTAGGCTGGTCCGTGCGGGCTTCAAAGAGAAGACTGTTATTGCGATCATTCGCAGCAGGGCCAATCACTTTGAACTTGATCCGGATCGCCTGATTGAGCTCAAGCGGAATGGTGTCAGCGAAAACATTATCCTCACGATGCTCTCACTGGGAGAATCAACCGTCGCAAATGACGAGTGGGGCGACGACCCTTTCTTTGAAGAGAAGGGAAAGACGCCAGGAAATAGTGTCCCCGATTCCGGAAATAACGGCACCGGGATCTTCGGTTCGAGTGGCGGATCAAGAGGACAGACCAGCAGTCGCGGAAGGAATGGTTCCGAGCAGGGTGAAACAACAACGACTGGTAGCGCGACCGTTCGCATCATGCGCCCAGCGACCGAAGCCGGGGGCGCAGCAACTAAACTCGAAAAGACACCAACGCTGAACAACGAATCGATTATCAGTCTTGTCGAGGCTGGTTTTTCGGAAGGCACAATCATCAGGCGAATTGAGGATTCGCCCGTTGAGTTCGATCTATCCCCCCCCAAACTCATTGAGTTGCGCAAGCGTCGCGTGACGGATGTAATCATCGCGGCCATGACAGCAGCGATGGATGGATCAACGCCAGGCGGGCCTGCAAAAAGTGGGGAGAACTAGCGCATGCCGGCGAGCTTCGCCATCACGCCTTCCCGCGCGCCTGGGATTCTCAAACTCGCGCTCATTCTGATCGTCCTCTATGCACTTGCGGACGGTCTAACAATCGGCTTCGCTCAGGACCCAAGACCGACACCTACACCTCAAGTCAAGCAGGAAGACCAGGAAATTGATCCGGCAGATGTAATCTCAGTTAGCACCACCGAAGTGCTGCTTCCGGTTACCGTTCGTGACTACGCTGGCCAGCTTGTTTCCAACTTAACGCGAAAGGACTTTCGCGTTTTTGAAGATGGGACTGAGCAGCCGCTGAGCGACTTAAGCCTCCGTCAAGTTCCGGTAGATGTCGTGTTAATGGTCGACGCTTCATCATCAGTCGCCGGTAATCTTGATGATTTCCGCCGGGCCGCCGAGGGATTTGCCGTACATCTTGGCGACGATGATCGGATCAGCTTGATCCAATTCGATGACCGAGTGTTGCTACTGCAAGACTGGACAAAGAGTCGCATGCAGCTTCGGCGCTCGCTAAGGCGCGTAGTTCCCGGAATGTTCACCCGGTTTAATGACGCAGTGCTGCTGGCGGCGCGCGACCAGTTACCGCGCGGGAACAGCCGACATGCAATCATTGTGCTTACGGACGGAATAGATAGCGGGCGCGGGACAAGCTTCGACTCCGCTCTTCGCGCCGCACTCCAGTCCCAGACGGCGGTTTACGTAGTCAGCAACAGTGAAATAGAAAGAGCCAGGAAGCAAACAGAGTTATCTGCGCTACTTTCTGCCACGGGTGCATCTGTACGGTTTAATGAGCTTCGCATCGGCGATCTGCGACTGGGCCTCGAAGCCCTTGATGTGAGCGAGCGTAATTTGGCTCAATTGACAGGGGCAACCGGCGGCAAGCTTTACAAGCCTCATTCCTTTAATGATCTCGAAAAGGCCTATTCGGAGGTCGCAGAAGAACTGCGACGTCAGTATGCGCTTTACTATTCCCCTTTAAATAAGCAACGCGACGGCGGCTTTCGGCGCACTCGGGTGGAAACCACCGAGCGGAGTCACCGGATTTCGGCGCGCATCGGCTACTTCGCCCCGAAATAATTTTCCTTGAACCTCAATCCTTTAGAAAAGCGACCGCGAATTCTGATTCTTTTGGGAGACCCCATTTGGGTAGGCTCAAAATGTCACACCTCAAGCGACTGAGCTGACCGTGTCGTCTCGTGACACACATTCCCAGCCTCTGCCGGCACTAACCTGACTTCGCCTTCACTGTTAACCTTAAGCATTTGTTCAGTTATCGGTCGATGAAGCTTGGGCGGCACGGTCATTGCCACAGGCAGCGTGTTAATCTTGCAAGCGCCTTGGTGCCTTCCTCGGCTTGCAACCATTCAACAAATTCAGCGAAGAGGGAAATGAGAGACCGATGCGACCTATTAAACACGTGGAAAAGGGGTTAACCCTAGTTGCTGGAGCCGTCCACGACACCATCCAATCAGTTAACAAGTACAAACCAAACGCTTCATTCACGCCGAAGTGGTCAGATAAGCCGCTGCTGAAATCATGGCAGAAGAGTAAACCGACCCTCGGCTGGCCGCGAACGACTGATTCGCTATGTCCAAATTGCGTGATTGAGGCAAGAGAATCGATCCTGAGCGGCAAACAGGACGTGAGTGTTCTAATTAATGAGAAGGTCGGGGAGATCAAGGCCCAGATCATTGAACGAGACGGCGAGGTCTGGATGGTGAAGGACTGTCCAATCCACGGCCATTTCGAGGACATGATGGCGATCGACGTGAAGTTTCTCACTCATATCGAGAAGATGTTTCCTGGTCGCGATATTGATGCTCACAATGACGAAAAGCTGCACAACCATGGTACGAGTACGATTAAGTATGGGCGCGGCGCTGTCTTGACAGTTGATCTAACCAATCGTTGCAACATGATGTGCGACCCTTGCTTCATGGACGCGAACCAGGTTGGCTTCGTTCATGAGTTGAGCATGGAAGACATCAGGGAAATCCTGGACAACGCCATTTCAATTAAGCCGAGACGACAGATGTCCGTTCAGTTCTCAGGGGGCGAGCCATCAATTTCGCCGCACTTCCTCGAGTCAATCAAGTACGCTCGCAAAGTGGGTTACAACAGTGTTCAGGCGGCAACTAACGGAATCGAGTTTGCCAAGAGCAAAGATTTCTGCCGTCAAGCAGCTGAGGCTGGCCTGCGTTACGTGTATTTGCAGTTTGATGGAATTGGCAACGATGCGAACAGCCATCGCCAGGTAGGCAATCTGTTTGATGTAAAGATGCGTGCCATCAACAACCTGCACGAGGCGGGTGTCGAAATAGTGCTGGTAACCACGCTGGTCAACGGTATTAACAATGACCAAGTGGGCTCGATCGTGCGCTTCGCGCTCGACAATCCGAAAAAGATTGCGTTTCTTTCGTTCCAACCAGTTTCCTTTACCGGCCGTGACGAAGAGATCACCGAACAGCGTCGCCTGCAACAACGCTACACACTGTCGCACCTGGCGCATGACGTTAAGAACCAGGTCGGAATCACGGAGCCAACCCGCGATTGGTTTCCGCTGTCACTGATGGGAGCGTTCGCCGACTTTGCGGACTTAGTACATGGTCCTCAGGCGGAATGGGGGCAGGTGTCCTGCGGTTGCCATCCGAACTGCGGCGTGGGAACGGCGGTGATGGTTGATAAAGAAACTCGAGAGATGCGGCCAGTGCCCGAATTTCTGAGCATCCCGGGTCTCGTTAAGGACATGCAGAAGATTACCGATGCGGCCCGTGGTAAATGGATGTCGAATTTGATGATGGGACTGGCCCTCCTGAAGCATTACAATCCCTACAAATCACCTTCGCAGTTTACCCTTTATGAATTGTTTAAGAAGTTCGACAAGTCGTTCGGCTTGACGGGCAAAGAGTATGGCAAGGTAAGTGGTGAACGCACCAGCGACGATATCGAGAAACGCCGCTCTGATCGCTGGAACTTCCTCTTCATCGCCGGCATGTGGTTCCAGGATCTCTTCAATTACGACTTCCGCCGCACAGAGATGTGCATCATTCCGTATGGCACGCAGGAAGGGGAGATTTCCTTCTGCGCGTACAACACCGGGATCGGCTGGAGAAACATCATCGAGAACATGCACCAGAATGCTACCGTCGCGAAGTGGTATGAAGAGAATGGTCGACATGAAATCTTCGCCAGAGGGAAAGAGGTGCAGCTGGCGGAGGCTTCGCATAACTTGGTGCTGAACCCAATCGATTTGACGAGGCCTAATAAGCCAGAGATGGATGGGCCTAAGACGGCACACGAAGAGGCCGTGATGATGCGCAAGCTTTATCAAGAGCTGGTGCTTAAGAAACAGCTGGATACAAAAGAGTCCGACAAGCCGGTTCAGATTCAGGGCCTTAGCCGTAAGAAGGCAGAAGTTGTTGAACCTGAAGCGGTAATGGTTTAGCCCCGGGAATGGAGTTCAAACTGCCCGGTGCGCCTGAACTCTAAAGTCCGACGTTCAATGTTCGAAGTTTATTGCTTCCTATATTGAACGTTGGACTTTTGGTTGTTAGTCCGCTGCCGTTTGGCTACTTGACCCGAGGCATTGTCGGCGTGTTAAATAGGCTCTCCTTAATAGTTAGGTGAATTTGATACGGAGACGGAGAAAGAATGGCGATAGTCAACGTTAACCAGGGTGAATCGATCGAAAGCGCACTGCGCCGCTTCAAGCGTAAGGTGATGACTGAGGAGATCATTAAGGACGCGAAGAAGCATGCGTTCTTTATCCCGCCGGGCCAAAAGGCGAAACTCAAGTCAGCTCTTGCACGTAAGCGAAACAAGAAGAAGGGCCGCATGCGAAGTACCCCCCGCGACTAAGCTCCCGATTTTGCAAATAGCGAAGATACTTTGCCGAAATCTGCCGCACGAGGCCGCGCTCTTATCTCACCAGTCGTCTACAGAGCCAATAGAACAAGCAGTGGACGCTCTTGAGCCGGAACGAATACGTGTGGTCGCAACGAATTCGTGTGTGGCGGCCAGCGCTTTCGACTTTGTGCAGCGAGCGCTGAACTCTGACTAAGTGGGATGTTTTCCAATGACTCGCATCTTGCTGACAAATGACGATGGCATCCATTCTGACGGCCTCATCAAACTTGAAGAGTCGTTAAAAAGAGTGGGCGACGTTTATGTGGTTGCGCCGGCCTCCGAGATGAGCGGGGCTGCCCATAGCCTTACGCTTGCCCGGCCTCTTCGCATTCGTCAGATCGACGAACGTCATTGGACAGTAGATGGCACGCCAACTGATTGCGTGACGTTGGCGCTTAACAAGATCTTGCGGGCGGACGCCATGCCGGATATTTGTGCCTCGGGGATTAACCATGGCGGCAATCTTGGTGACGACGCAACCTATTCTGGCACCGTCGCCGGAGCTCTTGAGGCTACAATACTGGGCGTTCCGGGTTTGGCATTTAGCCTCGTCGCGCGGGAGAGTTTTGATTTCACCGAATCCGCGGAGTTTGCGTGTACAGCGGTGCGCAAGGTTTTGGAAGAGGGACTGCCCGAAGGCACTCTCCTTAATATCAATTTCCCCGTAGGGGAGATCAAGGGTGTTCGGGTGACCCGACAGGGAATCAAGAATGCCAGGCCGGTTATTACTGAACACATCGACCCTCGCGGCAAGCCATACTTTTGGATAGGCGAAGAATACTTCGGGACAAACTCGGCTGACGGCACGGACTACCAGGCCGTCGAACTGGGTTATGTTTCGGTCACCCCGTTGAAGAGCGACATGACGGATCATCAAGCTCTAACCGCCATTGAGACATGGAACTACCTCAAGGGCGCAGAGCTGCTCCAAAAGAGTTAGTAAGTTTCTTCTCGTTCCAGCTCAAGCAGGACCGGATTCACGGTAATAACGCGCGGCAATTCTGCTTAGAGCGATTAGAACGCCAACTTTGAACTCAAAACTCGAGACTGCATCTGTGCAACCTACCCGGCACCAATCGTCCGAGCGAACACAGGACTATGCGATCCCGCGCGAGCGAATGGTAGAACGTCTCAGCACCCACTACGGCATTCGCGATGCGAAAGTCCTGGAGGCGATGCGCGCGGTTCCCCGTCATGCCTTTGTGCCTGAAGCTCTTCAGACTCGGGCCTACGGTGACCACGCATTACCCATCAATGCCAACCAAACCATTTCCCAGCCCTACATTGTTGCGCGGATGACGGAGCTGCTTGAGATCGACAAAGATAGTCGACTGCTGGAGATCGGCGCCGGCTCAGGATACCAAACCGCTGTTCTCGCTAAAATTGCGGGCCAGGTTTATTCAATCGAACGCATTGCAGATCTTGCGCGCGAGGCGCAAGGCAGAATTCGGCAACTGGGGATCTATAACGCAACAGTGAAGTGCTTCGACGGCACGCTGGGTTGGGCTGCGAATGCGCCCTACGATGCAATATTGGTCGCCGCAGGCGGTCCCCATATTCCCGAGCCCCTCGTAGCCCAACTTAAGATCGGGGGACGGCTGGTTGTGCCAATCGGAAATACTCGGGAAGCACAGAGGCTCGTTCGCGTGATTAAATCCGAAAAGGGTTATAAGGAGGAGGACCACGGTGGCTGCGCCTTTGTTCCGTTGGTTGGTCGGCACGGTTGGGACGCTCCGTGAGTGCTGATTGTTCGCCTGGAAGTGGGTCACAGAAATATGGAAACCTTTTTTCATCAGATCAGAGAGCTCTTAAATCCGAAGGTCATTATCGAAACGCTTCTGGTTCGTGGCGGGGTGTTTGTTTATGTGGGATTGATATTTATCATTTTCGCTGAAACTGGACTTGCGGTGGGGTTCTTTTTCCCGGGAGATTCGTTGCTGGTTGTGGCCGGTCTGTTTGCGGCCGCGGGCAAGTTGAACGTATTCGTTCTGCTCTCGACTCTGTTTGTCGCAGCGGTGGTTGGTGATGCGGTTGGTTACTACACAGGACTCAAGGCGGGGCCAAGAATCTTTTCCCGGCAAAAGTCACTGCTTTTCAAACCGAGCCATTTGCAAAAGGCGCATGCGTTCTATGAGAAGTACGGCGGGAAGACAATTATCATTGCCCGGTTCGTCCCGATCGTCCGCACATTCGCTCCAATAGTAGCCGGCGCTGCCGAGATGCCTTATCGACGTTTCTTCATGTTCAATGTCGTCGGCGGTTTTTTATGGGTAACCAGCATGATACTAGCCGGTTATTTTCTCGGTGGAGTGGTTGAACGCGCCTTCGGAATCAAACTTGACGATCACATCGAGAAAGTTGTCATCGTGGTAGTGCTGCTCTCGTTGCTGCCGCCATTTATCGAATGGCTGAAAGCGCGACGCGAGAAGAGAATTAAAGCAGAAGCAGAAGGCGTGTAGGGTCGGAAGTTTTTCGTGAGCGCCCACGTGGCTTGAACCAACAATGCAGGTGACCTTGGTGCTGCTTGAGCTTAGCAGGTTGCCGAGAAAGGTGGTTGCCCAGCCATACAGCACACAAAGCCTGATACACAAAGGCCAGTAGTGGGTCAGTTTCGTCTGGAGTGTCCGACAAACTTCAGTTTGCCGTGACGCAACGACAAGCTAATAAACCATGTCGGACATCAAACTGACCCACTACCCAAAAGCCTGGTAGTGGACCCACTACCCAAAAGCCTGGTAGTTTGACTAGGTCGTCAATCTCACCTATCATGCAGCGTCGAGTTAGTTTGTCGGGGCGTGGCTCAGCCTGGTAGAGCGCTCGGTTCGGGACCGAGAGGTCGGAGGTTCGAATCCTCTCGCCCCGACCAAAAACATTAAGCAAAGATGAAGAGAAGGCCGCTGGCGAGAGCGGCCTTTAGTCATTTGTGACGCGGATTGTGACGTAACCCCTGGGGTTGACTCCCTTCAGGTCCTCGTGGTGCGCCAGGGAACATAGAGATGCGCGCACAGTTGGGGACGCGCGGCCTAGGAGTGTGGATAAGTTAGGTTTCTTGGGGACCTAAAATTCTGTTTGTTGGGTCTGGACCTATAAAGGACCTACAAAAAACGAAAACTAGAAAGCCTGACGAGGAGAGAAACGAGTATCGATCTTGCGACGAGAGAAATCGACCCTATACTCATACCGCGAAGTGGACGGCAGAGAACAGGCGTGACTAAAATGACAACATGGCATCAGATTTCTTACCAGTCGCGGGACCAATCATCTTGGCTGTGGGCAGTCTCGCTGTTGGCCTTTTCCTCGGTACGATGATTGGACGGCGCTCGATGAACAAGCATCTGGAGGCAGCGCCTATGCAGGTGAACGAGCTATCAGCACGGCTCGCTACGGCGCTGGAGACTTCTGCGAAATGGGAGAGTGCATCGCAGAAATGGCAGAGCGCATCGGAATCTTGGCAGACTGCTTCTATGCGATATGAGGAAACGACTGAAAGTCTTGGGGAAGTGATCCGTCTCAAAGATGTTGAGCTGGAGGCTAAAGACCGAACCACCTCAGCACTTGAACAAAAGATCGAAATGTACCCAGGCTTGAACTGATTTACCGCTCGCGGCCCGAGCAGACGGGCGTGTTCAAGTTTCCGCATCGAGCATCGCCGTCACCAGGGATTGCCCGACCTCCGTCAGCCGCAACATTTTTCAAGACCGTCAAATCTCCGAAATGCATAAATGAGAAATAGTGGAAAGCAAGACAGGAATGGAGAGCCGAGGGGCAGCGAGACGAAGGGGAAGCGCAATAATCTCGACGATGATGTTGATGCTTTGTTCAGGCTCGCATTGCCAGAGTTCACTGACGCGCGCAATACACTGGCCGCACGGCTAAAAAAGAGCGGGCGTGGCGATGAGGCGTTTCTCGTGAAGGCGTTGGTCAAGCCTTCCAT
>JBPCIQ010000218.1:0-21439 GCA_051006135.1 Pyrinomonadaceae bacterium | reverse complement strand
ACGATGATCTCCGCCTTCGATAGATCTATCGCCTGCTTCACTTCCTGGAACGGAGCTTCCGGTGTCATGCGGATCTCACCGACTTCAGCTTCCTGCGTTTCAACGTTTGCGCCGCGTCCCTTCCGGGCCTGGTCGGCTCGATAAGCCCCGGACTGGAAGGTCGCAAAAACTGGCGTCTCTCCGTCCGAGACCACATCGGCATCAAGCTTGCCCAGAAAGATACGGCGCGTGAATGTGATTGAACCATCTGCTACCTTCGCCCTGATGCAATCGCTGATTAACGATTTGCCAAAGCGGGCTGCGAGTTTCGGTGCGAAATCACGCACCAGATAAGTATGCGACATGATTACCAGGGTGGGAGCCAGTTGTCGCACCACGCGCTCCATCGCGTCGGCATAGCCGTCGGGAGTGTATTCCGAAAGTTTGGCGTTGCTGGCGTAAAGAACCTTCGCCAGATCATAGGCCGCAATTTCCTGGGCCAGCGAAGTCGCATCGGAGCCCAGAACAACCGCGCTGATTGTCTGCTGTAGTTGAGACCCAAGACCCTGTGCCGCCGCTACTGCCTCGAGCGAAGTCTTGTTTAGTACGCCATTGCGGTGTTCTATGAACACCAGGATGCCACTGCTCATTTTATGGAACCGTTCTCAAAAGATGCGAGCCTCTGTATGCAGCTTCTCGGCGAGGGCTACCGCTCCCGCCTTTGCGTCGCCATTGCCGAGGAATTGCGTCTGCTTCGACTTATGCGGAAAATAAACTCTCTCGATTCGCTGATGCGACGGGCGGCCGACAATCTCAGCGGGTGGTGTCACTTCCTTAATCTCTTTCTTTTTCGCCGCCATGATCCCTTTCAGCGTCGCATATCGGATCTGGCTGATGCCGGATTGAATGGTCAGCAGCGCCGGCGTAGGCATTGAGTACCATTGATACCAGCCGCTTTCGAGTTCCCTCTTGACGCGAAGCTTGTCCCCGGAGGCGTCAACCTCGATGACGATTGTTGCGTGTGGGAATCCGAGTAGTTCGGCCATGATCACGCCGGTTTGTGCGTAACCATAGTCATCAGACTGGAGGCCCGTCAGGATCAAATCCGGCTGCTCCGCACGAACAGCTTCGGCCAAAACACTAGCCGCTGCGTACGGAGAGAGGTGAGTAAGATTGTCGCCAACAACGTGAATGGCGCGATCCGCACCACGCGCCAGGGCGTCTTTGATTACACTCTTCGCGCGACCGGGGCCCAGAGAGCAAACAACCACCTCGCCGCCGAGCTTTTCCCTCAATCGCAGGGCCTCTTCCAGCGCATATCCGTCTGACTCATTAACTTCAAATGAGAGATCTCCCTCTGCGATCCAAGTCTCCTCTTTGTTGAGTCGCAAGATTGCATCCTTGCTCGCGACCTGCTTCATCAATACGACAATTTTCATGTTGGTTCGTGGTTCGTGGTTCCGTCGTCCGCGGTCAGTGGTGTTTTGGTCTTTGGTCTTTTGTCTTTTAGGTCTTTACATTTAGTAATTCGGCGTCTATCAAAAGCCAGGACCCAAGGCCCAAGGCCAAAGACCAAATGCCTTCATTCCTCATATCGCTTGAACAGCAGTGCCGCATTTGTTCCACCAAACCCAAAACTGTTGGAAAGAACATAATTTACGACCGCTTCGCGCGGCTCGTTGGGCACATAGTCCAAATCGCATTCCGGATCAGAGTTGAAGTAATTGATTGTGGGCGGCAACATCTTTCGGGTAAGCGCCAGGACGGAAAACACTCCTTCGATTCCGCCCGCAGCTCCTAACAGATGTCCGGTCATTGATTTCGTCGAGCTGACTGCCAGTTTGTACGCATGCTCACCAAAGGTCTCTCTGATGGCCAGCGTCTCAAACTTATCGTTGTAAGGCGTTGAAGTTCCGTGCGCATTGATGTAACCAATTTCTTCGGGCCTGATTCCAGCATCCTGAATCGTCTTTTGCATGACCCGGATCGCACCTGAACCGGTGTCGTCTGGCTTTGTTACGTGGAAGGCGTCGGCAGTCATTCCATAGCCCACCAATTCGGCATAGATTCGAGCTCCGCGCCGCCGAGCAAACTCCAACTCTTCCAGGATCATGATCCCCGCGCCTTCACCAATCACGAAGCCATCGCGGTCTCGTTCAAAGGGTCGCGAGGCCGTGAGTGGTTCGTCGTTTCGAGTTGAAAGCGCACGCATTGCGGCAAAGCCCGCAACACTCATCGGCGTAATCGCTGACTCCGCGCCCCCACAGATCATGACATCCGCCGCTTCACGTTGAATAAGCTTAAAGCTGTCGCCAATTGCGTGAGCGCCCGCAGCACAAGCAGTCGCAGTCGCCGAATTCGGCCCTTTGGCGTTGTGGCGAATCGAGACTTGACCCGCGGCGAGGTTAACTATTGCGGATGTGATGAAGAAAGGGGATATGCGGTTGGGTCCCTCATTAAGCAGTTTCGAGTGTTCGCGCTCAATCGCCCAAAAGTCGCCAATGCCACTGCTGATGTACGTGCCAACCTGTTCTGAAGCATCGTCAGTGACCTTAAGGCCGCTGTCATTCATCGCCTCCTGGGCGGCGGCGATTGCGTAATGAATAAAGGCGCCCATCTTGCGCGCCTCTTTCTTCTCTATGTAGTCAAGCGGGTCGAAGTCCTTGATCTCGCACGCAAACTTGACCGGAAACTTTTCTACATCAAATTTCCGAATCCGGTCCGCCCCACTGCGACCAGCCATGAGCGCAGCCCACGTTGCTTCGACAGAATTGCCAACCGGCGTTACCAGCCCGAGGCCTGTAACCACAACCCTACGTGTCAAATCGAAACTCCTTGAAGGAAAGTGTTAAGTGATAGTAGTAAGTGATAAGTCCCGGGACTCTCAAACACCGTCGGCTTATCACACATCACTTATCACTCATCACTATTTCTTGTGTTGGTCGATGTAGTTGTATGCATCGCGCACACTCTGGATCTTTTCGGCATCCTCATCCGGAATCTCGATCCCGAACTCCTCTTCAAAACGCATCCCCAGTTCGACGGTGTCCAGGGAATCGGCGCCTAAGTCATCGATAAAACGAGCGTTTGGAGTGACCTCATTCTCATCTACCCCAAGTTCGTCAACGATGATCTGTTTCACCTTATTCTCGATCTCTTGATCGGGCATCTGATTTTGCTCCTCTGTGGTTTGTAAACGTCGGCAGTTCTAAAACACTTCAAGATTCTCACTAGTCGTCCTCAAACTTGCGGAATCTTCAACATTAAAACACTTCCCCTCGCGGCTGATCTGACGCATGAGCCCGCTCAGAACTTTTCCCGGTCCAACTTCAACAAAAGTATCAACACCTTTGTCGATCAAGACCTCAATTGATTCCTTCCAATGGACGGGCGACGAAACTTGTCTGATAAGCGAGTCTCGCGCCTCGGTCGCTCTCTTGAGCGGTACGGCGTCAACGTTACTTACCAGCGTGATCTGCAGGTCGTCAATATGCAAGTTTTCGAGGTCAGCCGCTAGTCGCTCTTGCGCGGGCATCATCAGCGCGCAATGAAAAGGCGCGCTCACATTTAGTTTAATGACCCGCTTTGCGCCAATTTCTTTCAACCTTTCAATTGCTCGCTCGATCGCTTCCGTATTGCCGGCGATGACGACCTGATTGGAAGAGTTGATGTTTGCGGGCGTGCAAACCTTGCCATCACTCGCCTCCATACAAACTCTTTCAATATCACTCAGCGTCGCGCCAATTACTGCCGCCATGGCACCCCTGCCCGCAGGCACGGCTTCCTGCATGTAACGCCCGCGCGCCCGCACCGTGCGCACTGCGTCGGCGAGAGTCAGGGCGCCTGCCGCGACCAGAGCGGAATACTCGCCGAGGCTGTGCCCAGCAACATAGGCTGGCTGCGGGAAACCTTCGGCCTTCATCACCCGCAGCGCCGCCACTGAAACACTCAGAATTGCTGGTTGCGTGTTCTCAGTTAGCTGCAGCGCTTCCGGCGGACCATCAAAGCACAATTGCGAAATCTGGAAACCCAGGGCTTCGTCTACTTCTTCAAAGACCTTTCGGGCGGCGGAAAAGTTTTCCGCCAAATTCTTCCCCATTCCGGCGTACTGCGACCCTTGTCCGGGAAGGATGTATGCGATTGCCGATTGCCGATTGCCGATTGCCAATTGCGTTTTTTCAACCGTCGATTAATCTGGAGCCTGTTCAGTTCAATCGCCGAGGAAAGAAACACAATCGGCAATTGGCAATCTGCAATCAAAAATCTCTTTACCAGGTCATCAAAACTCCACCCCAGGTGACACCACCGCCAAAGGACGCCAGCAGAACCAGGTCGCCTTCCTTGATTCGATCTGCTTCAACACACTCGTCCAGGGCGATCGGAATCGAAGCCGAGGAGGTGTTGCCGTGCATTGCTATATTCGAATAAACGCGCTCACCATCAACATCCAGCTTATTAGCAACGGCATCAGTAATCCGCTGATTTGCCTGGTGCGGGATAAATAGCGTCACATCCTCGGCGCGTTTGCCTGCTTCTTCAAGCACCTCGCGCGAGACGTCAGTCATGGAACGAACCGCGACCTTGAACAACTCGTTTCCCTTCATTTTAAAGAAGTGGTCACCGGCTGCCAGAGTTGCCGCGGTCGGGGGACGGCGCGTGCCGCCTCCGGGTGAGAAGAGTTGCTCCTCGTATCTGCCGTCGGACTTTATCCGCGTAGCCAGGATGCCACGATTGCCTTCAACCTGGCCCAGAACGGCGGCTCCTGCCCCATCACCGAATAGCACGCATGTCTGACGATCCGAATAGTCGACGTATTGCGTCAGAATCTCTGCGCCGATTACCAGGGCGTAACGTGACTGACCAGTCTGAATCATTGAATTTGCCAGCGTCAGACCATACAGAAAGCCAGAACAGGCAGCAACCACGTCCATTGCCGCAGCTTTGTTAGCGCCAAGCTCTGCCTGGATAATGCAACCGGTTGAGGGAAGAATCTGATCGGGTGTTACGGTAGCGCAAAGTATCAGATCTATGTCTGAAGGATCCAACCGCGCTCGTTCGATCGCCTGACGAGCCGCGCGAACCGCAAAGAGTGAAGTGTATTCCCCGGGTGCGGCCTTGCGGCGCTGCTTGATTCCGGTACGCGTTGTGATCCACTCATCTGAAGTCTCCACCGTCCTCTCCAGGTCGGCATTCGTGAGAATGCCTTCCGGGTATGCGTGCCCGGTGCCCAGGATGCCGACGCGTAGATTTGTCATCTATCTCCTCAATTTGCTCGGGGGGAACGGTAATAGTAGTCGACTGAAAAAGCAAAAGCCAACTCACCGGCTGCTTGCCGCTCCGGCAAGCGCTTGTGAGGCATTGGTCTCGGCTATACCGCGTTCAATGCGCTCGCCCGCATGGTTTTCAGAAAACTCCTTGACGCTGCGAATTGCGTTACGGATAGCCCGCGCATTCGAACTACCGTGGCCGATAACCACGATTTTGCGCACTCCCAACAGTGGTGCGCCGCCGTATTCGGAATAATCCAAACGTTTCTTGATGTTGCGAAAAGCTGGTTTGGCCAGCATCGCTCCAGCTTTCGTAACCGCGGACGAAGTTAGCTCCCGCTTAATCATCGAAAGCATAGCTTCCGTCAGCCCTTCAGAGAGCTTGAGCATCACGTTACCGGTAAAACCATCCGTGACGATTACGTCAACTGCACCCGAAAACAGGTCGCGGCCCTCGACGTTTCCCACAAAATTCAAACTTCCCATTTCGCGCAGGAGAGGGAAGGCCTCCTTAGTCAGATCATTTCCCTTTGCTTCCTCTTCACCAATGCTCATAAGGCCAATCGCCGGCTTAATTGTTCCCAGCACAGCGCGTGAGTAGGCCTCGCCCATAATGGCAAACTGTACCAGATGATGAGCCTTACACTCGGAGTTTGCTCCAACGTCAAGAAGCAGTGTGGGCTTGGCTGACTTGGTGGGAATCAGCGCGGCCAGGGCCGGGCGATCGACGCCCGGTAGCATGCCGATGACCATTTTCGCAGTCGCCATCGCGGCGCCGGTGTTCCCCGCGGATACAAAGCCGTCCGCTCGACCTTCAGTCACCAACTTCGTGCCAACCCGCAAAGAACTTTTCTTCTTACGCCTGACTGATGTTGCAACCGGCTCGTCCATGCCAATTACTTCGGCGGCTTCCACCAACTCAATTCCCCGGTCTCCATCTCCGCGCCAGCCACAGCGTCGAAGCTCTGGTTGAACCTTCTCAATCTGGCCAACGAGAATTATCCTGACGCCGAGATCACGCGCGGCTGCCAGCGCTCCATCAATCTCAGCGTGAGGCGCGTGGTCGCTGCCCATCGCGTCGAGAACGATCTTTCCAGTCAGAGCAGTTCGATTCTTCGACTGATTTCGCACAGGGGAATAATGTCAAGGCTAGCTCTGTTCCATCCGCACTACTTCCCGGTTCCTGTAGTAGCCACACTTGGGGCAGACGCGATGTTGCAGGCGGGGCTCCTGGCAATTTGGACAGAGGGTTGTCTGGGGGGCGCTTAGTGCGTCGTGCGCGCGCCGCTTACCGCGGCGTGCTTTTGAATGTCGTCGTTTAGGATTTGGCATAATGACTCCACTGAAAAATTTTAGATTTGCAATTGCTGATTTGCGATTTAAAACAATTAAGAAACCATTGGCCCGCATATCCAACTCAAGACGCCGCCGGTATATCCGGCTCAAGGGACCGCGCGTATATCCCGCTCAAAGGGCCAGGGAACCAATCGCCAATCAAAAATCAA
Source organism: Pyrinomonadaceae bacterium (assembly GCA_051006135.1). Lineage (GTDB taxonomy): Bacteria > Acidobacteriota > Blastocatellia > Pyrinomonadales > Pyrinomonadaceae > PSRF01. Next base: position 14,688 of record JBPCIQ010000218.1, on the reverse strand, counting down.
AATCGCAAACTCTCCAGTTCCGCCCATCGCGAATCACTCGCCAGCGCTTTGCAATCACAAGAAACTATGTTCTTATCTGCGCCACAAACGAAGCACAATCCCTTACAGTCGTCCTTGCAAAGTGCTTGAAACGGAACAGCCAGCAGCAATTGCTCGCGCGCAATTTCGTCAATGTCGATAACCTCGCCATCAAACACTGAAAGCGCAAGGTCTTTTTCTTCAATCTCGGCGGCCGGAAGCGCCTGGTATCGGTCCTTCGTTACGTACTCGAGCTTAAACGGCGTCTCAACGGGCAGCGCGACCGGCACCAAACAGCGATCGCATTCAACTTGAATCAGTCCCGCGACTTCACCTTCCACAACTACCTGGCCTGCGCTTCGAATAATTCGCCCGGAAACGGTAGGAGGCCCTGCCAAAACCACCTGTTCATCATTAAGAAGCAGTTCGCCGGGTTCGTAGGTGTGAGCGAACCTTCCCGCTGCCTCCGTTAAACCTGCAAGCTCGACTCGCATAGCACACTACCCTATAAGAAACAATACATTTAGGCAGTTAGCGCACAAAAGGACCCATTATAGCGATGAGAGGAGGACTGTCAACGCACGGTAAGCTAGTTGCGTTCAACATCTGATGAATTAAAAGCATTTAGGGCATCCTGTCGCAGGGCCCTGGCAAGACGTTCATCACCACAGGTCATCATCTTCCGGTTGTGAGAGGCTGGCACTCGAAACAGCGGAGCAACTGCAGAAACGCCATGCGACTGTCGTTTCGCCGTCGACTTTTGCGCGCGAGCAAAATCTTCACTTTGCGCCTTTTCGAACGCTTCCCTGGCCAAATTCTCCTGTCCGGTTCGATTGTAGATGAGTCCGAGCACGTAAAACGCTTCACCGTAGCCAGCATCCATCTCCGTCGCTTTGCGTAGGTGGCGCGCGGCCAGCGAGTCCCGGGCTAGCTGATAATAGAAGCAGCCCAGGGCGTAATGTGCTTCAGGCGAAGGCTTACTTGCGAGCGCGCGTTTGAACTCCCGCAGCGCTTTTTGCCAGTTCTCTTCTGCCATGAAGAGCCGGCCGAGACCGTAGTGCGCGGCGAATGAAGATCCGCCGCGCTGCGTCGCGTTGTTTAATAACTCTTTTGCCCGCTCGATGTCTCCCTCTTCCGCGCAGGTCAGACCGAGCAGAAGCGTTACCCTTACATCTGTTGGCGCAAAGTCGTAAGCCTTTGCCAGGTAATTGCGAGCTAGCTTTGTATTTCCCGTGCGGAAAAAATGCTCTCCCACAAACGCAAGCAATGGCGCGTTTTCCCGCGCGAATTCCGCCGCGCGCTGAAGCGACTTAATACCGCGCCCGAACTGCTCGTCCTCGATGAGCACGAACCCCTCATTGACAAACTGTTCGAAGCGGCCGCTTTGCGAGCCTCGATAGCCGGAGAGTATCTTCAGTCGCATCTCTTCGCGCCGGGCACTCTCTTCCTGTTCCGCCGCGTCCTTCTGGCACCGATCATTCCACAGGCGCTCCAGCCGCCCACTCTCAACAACGCCATCCTCAGTCAAAAGACTAATCAGCGCTTTCACGAGAGCTCGATCGAAATAAGCATTCTGTGCCTGCCGCAGTAGCAAATCGAGGCCTCGCTCAAGCCTCCCGGTCAATCGAGCAAGTCTGTTTTCGAGTGCTGAGATCCGCTCCAGCAGATGTTCATCGGTAGAAGCAGAGGACTCGGCGATGTCGTAGCGTGAGGCCGGGGGCTCCACGATGATCATGAGCCTGGTACCGCAACGGGCGCAGAAATCCTGCCCCAGTGGATTAGAGGCAAGACATTTTTGGCAATAGTGAACTACGGTCTGCATTTCAAGTTTTAGCGCAAACAGGCCAAAAGCATAGCGTGTCGCTCGGCAAACTAATACTCATAAAATCCCCGCCCTGTCTTTCTCCCCAGCCAACCAGCATCGACATACCGTCTGAGCAAAGGGCAGGGACGGTACTTTGGGTCTCCCAGACCCTCCTGAAGCACCTGCATAATTGCCAGGCAAACATCCAAGCCAATGAAATCGGCAAGCGTCAACGGTCCCATCGGATGATTCATGCCAAGCTGCATTATACCGTCAATACTTTCGCGCGTCGCCACACCTTCGTAGAGCGTGAAGATTGCTTCATTGATCATCGGCATCAGAACCCGGTTCGAAACGAAACCGGGCGAGTCTTGACAGTCAAGGGCTGTCTTCCCCAACTTCACCGTGAGAGCGCGCACTTTCTCGTAGGTCTGATCAGACGTGGCCAAGCCGCGGACGACTTCAACCAGTTTCATCACTGTGACGGGATTCATGAAGTGCATGCCGATTACCCTTGTAGGTCGGGCTGTGGCGGCACCAAGTTTCGTGATCGAAGTTGACGAAGTGTTGGAAGCCAGAATGGTGTTTAGTGGAGTGATTTCATCGAGCACCCTAAAAACTTCCCTTTTTACGTTTAGATCTTCTGTTACGGCTTCGATTACGATCGATGCCTCGTGCAGTTCCTCGAGGGCAGTCGCTGTCCTGATGCGGCCAATGATTGTCCGCTTCTCCTCTGCGCCCAAACGGTCCTTATCAACGTCGCGCTGCAAACTCTTGTCGATCGCCGCCATGCCGCGTTGCAGAAACTCGTCGTTCACGTCGCGCATGACGACGCTATACCCGGCACGCGCTATTACCTGAGCGATGCCGTTGCCCATAGTTCCTGCACCGATCACCCCGACAACTTCGCTCACTCGTTATACTCCTGCTGGAAACTAGCGCCAGTCAGGCGGACTGGAAGGGGGAACATACTGCAAGATTCCAAGGGCCTTGTTGTGATCAGTTGGTGCCATTCTTTCTCCGGTCAACAATCTCGCCTTATCTTTCTATCGCCATCGCCACCGCATTCCCCCCGCCAAGACAGAGGGCAACGATCCCGCGATGTACGTTGCGACGCTTCATCTCATAGAGCATTGTCGTCAACAGGCGCGAGCCAGATTGCCCAATCGCATGTCCCAGGGCAACAGCTCCGCCATTTACATTTACGCGCTCAGGGTCGAGATTCAACTCCCTGGTAATGGCGACCGCCTGGACTGCAAATGCCTCGTTCAGCTCTATCAAATCCACCTCGTTTAGCGACCACCCGGCCCGTTTGAGCACTCGACGAATCGCTTCCACCGGCGCCATCATCACAAGTTCCGGCTCTGTCCCCGAAGTAGCCTGGGCTGCGATACGCGCCATGGGCTCAACGCCTAAACTTCGCGCACGCTCAAGCGACGTCACCACTAAAGCGGACGCGCCATCATTTACTCCGGGCGCATTGCCCGCTGTAACAGTCCCGCCTTCCTTGAACGCCGGCTTAAGTTTGCCGAGGGCTTCAAGCGAAGTGTCCTCGCGCACTGTTTCGTCTGCTTCAAATATTGTCGGCGGACCTTTCTTCTGCGGAATTTCCACGGGAACAATTTCGTCGTTGAATTTCCCTGCCTTGATTGCGTTGCCGGCCTTTTGATGAGACTTCAGGGCGTAATCATCCTGGTCCGTTCGGCTAACGTTAAAGCGATCGGCGACGACCTCACCCGTGCATCCCATGTGATAGTCCTCAAACGCACACCACAACCCATCATTGATCATCGCATCAACCAGCGTTCCATTTCCCAAACGGTATCCCTGGCGCGCCTTGGGAAGGAGGTAGGGAGCATTGCTCATCGATTCCATGCCACCTGCCACGACGATCTCAGTATCTCCCAGCTGTATTCCTTGTGCCGCCATCATTACAGCTTTGAGGCCCGACCCGCAGACCTTGTTAATTGTGACGGCAGAAACCGTTGCCGGAAGTCCGCCACCCAAAGCAGCCTGACGCGCGGGATTCTGACCCAGCCCAGCCTGGATCACGCAGCCCATGATCACTTCGTCAACACTCGCAACGTCCACGCCCGCACGTTTCACGCTCTCTCTCACAACTAACGCCCCGAGATCGGTGGCGCGGAAATCTTTCAATGAGCCCTGAAACTTTCCCACAGGCGTTCTTACCGCACTAATGATAAATGCTTCCCTAACGTCCGACATTTCTCTCCTCCGAAAACGGGAATGGTCGATCTCGATAGCAGATGGCAACGGCGAACCAATGCCATTTACCATTTACCATTCACTGTTTACCAATCGCCATCCATTTACTAGTTTACCGGATGGGGTGTCAAGTACCGCAAAAGTCGGGCAATTGATCAGGCCACAGGGGAATGTTAGACTGCCATTCTTATTCAAACCTCGATCAACAACCCCGGTCAACAAAGATGCAAGCGCTAATTCTTGCGGGTGGGAAGGGTACACGCCTTCGGCCGCTCACAGTCTACACTCCTAAGCCGATAGTGCCGATTTGCAACCGGCCCTTTCTCCTTTATCAGATAGACACCCTTCGCCGTGCGGGCATCACGGATATCACGCTTTCGTTGTCTTACCAGCCGAATAAGATCGAGCAGTTGCTGGGGGACGGGTCCGATCATGGGGTGACACTCAAGTACACGGTTGAGCCGCAGCCAATGGGCACAGCAGGCGCTTACAAGTTTGCCGAGGATGTTATTCGTGAACCCACCGTGGTGTTCAACGGCGACATCCTGACAGACCTGGATCTAAAAGCCGTCATACGGGAGCATAATGAAAGGAAGGCGAGTGCGACGATCGTTTTGCAGCCTGTCGAAAACCCCAGCGCTTATGGTTTGGTAGAAACAGAATCCGATGGGCGCATTCATCGCTTTCTCGAAAAGCCCAAAGCAAATGAAATCACCTGCAACACGATTAACGCAGGCACCTATATTCTCGAGCCTAAGGTGCTCGATTTCATTCCTGGCGGCGAGAACTATTCATTCGAGTACGGTCTTTTTCCTGATCTACTAAAACGCCAGGAGACATTTTACGCGCACGTTCCGCCACGCACCTATTGGATAGATATTGGCACACCCGAGCGCTATCTCCAGGCCCATCAGGATCTACTTGCCAATCGTGTAGGCCGGATCCACATCAAGGAGCGCCGCGGATCGTTTGACGCAGCTACAATCGCCGAGATTGATGACCTTTCAATAGTCGGTGACGATTGCCAGATCAAGCCGGGGGCTCAAATAATTAATTCAGTTCTGGGCCAGGGTTGCTTCGTTGAGGAACGCGCCTGCGTCGAGAACTCCGTGATCTGGCCACACACTCGCATAGGCACGGCGGCACAGGTGTCGAATGCCATTGTGGGGCGCGGTTGCCACGTCGGACGGTCCGCGGTCGTGGGATCAGGATCGGTCCTGGGCGATAAGACGTCAGTAACCGACTACACGATTACGGGAGGCATCAGCCAGTGAACGGGGCGCCCGCCCCCATCACGTTTGGAACTGACGGCTGGCGAGCCATAATTGCTCGTGAGTTTACCTTTGCGAATCTCGAAAGGGTGGCGCAGGCCTATGCTGACTACCTCACCTCTTGCGAAGAATCATCTTTGATCAAGCAACTCGGTGACGTGGGACACGTCAGCAATAACGAAGCTGAATCTCCTTTATTCGCGAATGTCGTCAGCAAAGCGGGTAATTCAGCATCACGGTTGCTGATTGTCGGTTTCGACCGGCGATTCTTATCCGAGCACTTCGCACGTCGAGCAGCCGAAGTGATTCAGGCCAATGGATTCCGCATTGCACTGTTTCAAGAATCCGTACCGACCCCGCTCGTCTCCTGGGCGGTGAAGGACCTTGGTGCCAGCGGAGGAGTGGTAATCACTGCGTCACACAATCCTCCTGAATTCAACGGCTTCAAGATCAAAGCCTCCTGGGGCGGAAGCGCCCCGCCAGAGACAACCTCAGCCGTTGAGAAGTTCGTCGATGTCAACTCACCAAAACTGAGCGAAATCAAAACTGATGGGCACGAATTACTCGAGCCTTCGATCCAGAGTTATCGAAAGCAAATATCGTCATATATCGATCTCGAACGTTTGCGCGGCTCATCTGGGCTGGTAGTCGTCGATCCCATGCATGGCTCGGGAGGAAAGTGGGTTGAGAGCTTCCTGGCTGGCGGGGAGCTAAAGGTCGAAACCATTCGCGCCGGACGAGATCCGCTTTTTGGAGGTGTCAATCCCGAACCGATTGATCGCAATCTCGGCCTCCTGAAACAACGAGTGATTGAGACGAAAGCTCTCGTAGGACTGGCGACTGACGGCGACGCCGATCGCGTGGGCGCGGTCAGCGAGCGCGGCAAGACCCTGACAATGCATGATGTAGTGCCGCTTCTTTTGTTGCACCTTGCTCGCAATCGGAAGATGACTGGCGGTGTCGTAAGGACATTCTCTCAGTCGGTACTACTCGAGAGGATTGCTGCCGCTCATAACTTAAAACTTCATGAGACGCCGATCGGATTTAAGTACATCGCGGAGTTAATGCTCAAGGAAGATATACTGATCGGCGCCGAGGAGTCGGGCGGTATCGGCGTGAAGGGTCACATTCCCGAACGCGACGGCATACTCAATTCACTGCTCTTTCTCGAGGCTATCATCACCGCAGGCAAACCCCCTTCTGAGATGCTACGCGAATTGCATCGTGAGTTTGGTGAGTTTCATTTTGGCCGTCGCGACCTGCACATAGATGTACAGCAGGGAATGCAGCTCGTTAAGGCAATCGCTTCAGAACCTCCTGCGGACTTTGCTGGATACCACGTGGCGAGGGTTGAGACCGTGGACGGCACAAAACTGGTTTTCGAAGACGAATCCTGGGTGCTCTTTCGCCAGTCCGGGACTGAACCTGTGCTACGAATTTATTCAGAGGCGACGAAGGTCGAAAAGATGGAAATGCTTCTTGATGGAGCCGAGAAGTGTGCTCGCCCGGACGCGTGAGAAACTCGTAAGATGTGTTTTAGTACCTTGTAACGAGCTGTTGATGGGCGCGGGCGGTTGCGATCGAGCAGCCAAAGTTGAGAGCGATGCCGGAACTGCCGGAAGTAGAACACGTCGTGCGCGGCCTGCGTCAGGCAGTTAGCGGGCGGCGGATCGTCGCCGCCGAGCTAAGACTCCCTGGCATTGCGCCCGGCATCTCCCGATCAGCTTTCGATCGCAAGCTGCGGAATGCGCGCATTGAAGGAGTCAGTCGACGCGGAAAATACATTCTAATTGAGCTGGACTCTGCGCGCGTACTATTGATTCACCTTCGCATGACCGGCAAATTCGTTTGCCTTCCGGCCGCTCAGCAATTGCCTCCCTACACACACGTGGTGTTCCACCTCGATGATGACCGCACCCTTGCCTTCTGTGACATGCGACAGTTTGGCCGGATCAGACTCCTGCCCTCGGCAAAGCTTCAGACCAGCCCGGAATTGAGTGCTCTCGCACCGGAACCTCTTTCAGACAGTTTTAATGCAGACTACCTCAGCGCTACTCTCTCGCGTTCAAGACAAAGCTTGAAACAATTGCTGCTCGATCAAAGGAAAGTGCTAGGGTTGGGGAATATCTACGCCGCCGAGGCGCTCTTCCTGGCACGAATAAGTCCATTCAGGGCAGCCGACTCCATTTCAAAACAGCGCGTGGGCCGATTATACGAAGCGATCCGGCAGGTGCTTCATGAAGCAATTGACAGCGGCTCGACCTTGAAGATAGATCTTGCGGACGGAATCGGAAGCTACTTTGGCAGCGAGGAAAGGTTCTGGCGGGTATATGAGCGCGAGGGCGAGGCTTGCCTTAAGTGTGGTGCGCGAATTCGCCGTGCGGTCCAGGCAGCGCGTTCAACCTACTATTGTCCACGCTGTCAACGAAGTTAGCCGCCAAAAGACTACCTGCGTCTCTAATATCGCCTTGCGCCACAGAAGGCCCCCTGTTAGACTCTAGCCGTACTCACCTTCAAAGCGTTATTAAGCAGCCCCAACTTAGACACCTTGTAGAAGAATCCACTCGTCTCCGAAAATTCTTCCGAGCATTTTTCTCCTCACGTCAAGTTAGGACCCTAATGAAAGCAAAACTTCTCAAAGAAAAGTTTAGGCAAACTGGCGCACGCGAGCGAGGCCGTGTGTTGCTAATCAGCGACCAGCCTGCCGTTATCTATAAAGCGCCCCTCGAGGCAACGGGACTCGAAGTCGTCGGAGTCTGTGCCGGCGCTGCAGCTCTGGTCGCGCTCCAACGCTCTCGTCCGCACCTTGTGATAGCGGCGACGCCCATTAAGGGAATATCAGTTCGAGAACTGGCGCGCATGCTTGATCGAATGCAGGATGGCATTCCGCTGATCTTTGTGGGAGCTGAAAATGCAACTTTGGATCGGAGATACCAGGCTGTCTCCGCCGGCGCCGTGGACTACTTCCAGATTCCTTCAGAGCTTAAACTGCTCGGTCTCCGCGCAGCCCAGATGGTTGGCCTCAGCCAGACAATGGAGCGTCTTCACGCCGAAGCCGATCTCGATCCTCTTACGGGCCTAGCGAATCGACGCCGATTCCGCACTGCGCTCAACCGGGAGCTTGAAAGGTGGCGTCGTTACAGTGTACCGTGCGCTCTGCTTCTTTTGGACATCGATCACATGAAGGAAATTAACGACTGTTTTGGACATCCGGCGGGGGACGAAGTCATTCGCTACATTGCCAGGACTCTGGCTGAAGTCTCACGTGACAACGACACCGCGGCGCGCGTGGGTGGCGAGGAATTCACATTGCTGCTCGCAAATATCGCTGAAGAGAAAGCGGCCGGGGCTGCCGAACGCTTGCGTGCTGCGTTGGCTGAACATAACGTTGAAGGCGTTGGGAAAATCAGTGTCAGCATCGGTGTGGCTTCTTGTCCGGCACACGCCAATACCGAGCGCACGCTTTACGCCGCGAGTGATCGTGCGCTTTATATCGCCAAGAATGAAGGGCGTAATCGCGTCGCTATCGCACCCCTGATGCAGGAGAGTCTTCCGGGCCTTTAGTCGGGTGATGTGAATGCAAAGTGAAGGAGATGCAACCATGCGTGGCTTCAAACTATCGCTCTCTATCTGTGCGGTTCTTTCAGTGATTGTTCTCACAACTACTGACACATCCGTTGGGCAGAGCGCATCGTCCGGCTGGACGCCGGAACTGGCGATGAAGGTTAAGAATGTCGGCGCCGTTCGCGTTTCACCCGACGGTCGGAAGGTTACTTATACCATCAGCCAGGCACTAATGACGCCCGAAAAAAGCGAATACGTCACTCAAATATGGTTGGCAAACACCGATGGCAGCGATCCGCTGCAACTTACCTTTGCTGACAAATCGTCCGATAACCCGCATTGGTCTCCCGACGGCCGGCGGATCGCTTTTACTTCTGGCCGCAGTGGCAAAAACAATCTTTTCGCGCTTCGCATAATCGGAGGGGAAGCGGAGCAAATCACCGACGTTAAATCAGGTGTTGGTAACTTTGCGTGGTCGCCTAATGGCGATCGGATCGCTTTCCTAATGAGAGACGGCCAGAGCGATGACGAAGAGAAGGACTCAAAAGGAAAGGATGATTCTCGCTGGGTTGACGAGAATGTAAAAATCAATCGGCTCTACGTCGTCAATCTGGAGAAAGATGCCAACGGAAAACGAGAGCCGCGGAAACTCACGGGTGACCACAACATTGACAGCGATTTTAACTGGTCGCCCGACGGCAAGACGATTGCTTTTACGCGAACGAAGATGCCCAAGGCCGACTACTGGACCACCTCCGATCTGATGGTGACTGAAGTGGTGAGCGGAGAAGTCAAGCCTCTTGCCGCGACCGGCGCCGCTGAGTTAGCACCAACCTATTCGCCCGATGGTAAGTGGATCTCTTTTTTGGTTTCAGACAATCCCCCGCGCTGGGCTGGATACCGCCGACTCGCGCTCATTCCTGCAAGCGGCGGCAGCCCCAGGGTTTTGGCCGAAACTTTTGACGGACAGCCGAACATCATCGATTGGTCGGCGGATGGCCGGAAGATTTATTTCAGCGAGACGCGCGGTACGGTCTCGCGGGTCTATTCTATGGATGTTAGCGCAAACGCAATAGCAGAATTGAATAAAGGTAACGAGGTCATTGGCGCGCCTTCGTTCAATCGTTCACGCACAATGCTTGGATTCACGCTTCAGGCCAGCGACAAACCGCCTGAAGCTTATGTCAGCGGCATAAAGAGTTTCGCGCCGGTTCAAGTTAGCCGAGCCAATGCAGATCTACCAAAGTTACCGCTTGGCAAAAGCGAGGTCCTGAAGTGGAAAAGCTCCGACGGCATGGACGTCGAAGGTTTGTTGACATATCCAGCTAATTATCAGGCTGGAAAGCGCGTTCCGCTCCTTTTGGTAGTTCATGGTGGACCCGCCGGGGTATTCACACAGTCGTTTCTGGCGGGAAGCCGGTCGGTTTACCCGCTGGCCGCGTTTTCCGGCCGGGGCTATGCGATTCTGCGCGTGAACCCGCGCGGCTCATCAGGCTATGGCCAGAAATTTCGTTTCGCAAATATTAAGGACTGGGGCGGAGGTGATTACCAGGATTTAATGACCGGGGTCGATCAAGTGATACAAATGGGCGTCGCTGACCCGGAACGTTTAGGAGTGATGGGGTGGAGCTATGGTGGTTTTATGACTTCGTGGATCGTCACCCAAACGAAACGCTTCAAAGCAGCCTCGGTCGGAGCGGGTGTGACAAACTTGATGAGCTTCATCGGCACCGCAGACATCCCGAGTTTTATACCCGATTACTTTGGCGCGCAGCCCTGGGACGATCTTGAGGTTTACCGGACCCACTCTGCCATGTTCAATATGAAAGGCGTGGTTACTCCAACTCTGGTTCAGCATGGTGAAGCGGACGAGCGAGTTCCAATCTCGCAAGGATACGAGTTCTACAATGCTCTCAAGGTTCGGAACGTTCCCACCAGGATGATCGTGCTGCCGCGTATGCCTCACGGACTGAATGAACCAAAGATGGTGTTGAAAGCTCAGCAGAGTAATCTCGAGTGGTTTGAAAAATATCTGGCAACAAACTAGCAAGGTTATGCGACCGCGCGAAGTAGGTGTTGAAACCGGCGAATACTTAGCAAATGACCACCTCGAGACTTAAACCGGGCACCCCCATCATTATCGTGCTCCACACGCCGCGAGAAAAATTCTGGGGAACACTCGACGAGATTAGCCTCGCTGGAGTATTCTTGCGCGGTCTCGACTTGAACTCTTTTGATGATTGGACGCGGGCTGTAGCGCACGACGAGCCATTTGGTGCTTGTAGCGATTTGTTTTTCCCAATGTGGCGCGTCGAACGTATTTTGAGGGATGAAGCTTCCGGCGGAGTTCCTTCTCTTTATGGACAGGTCGAGCAACGTACGGGCCGCACCGTTCAGGAGCTTTTAGCAGCGGACGATAGCCCGGGATGAGTTCTTTACCACAAAGTTGCGCGCCGCCTCACCAATTCAGGCGCAGAGAGGGCTGCCGAGCGCGTAGTTAGAAACTAACCGCTACCCTCCGGAAACAAACTGTTGCAAGTGTGAAACACTGTTCCATTCTCGCGTTAGGTGTGCTATGCTCACCGTCCATTAGTTGGACGAGGGCTATCAACATCGATCGCGAGAAAAGGAGCGGAAGAAAGAGATGTATGTTATGGCTGATGACCGAATAAGCATAGACCGCGGCAAGGCGATAGAGGCTGCGCTCTTAAACATTGAAAAAAGGTTTGGCAAAGGATCGATTATGCGATTGGGCGAGCGCGAGATATCCGACGTGCCCGCTATTTCAACCACCTCCCTCAGCCTTGACGTTGCAGTGGGCGTTGGCGGTGTCCCGCGGGGTCGTATTATCGAAATTTACGGACCGGAGAGCTCCGGTAAGACAACTCTGGCTCTGCATATCGTGGCCGAAGCGCAAAAGGCGGGCGGCGTTGCTGCTTACATCGACGCAGAACATGCGATGGACGCAGACTACGCCGGCAAACTGGGCGTCGACATAGCCCAGCTTCTGATCTCCCAGCCGGATTCCGGTGAACAGGCGCTGGAAATCGCCGAAGCGCTGGTGCGATCAAATGGGGTTGATGTGATTGTCATAGACTCAGTGGCGGCGCTGGTGCCCCGCGCAGAGCTTGATGGCGAGATGGGAGACTCGCTGCCCGGCTTGCAAGCGCGCCTGATGTCGCAGGCACTGCGCAAGCTGACGGCAATAGTTTCACAGTCAAACACCTGCTTTATCTTCATCAATCAGATTCGCGAGAAGATCGGCGTCATGTTTGGCAGCCCGGAAACCACAAGCGGCGGCAGGGCGCTCAAGTTTTATGCTTCCCTGCGGCTGGATATCAGAAGAATTGGCGCCATCAAGGATGGCGATCGGGTGGTTGGCAACCGTACGAAAGTTAAAGTGGTTAAGAATAAGGTTGCTCCACCCTTCCGCGAATGCGAGTTTGACATCATGTATGGAGAAGGAATCTCGCGAGAAGGCGATGTACTCGACCTTGGCGCACTGCAACGGGTAGTGGAAAAGAGTGGTGCCTGGTTTTCTTACAAGGGAGACCGCCTGGGCCAGGGTCGGGAAAACGCGAAGCAGGCATTGAAGGACAATCCAGAACTACTGAAACGAATTGAAAATGAGGTGAAGGTCAAGCTTGGCTTCATCGTGCGCGAGGAGAAGCCGGAACCGGCCCCTAACGCAAAAGCTGCTGCCGCAGAGAAGAAATAGGATCCGTTCACCTGGGATTGATCAGGAAGGGGCGAGAAAGAGAGCGCCTGGTTGCGGGACTTGAGATAATCATTACCCGCAGCCGGGCGCTCATTATTGCTTTACAGCCGCTTTTGCTCAACGGATAATCCGCGGCGGCACAACGGCTATCCGGCAGACTCCAGGTTTGCAGGTCATATCTGTCAAGAAGTCCGGATCGGTCATTTGTGATCCAAACATTGGCGCAAGTTTTCGATGAACGAATCTATTCTGATCCAAGGCGGCACACTAGTAACGATGGACGAACGAAATACCATCGTGCGTGGCAATCTGCTTATCAGAGATGGCCGCATCACCAGTGTCGGCGAAGTCAATGCTGGGGCAGACATAGTAATCGATGCCCAGGACTGTGCCGTTCTTCCCGGTTTCGTTCAGACTCACATACATCTTTGCCAGACGCTGTTTCGGGGAGCAGCGGATGACCTTTCCTTGATTGATTGGTTGAAAAAGCGCGTGTGGCCAATGGAAGCCGCGCACACTGGTGATTCGCTGCGAGCTTCGGCACGGTTGGGCATAGCCGAATTGATTAAGGGGGGCACCACGTGCGCGCTGACCATGGAAACTGTCAAGCACACTGAGCAAGTCTTCCAAGTGGTTGAGGAGACAGGCTTCCGCGCGACAGTCGGCAAGTGCATGATGGACAAAGGCAATGACGTCCCTGCCGCCCTGCTCGAAGACGCTGAAGAGTCACTCCAAGAATCGCTTGCCTTGCTCGACGCCTGGCACGGGTTGGCAGACGGCCGCATTCGTTACTGCTTTGCGCCGCGCTTCGCGGTCAGTTGCACCAGTGACCTACTTTCCGCAGTCGCTCGTTTGGCTCGCGAACGCGGTGTGATGGTTCACACACATGCTTCAGAAAACCAAACGGAGTGTGAACTGGTGGAACAAGCCACGGGCCTGCGCAACATCACATATCTGGATTCCCTCGGATTAACCGGGCGGCACGTTGCGCTGGCGCATTGTATTCACCTCGATAAAAACGAGATCGCGATCCTCAAACGCACAGGCACGAACGTGGTTCACTGCCCCTCATCCAATCTAAAGCTGGGATCTGGTATCGCGCCCGTTGAAAAGATGCTTGAAGAAGGAATTCCGGTTTCAATCGGCGCGGATGGCGCAGCCTGCAACAATCGCCTGGATATGTTTACCGAGATGCGCACTGCGGCCCTGCTACAAAAAGTCTTACACGGGCCAGAAGCCTTAGCGGCTGGGCGCGTGTTGCGAATGGCCACGATCGAGGGCGCAAGGGCGATGGGTCTGGAAGCAGGGATTGGCAGCCTGGAGGCCGGAAAACAAGCTGATGTCATAGTAGTTAGATTGGATGGCTTGCACTCAACACCCCATACTGCCGATCTTGTGTCGGCTCTTGTTTATTCAGCCCAGCCAAATGATGTTGAAACCGTGCTAATCGACGGTCGTCTGGTGCTTCGGGAAAAGAAACTGCTGACAATAGAAGAGCAGGAATTGGTTGGGGAGGTAAACCGCGAGAGTCAAATGTTACTCAGGCGGGCAGGCCTTTAGGGACCCTTGCAGTGTGGTTTAGAAGGAAATAACATCCCGAATATCGAAGAACACGCATTCGCGTCGTAGTTTGGTGCTGAATCTCGGGGTGATTAAGGTGGATCGCTAATGGCTGGCAACGGAACCCTACGCCAAAATGGCTGTGCCAGCTCGAAGGTAGCGACTGCGGGGGGCGCGATCGGCGGCCGAGCTGGCACTGGCGGGCACTATCAATTTTGAATCAGATGGATCGTTTTGCAACTGGCTGACGTTTGGGCGCCAACCCCACCCTCAACGCGAGGGATTATACACTTCTTCGTGATCGAGTCAACGACTTTTGTAACTAATTCGACAAAAATTTTAAAGGGTCAGTTTTCGGGCCCCGCTCGTTGACAGTTGTTTTGCCACATCCTTATACTACGCGGTCTTTCCTGACCGTTGGCCAGGTAGCTCAGTTGGTAGAGCGCGGCCCCGAAAAGGCCGGCGTCGGCGGTTCGATCCCGTCCCTGGCCACCATTATTTTCAATAACTTAGCGATAGCCAAAAAC
>JBPCIQ010000217.1:0-5084 GCA_051006135.1 Pyrinomonadaceae bacterium | reverse complement strand
CTTCAAGCTCTATTGAAGAGGCTTAATCAGTTGTCTGGGCGATGAGCAAGATGTGTGCCCGATCAGGAAGAATTGTTCGCTGGTGTGTAATTTGAGGTTTCTCAAAGAACTCTCTGTGCCTTGCGTGTAGTGAAGAAATCTCAAGAAAAGTGACCACATAGACAGGGAGAACAGGAGAGGGCACTCTGTTGAATTTGAGACTCCAACCCGGGATTTCCACAGTCTAATGCCGATCTTTGGCTTATCTTTAGTGTGAGTGTTGATATTAGTTGCAGGGATCGTATCCGAGATGGTGTGAGGTCGATACTAAATCGTATGTCGCAGGTGAAGCGGATCACTTCTATCATCTCCAACCTTTCAAATCTGCTTCTGCCGCAATATAGCCGAAGCTTGTCCATTGATCTCCCGCCAGCATCTCGCGAAAGATTTTGACAGCCTCGGCGCGGCGTCCATTGTAAAGGTGCCAATTGCCAATGCCGTAAAGAATGCTAGACCCTGCCGAACCTCCCTGCTTCATCGATTCAGCAAGAAGGGTATCAGGCGAGATCAGACCTCTGTACATGAGCAGCAGGCGATAGTAGCCGGTGTTCTCAATGATATCCATTCCCTCGCTGATGGGCCCGAGTTCATTGTTCGCCTCGCGCTCTTTATTCAATCTACGCAGAGTCATGTAGAGCCAATGGCTGGTGGCCACAAGAGCGTCAGGATTCTCCGAAACCTCGAGACATCGGCGATAACTTCGCAGGGCCTCCGTGTTGTTTCCAGTAAGATAGTGGGCAAGACCCAGGTGATACCAGACATTAAACTGCAAGGTGCTGGTCGGGATATTGCGCACGTTTGGCTGGCCATCTGGTTCTACTTCGTCAGGCTTGCCTTTGATCAACTTTGCTGCTTTCGTCAGATCGGCAATAGCCAGATCAAAGCGGCGCAATGTGATGTAACGATGTCCACGGTGGCGATAAAAGCGGGCATCCCAGGGAAACTTCTTTATCCCCTCACTGTACGCTTCAATCGCTTCGCGAAAGCGACCGAGGTAGGCCAGTCGCCGTCCCAGCCAGATTATCGCCTGCGGATCACTCCGATGGGCTTCGTAATTCCGGCGCGCCTCAGCCAACCGGGCCTCCATATCTCGCCTGGCCTCTGCCGAAACTGGGGGAGCTGGACGATCGGCGTAATCGCGGGACCGCCCTTTATCTTGAATCTTCCTTGCTTCCGCTTGAACAAACGCAGAAAGGGTTACTGCAAAGATGAGAGTGGCGGTTATCAATGAATGTTTCATACTTGAGCGTCAGCAACGGTCATCGCGCCTTCTGCCAAGAGCTCGTTGCCGCGTGAAATGCTCGCTGATCTCCTGGGCAGTTTTCAGACCGACAAAGGGCGACAGTTCGGGAACGCTGGCCTGGGACACGCGTTGGATTGATCCAAAATGTCTCAACAGCCGTGTCTTCCGTTTCGCGCCCACTCCCGGTATCGCTGTCAACTCCGACGTGAAATCGCGCAACTCTCGGCGCTTCCTGTGGTAGGTGACCGCGAAACGATGCGTTTCGTCCCGAATCATCTGCAGCAGACGCAGGATCAGCGAGTGAGAATCAAGGTACACTGGTTCATCCTCACGCCCTTTGACTAGCAGGTGCGAAACGTCGTTGTGACGCAACGGCGGCTTTACCACGCCAACCATCGGTATCGCCTCAAGGTCAAGTTCGCGCATCGCATCGGCAGCCGCATTAAGTTGGGTCTTTCCCCCGTCAATCATAATTAAATCCGGTAAAGGCTTTCCTTCATCGAGCACGCGACGGTAACGACGAAAGACGACTTCACGCATTGAAGCCACATCGTTAGCCCCCTCTACTGACCTGATGCGAAACTTGCGATACTCGGCGCGGTTCATCTTACCGTTTTCGCTGACCACCATTCCCGCCACATTCTCAGCGCCCTGGATATGCGAGATATCAAACGATTCGATGCGTGCCGGAAAACGTGGCAACTCAAGTGTCTCCTGCAATTCTTCCAGCACAAGCTTCATGTCCGGTTTAAGCACGCGAAAGCGCTGTTCGAAAGCAAGCTTCGCATTTTTCTCGCCGAGGTCGATCAGATCGCGCTTCTCGCCACGCTGTGGATCAAGAATCCTGACGCGCCGGCCTTTGCGCTCCGTCAGTGCCTTTTCCAACAGCTCACGATCTTCAAAATCCACCGGCACATGAATCTCTTTGGGCACATAGTCGGTCGTGTAGTATTGGGCGAGGACATCGCTTAAGAATGATGCCGGGTCGAAATCGTCTTGCGACAGATCTTCCCAGAAGAACTCGCGCCGCCCGACTATGTGCCCTTCGCGCATGGTGAAGAGCTGCAGCGCGAGCCGTCGACCCTCACGGTAGTAGGCGAAGATGTCCACGTCGCGTTCCGGTGATGTGGCCATCTTCTGTTGTTCGGAGAGCTTAATCACAGTCTTCCGCAGATCGCGATATTTTGCGGCCATCTCGTAACGCAAGTCTGCGGAAGCCTGTGTCATGCGTTCGGCGAGCGTGTCCGCAAGCTCTTTATTTCTTCCTTCCAGCAGCAGACGCACATCACGCACTGCTTCCTGATATTGCAGAGGAGTACAAAGACCCTTGACGCAGGGACCGAGGCAGCGTTTGATGTGGTATTCCAAACAGGGTCGCGGGGCTTTGCCGTCGATCTCGATATCACAAGTCCTCAGCTGGAACGTTCGATTGATCACATCGATGGTTTTGCGCGCAAGACTCGCGGGCAGGAACGGACCAAAATAAAGCGCGCCATCAGATTGGATGCGCCTCGTAATTACTACTTTTGGAAACGGCTCATTGATAGTCAGTTTGAGATGTGGGTACGACTTGTCGTCCTTCAGATTGACGTTGTAACGAGGCTTATGCTTTTTGGTGAGCGTTGCTTCAAGAATTAACGCCTCAACTTCGTTGTCAGTGACAATAAACTCCACGTCCGCGATCTGTTTCAAGAGTGCATCGGTTTTACGATCGAAAGGGCGGGCCTGAAAATAGGACCGCACGCGGCTGCGCAGGTTTTTCGCTTTGCCGATATAGATAGTCTTGCCCGCGCTATCTTTGTATAGATAAACACCGGCCGAGACGGGGATTTCCTTGAGTTTTTCGCTTAAGGTCACTGCTTCGAAAATGGCTTTAGCTGTACCGGGGACGATGAAATCATCTTAACTTAGAAGGATAACGAATGCATTTGGAGGCGACCCCATCTGAGATTTCCTCTTAACTTATCCGGGAACAATGATTTTGATGGCGTCGGTTTTGGCTTGAATGCCGTAGACCATCTGGTTGTCGTGCCTGAGTACCCCGCCTTCGACAGCAAAACCCATCTGCTTGAACATACGCAATCCCCCGGCGGGCAAACCGCGACGGCAATGGTTGCTTTGCAGCGGCTGGGATTTAAAACAGCTTACGCCGGGCGGTTTGGTTCCGATGCGGCAGGACAATTTGGGCTGGCTTCGCTTAAAGACGAAGGTGTCGATATTGAGTTTGCTGAAGTGGTGGAAGACGCACGCAATCAGATTGCTTTCATCATCGTCGATGCGCGGTCCGGCGACCGAACAATCATCTGGGATCGTGACGACCGACTAGGGTATAGGGCAACCGAAGCTCCCACCAATATTGCCGCACGCGGACGCTTGCTCCATCTGGACGCGCATGATCCGCCCGCTTGCGCTCGCATGGCCGCGGTGGCCCGGGCTGCCGGTACGATCGTCTCAGCCGACATCGACAATGTATACGACGGTCTTCCTGAGCTGTTGCCTCTGATTGACATTCTGATCACATCAAAAGAGTTTTCGCGTCGACTGGGAAGCCTCAGTGACGAACGTACTTCACTGGTCGACCTGAAAGCTCGTTATGGTTGTGCGGTGGTAGGAATGACCAGAGGCAGAGGCGGCGCGATAGTCTACTGTGATGGACAGTTTCTCGAATCACCGGCTTATGAAGTACCCGGCGGTTGTCATGACACAACCGGCGCCGGCGACGCGTTTCATGGCGGCCTTCTCTATGGCTTGTTGAGCGGCGAGGACATTGAAACGACCTTGAAACTTGCGAATGCTACCGCCGCGTTAAAGTGTCGCGCGTTGGGCGGCCGAACAGCCTTGCCTGGAATCAGCGAGTTGAAAGAATTTGTGAAGTCAGCGTCAGCAATTAATCACTAGCTCGGCCTGATCGTGCCGCCTCTACCAGGTGTTCCCGGAAGAACTTCAGCACTCGCTGCCAGGCATCGGCCGCAGCCGCAGCGTTGTAAACCTCAGAACGTGTGTCATTGAAGAAGGCATGGTCGGCATCGTAACTGACAACCTCCAGGGGCAAATCATATTTATGCGCGGCCTCTTCCAGAACACTCACTTTTTCCGGGGAGATCCAGGCATCGCGCGTACCCGCGAAGAAGATTGTTGGCACCTTCAGTTTTGCAAGCACCTTCTCTTCTGGAATATCACCGTAGAACACTGCGGCTGCGGCGAGCTCCTCGATTTCGCATGCAGCACGCAGCGCAAAAGTCCCGCCCATGCAGAAACCGGTGATGGCGATCTTTTGAACTTTGTAGGTACGTGTGGCTTCCATCACTGCTTGTCTGATAGTTTCCATTCCATCAACAGTGTCGAGCTCATGCATCAGCTTCGCGGCTTCCTGCGAATCTTTCGTGGTCTTGCCTCGAAAAAGGTCAGGCGCGATACACAAGAAGCCCTCGCCGGCGTAGCGACTGGCAACGTCGCGCACGTGGTCGGTGATTCCCCACCATTCGTGAATCAGCAGGACGGCAGCAACGGGTTCTTTGTCCGGGCGAGCAACCACGGCAGTGGTGGCGCCTTTTGAGGTGCTCAGATTCAGAGTCTCAGTCTTCATGGCAGTGTGGGACCTCAGCAAAGAATGCGGTTGTTCAATTGTTTTCGAGGAGGCGATTATATTGCATTAGGGGCAGAGGACGAAACGAGCGAATTGCCTCATAAAAAATCTACTCGAAAGTGAATCGTTGCCTCAAATAAGAAATCTACTCGAAATGAGAGAGATTAACTCCGCCAGAGAGAACCTGATGAGCGGGGTGGAAGATGAGGCTAACGA
>JBPCIQ010000216.1:0-6619 GCA_051006135.1 Pyrinomonadaceae bacterium | reverse complement strand
TCGGTATCCTCGGTATTTCTTACGACGGCTTTTTGCCTTTGATGGCGCTCATCAATCCGCATCCGGCGCTCAAAGTGTCTGTGCCGATGAACCCGATGGTCGATGGCTGGATGGGCGACGATTGGTTTCACAACGGCGCCTTTCGCCACCAGGGCATGTCTTATATTTATGATCAGGAAGCGACGCGAGCCAATGACGTCAAGTGGTGGACCAGCCACTTTGACGACTACGACATGTTTCTGGAAGCGTGATTACCGAAAAGCCTCGCAGCGCATCTACCACGCACCCGGCCAAGCTAGTTTCATTGAATTGCCGCTAGTGAAAACGCCTTAGGCTGGGTGGCTTTGTGATTGCTTTCGCTGATCAGTCTGGCGTGGCTTTTCCGGGGTTCGCTGTGGAAAGACTTGTTTTTTATCGCGAAGAACCAGGTGAATTGCGTAGCGACGCTGCAGCGAGTCTTACTGAGATAATCCGCTCGGTCCTGATTGTTACCTGCGCTCGGCGCGGCTGAAGCGCATCAGCGTTAGGCGTAGATGATCTCTTAAAAGATTTATCTATTCCGTATCGATAAGCACGGAGCATCCATGAGGGCATCTGAAACAGCCTTATCCACCGCAGTTCCTAAAGAGGCTCGCTCAGGACTTGAGCCCTGGAAAGTAGCAGATTTACCTCAGCCGCCTACTGCAAAGGGGTTGAGTATGCTTGGCGTCATTGGTCCGGGAGCGATTGTGCTGGGTGCTTCAATCGGCAGTGGCGAGTGGCTGCTCGGTCCGGCCACATTCGTTAAGTATGGGCTGACTCTGCTCTGGCTCACGAGCATCGCGGTGTTCCTGCAGACCGTGCTTAATACAGAGTTGATTCGTTATACCTTGTATACCGGTGAGCCTGCCGTCACCGGCTTCATGCGCACAAAACCGCATTCGACCTTCTGGGCTTGGTTCTACGCCGCACTCTACCTCTTGCAGACCGGCTGGCCCTCTTGGGCAGGGTTAGCGGCGGGCGCGATTTTCTACCTCTTTGCAGGTCGGTTGGCTGTTCAAGCCGACGCCGCTACCGTGTACTGGACAGGCTTCGGAGCGTTCATGATCTGTGTCGGCATCCTTCTTGTTGGCAGGCGTATCGTGCGCACTCTGGAAATCCTCAATTGGATCATGATTGTCTTCATCCTCGGCACGCTCCTGCTGCTATGCCTGATTTTCGCCGGCCCGAATCGTTGGCTGGCGGCCCTGTTTGGTTTCGTTGGCTTCGATATACAAACAGGCGGTTTTAAGTTTTTCCCGCCGGATGCCGACTGGCTCCTGATCGGTGCGTTCGTCGGCTTCTCCGGTGCTGGCGGTGTGGCCAATCTGATGGTTTCAAATTGGTCGCGTGATAAGGGCTACGGGATGGGCCAAGTCGTCGGCTTTATTCCCGCCGCCGTTGGGGGTCAGAAGGTGAAGCTGGCGCATTCGGGTAGCGTCTTCAAGATTTCAGCGGAGAGCTTAAAAGGTTGGCGGGGTTGGTGGCGCATCGTGCAGTTTGACCAGTGGGGCATATTCTTCATAGGCGCGATGCTCGGGATGGGTTTGCCCGCCATCCTCTACACCTCCGCGCTCGAATCGGGCAAGGACATTCGCGGCTTGGGCATGGCTGCCGAATTGGCGAACTCAATGTCGGCGCGCGGCGGCGGCGCGGTGACTTTCATCCTTGCGATGATGAGCGCGTGGGTCTTGTTCAAGACTCAACTCGACCTTCTGGAAGGGATGGTGCGGGGGATCACCGACATTTTATGGAGCGGGAGTAAGCACATACGCGAGTGGCGCGGAGGCGACGTGCGGGTGATCTACTACTCCGTGCTGGCGGCCGTAGTGATATGGGGACTGATCGCCTTACGCCTGGCGCAGCCGATCATCCTTTTACAGTTGAGCGCCAACATGGCTGGTGTCGTTCTAGTTATCAGCGCCTTACATATTCTGTACATCAATACAAAGTTTTTGCCGAAAGAACTTCAGCCTCCATTGTGGCGTCGCGCCGCGTTGATGTTCATGTCTATCTTCTACGCATTTTTTGTGTACCTGTGGTTGATGGGCGGAATCATCCCCGATCGGGAAAAAGGTTTTCTGTTTAACCTCCTGAAGTACGTGAGCGGTGGTTAACCCCACAGAATGGTGTCGCCGAAAGGCGCGCCTAACAATTCGCTGAACCGGACGCGCACGGAACTTCCCCCTGTTGCGAAAGCTGGTGTTCGAACCGTTCGACGACTGGATTTGTGATAATGTTCCGCGGAATTTGCATACTGCCCGCACGAACTCGCCTGGCAGCGTTAGACAGCTCAAAAGATGAACCGTCCGTGGTTCATGCCATTTGCCAGAGCACTGATCCGCATGGCGATCACTTGAATGCATTGGAGGTGCATATGAAACTATTTTTTCAGTTCGTTACCGCGTCTGTTCTTTTGCTCACTGCGAGCGTGGCCCCAGTTTCTGCCGATCAGGGATGCAAGCCGGTAGTCGGCCATTTTGAGGCCTTTGTAGTGCCGCCCGGACAGGGCATTGCCCGTCAGACCCCAGCGCTTTTTGTAGCCGGGCGTGTCTGGGGAGGCATTCAGGGCAATTATCAGTTCGTAATCACGGGCGCTATTCCGTCCTCCGCGATTGGCGGCGTCCCTACCATCCTTTTCTAACCGGTAAGGTACGATTTTCTTGAAAAGCGGCGACCAGTTACTTGGCATCGATACCGGCAGCCTCGATCTGCCGCCTGGGCAGGGCGGCTTCGCGTCGTTGATTACGTTCGATGGCGGTACCGGCTCAATGAGTGACGCCACGGGGCAGATCAAATTGCGCGGCGATTTCGATGCGGCGGAAGGCACAACAACCGGCGACTACCTTGGCAGGTTGTGCACGCCATAACAGTATGAAACACGGAATCCGAATGGGGTGCGGAGCGATATTGGACGAAAGGCCGCTGATGCTTGTGGCCTCGAACCGTTCGGCCGGTTCGCTATTCGCGGGAGATAAAACGTTATGCGAAGTATAGATTGCAAAAGACTTGGGCTCACGCTGTTGCTCGCCATTGGAATTGTGGAGACCAGCGCCTCAAGACCAGCGGGCGCTAGCCAGCAGACGGATGTACAGGTCCCATCTTACTCAATGACCTTTGGCGTCTTTGTCGCGCGGTTCGATTCCGGCGGCACATTCACGCTTGAGGGTGATCGCTGGCCCTCCATGAAGGGCAACTGGAAAAGCAAGGGTGACGAGATCGATCTGTCGATGTCCGGCGGCCCCAAGGGTTGTGACGGACCCGGGCGTTATCGCATTCGAAAGGACGGTAATCGCGTTACCTTCCACCTCATATCGGATGAGTGCAGACCACGCGGAATGATTATGGACCGCAGCACCTGGGCGCCCGCCGGAGAGGTGAAAATTATCTCCCCGCGGCGCATCGTTAGGACAGCCCGCGCGCGGCCGCGTGCGCGCCCTGATCTGAACACCCCGAAGGGGAGTTGGCCCTCCTTCCGCGGACAGCAGGCTTCGGGCGTAGCCGAGCGCCTGAATCTCCGTGATCGGTGGGACGGCAAGACAGGCCAGAATATTCTTTGGCGCACGCCGATTCCCGGGCTCGCTCATTCCAGCCCCGTCGTCTGGGGGCAGCGAATCTTCGTAACAAGTGCTTCCAGCAGTGACCCGAAGGCGACTTTCCGCCCCGGTCTGTATGGCGACGGCGATGCATCAAAAGATCGCTCGCAGCATCGATGGATGCTTTACGCGCTCGACAAACGAACCGGCAAGATCCTCTGGGAGCGCGTCGCCCACCAGGGAGTGCCAGTCGACAAGCGCCACATCAAATCGACCTACGCCAACTCGACTCCCGCAACCGACGGACGCATAGTCGTGGCGTGGTTCGGGTCGCAAGGAGTCTATGCTTACGATCTTAACGGGCGCTTTCTCTGGAAGGTCGACTTGGGCCGACTAGACCTCGGCGCATACGACATACCGACGTACGAATGGGGCCCCGCCAGCTCGCCCATCATCTGGAACAATCTCGTCATTCTCCAGTGCGACACCCAGAATGATTCATTCCTTCTGGCCCTCGCTGCCGACACCGGCAAGACGGTGTGGAAGACCGAACGCGAGGAGCTTCCGTCGTGGGGCACGCCGACCGTTGCGCTGACATCGGTGGGACCGGTACTGGTCGCGAACGCGTCCAACTACATTCGGGGTTATGACCCTCTAACGGGGAAGGAGTTGTGGCGGCTCGGCGGGAGTTCGAAGATCACGGCACCAACGCCGGTCTTTTCCGATGACATGTTCGTAGTCGTCAGTGGCCGCGCTCCCGAACGTCCGATTTTTGCGGTGAAGGCGGGCGCTCGCGGAGACCTTACCTTGCCTGAGGGCAAGTCGAATAGTGAAGCGATCGCATGGAGTCGCACGGGGCGCGGGTCCTACATGCCGACTCCGCTTATCTATAACGGCATTCTCTATGTGCTCGCTAACAACGGTCTGCTCGACGCCTACAACTTGCGGACCGGCGAGGAAATCTATCGTCAGAGACTGCCGCTGGTCGGCAGCGGCTTCAGCGCATCGCCGGTAGCTTCTGACGGTAAGCTTTACCTCTCGAACGAAGACGGGGAAATGCTTGTCATCGCAGCCGGGCAGAAATTCACTCACATCGCGACAAACTCGATGGGCGAGATGCTGATGGCTACCCCGGCCTTGTCGGATGGAGTGATGTACGTTCGCTCATCGGCGAGCCTGTTCGCGATCGGAAGGAAGCACTAAGTGAAATGAAATCAGAGTTCGTCAGCGAGGGAGTGGAGCCGCTTGCAGCGGCTCGCGGATACCATTCAAGATACAGAAATTCGCAGGTTGGGAAGGGGGCAAGGCTTTGCGCGCCCCCGCTCAACATGCAAAGCCACTGACGCTCATGATAGGGGAATCTGTTTCAGTGAAGTTCGACAAATGCTGTGCGCGGGGGCGCGCAAAGCCTTGCCCCCTTCCCAACCTGCAAATTTCCCTATGTTGGTAGTATCTCGCAACCGAATCTAGATTTTCACAGCTTCGAGAGTGGGCGACCTACCGTTACGAGAGCGCGGGAGGTTGGTTTGTTGCGGACTAAAAACCAATGACTTCGGAGTTGTCACCCTGTATCCAAATGTTTGGCAAATCGAAGGGGACTCTATCGAAGAGTTTCAGGAGGGTATGAGCTTCCCGGATTTCTACAAAACGATTCGGCATTTTTCTGCCTCCCGGTGAGGGACGTTCATAGTGATCCTTGACAGATCAAAGGCCGGCATTTAAGCCGGCCTTAAGGGTGGTCGATCATTCAGCCGCTACTGGATTCACTCGCCGGGCAAAGTATTAAGGCTTGTCGGTGGCAGTTGTTGGTGTGTTTCGGGTGATGCCACGATTGATAAGCATCTTGACTTCCACACGCCGGTTTTGCGCGCGTCCCGCCGAGGTTGTGTTGTCAGCGACAGCATCCGATTTGCCGAAACCCAGCGGTGTGATGAAACGGCGTAAAGGAATCTTATGATTTACAGCAAGGTACTGGACCACT
Source organism: Pyrinomonadaceae bacterium (assembly GCA_051006135.1). Classification (GTDB taxonomy): domain Bacteria; phylum Acidobacteriota; class Blastocatellia; order Pyrinomonadales; family Pyrinomonadaceae; genus PSRF01. The sequence goes on along the minus strand of JBPCIQ010000216.1, from coordinate 1,084 downwards.
GATTCCGCGCGACGCTGGCTAAGTTGGAAATTCTTCGCCACGCTGCCCGTCGAATCTGTATGCCCTGCAACTTCGATCACATAACCTTTAGTCGTGCCAGCTTTGGCTGCCAGCTCATCAAGTTGTTGCTTGGCCTCTGGTGAAAGCACCGCGCTATTTACTCTGAAATTAACTGCGACGGTTTCCTCTATGTCGTAATCGTCCAGAGCGGAAATCCGCTCGTGTGCAACGGTCGTTTCCCTTCTGGCCTCAGCGGCAACGGCATAAAGCTCATCCATTTGACCTGCTATACGCTGCTGGTTTTCCTCAACCGGATTGACACGTGTATCAGTTGTGATTGCCGCTCTCATGTCAGATTCATTGAACCTGATCTTTTCTGCCACGAGCTGTCCTTGCTGATCACCGCGTCCCTCTACTTCAACAATCAGCCCTCGTAAGAGGTCCGTGACAGGATATTTCTTGCCGCCGCGAAGAAAACCGCCATGGGTCTTAACACTCGTATTCTCAGTCAGAAGTACTTGATAATCCACACGGGTCCTGTCACGTATCGTGACCGTGTCGGCGTCGCGACTGATCACAACGCCTTTGAACTTCATTTTCGTTCCGCTGGGAACCGTGGGTATGTTTGAAGTTGAGTTGGTTGCAGTTTGACCCATTGTGTCCTGCCTAAGGGCCAGCGGTGTTGCCGCGAGTACCAAAGCCAGGCCGGACAGCAACAAAAGCGATCGGGGTTGTTTGATTTGATTATTGCGCATGCTCAAAACTCCTTCTCCATTGATCCGGAAAGCTGTAAGCATCCCGGGCCATATTAAGCCGTAGTTCAATGGCGAACCTGGGCTGAAAAGTTGATAATGCCGGGGCATCGTTGCGAACTGACGCTGTTCGAGTCTACCTCCTGGTAGTTCGCTTCTGTCATCAATATAGTGGAAATTGCGCTGCGTTCGCGCATCGTTCGCACTCTCTCGGCCTCTACTTGATTCCCTTGTGTTTGAAGCTTGAACGCCACTTCGAACATTTTGGTTGATTTCTCCAGGGCTTCAAGCGCTAGCTGTCGGAGCGCTAAGCCCTCTCGGCTCCCCATTTG
>JBPCIQ010000215.1:0-11816 GCA_051006135.1 Pyrinomonadaceae bacterium | reverse complement strand
TATAGGTCTTGTGACTTTGTTGACTTTGGCTAGTTTCGGTGCAGCTTGCAGCACCGCGGAGAATTCCAACACCAACACAAACACTGCGGTGACGACCGTGCCGAGCCCTACGCCAGCCGCAGCCAATGCAAACATGGCAAACATGAACGCGAACGAGCACGCGAACATGAACATGAACGGAAATATGAATCACAACATGAACGCTAACAAGAAACCTTAGTTGGCGTTTGCGCGGTTAGACTTTTTTTCACATCGAGTCGTTTCCGGGGACGGCCGAAACGTGGAAGTTCGGCTGCGTTTCGGCTCAGTTGGATAGCACTGACCGTGGAAACTGTTTTTCGACCGGAAGGCGCTTCACCAAATGGCCGCCTCTAGCAATAAATACTGGTCCGCTATTGACTCTGTATTCGACTACAGGGTTTAAAATGTCCTTGCCTGTGAAAAAACTGAGAAATTTGAGCAGGGAGAATTCATGAGTAACAAACGTCAGATCGAGATTTTTAGCGCGGGCTGCCCGGCGTGTGACGAGGCAGTCCAGACCGTCAAGCGCATAGCATGTCCGTCTTGCGAAACGACGGTCCTTGATATGAATGAACCGCAGGTAGCGGCGAGAGCCAACCAGCTCGGCATTAGCCGTGTTCCGGCCATCGTGATCGACGACCAGCTTGCCGAATGCTGTGCAGCGGGCGCAGTTGATGAACAAGTTTTGCGCGCTGCTGGAGTAGGCGGGCCACTGCAATAGCCTCGCAGCTGGTTAGAACTGGACTAGTGATGACCAAATGGCAATGCAACCGAGATCGAAACAAAGCGTGACAGGCGAACCCGGTGCGCTACTGAAGATCGGCGAAGTAGCGAAACTAAGCGGAATTGGTATCGAAGCGCTCAGATTCTATGAGAGGAGCGGACTTCTGGGCCGGCCCTCTCGCAACCAAAGCCGCTATCGCATGTACGATCGTGAGGTGCTGGAGCGACTTGACTTCATCAAGCGAGCCCAGGTTTTGGGTTTCTCACTTGATGAGATCAAACAGATCACTCGAATCTAAAGCACCACCTCGCGAATGTGAAAGCACGGCCGCGACTTACAAAAGAACATAGCCGAGTGGCCCACGAGTCTTCATGAGCTGAGATTTAATAAGGAGAACAGGACGTGGATGACCCTTACGCTGAGTCAAACACCAACCGCAACGACGACCGCGTAACGTCCGAAGTCGGATTGAATACCGGCACTCCGCGCTGGGTGAAGGTGTTCGGGACCATTCTCATCCTCGTGATCCTGCTGTTTGTCATAATGTTGTTTACACCTGGCCCGCACGGCCCCGGTCGCCACCTGAGGCCGGGCAGCGGCGGCCAACCACCAACCGCAGAACGGGGCGGGCAGCAGCCATGAAACTGGCACCCAGCCTTCGCAAGTTCGCGCTTACCGCGCATGTAACCTCCTCCGTCGGATGGCTTGGTGCGGTCGCCGCTTACCTGGGTCTCGCAATCGCCACCTTGAGAAGCGAGAGCGGTCAGACGGTGCGTGCCGCCTACATCGCGATGGAATTGATTATCAAGTTCATCATCATCCCGTTGAGCCTCGCCTCGCTACTAACCGGCCTTGTCTCCTCTCTAGGCACGACGTGGGGGTTGTTCAGACATTATTGGGTTGTTTTCAAACTCGTCTTGAACATCTTTGCCAATATCATCTTGCTCCTGTACATGCAGTCGATTGGCTACTATGCAGACGTGGCGGCCGGCACAGAACTGTCTAGTGCTGATCTCGCGGTGCTGCGGGATCCGACTCACGTACTTCACTCCGGCGGAGCCTTGGTGGTGTTGCTCGTAGCCACGATCCTGGGCGTGTACAAGCCGCGCGGCATAACGCCATACGGCCGTCGCAAGCAGTATGTGGAACGAAAGGCGTCCTCGCCGTAGATGGTGAGACTCATGCGTGGGCCACGAATTGAGTCAATTAACGAATTTGTTCTGTGAGAGAAAGTTGGAGAATTAATGAAAGCAGGATTTTCGGAAAAGAGAAACAGCAACGATATGCACGTGCACAATGAACACTCCGAAGCCGGTATAGATCCAGTTTGCGGCATGACTGTCGACCCTACGGCTGCCGCCGGTTCGCACGAGTACAACGGACAAACCTACTACTTTTGCAGGACGCATTGCCTGAACAAGTTTCGCGAAGATCCAGAACGGTTCCTCGACAAAGCGACTGAACCGAGGGCGTCGCAGCCGGTCGGAATTCAGCGTGAACCCAAACCTACGGCCGCAGCAGTCGCTCACACTTACACCTGTCCCATGCATCCCGAAGTACGGCAGGACAAGCCTGGTTCGTGTCCCAAATGCGGCATGGCGCTGGAACCGGTTACTGTCACTGCGCCGCAGCAGAGAATTGAATATACATGCCCGATGCATCCGGAGATTGTGCGCGATGAGCCTGGCAATTGTCCCATCTGTGGCATGGCCCTTGAGCCGCGAACCATCACTCTCGCTGAGGAAGAGAATCACGAGCTAAAGGACATGCGGCGGCGTTTCTGGGTTAGCGTCGTCCTTACCATTCCGGTTTTCGTGATAGGAATGAGTGACCTTATTCCAGGTGCGCCGTTACAGCGAATCGTTGCGCCAGCCGCTTTGACGTGGATTCAGTTGATTCTGGCTTCTCCAGTTGTTCTTTGGGGTGGGTGGCCGTTCTTCGTGCGCGCCCGGCAGTCGGTAGTTAACCGAAGCTTGAACATGTTTACGTTGATCGGACTCGGCGTAGGAGTGGCTTATGGCTATAGCGTTGTTGGCACACTATTTCCGGGTATCTTTCCGCATTCGTTTCGCGCGCACGGCGGGACGGTCCCGATTTATTTCGAAGCCGCCGCGGTAATCACTACTCTCGTGTTGCTGGGCCAGGTGCTGGAACTCAAGGCGCGCAGCCAGACCAGTTCGGCGATCAAAGCGCTACTCGGCTTGGCGCCAAAAACAGCGCGGCGCGTGGCGCCGGACGGCAGCGAACAGGATATTCCGCTCGATCAAGTGCAGGTCGGTGATCTCTTGCGCGTTCGCCCAGGCGAAAAGATTCCAGTTGATGGTGTGGTCGTGGAAGGTTCGAGTGCTGTGGACGAGGCAATGGTTACCGGCGAACCGATTCCGGTGGAGAAAATGGCCGGAGAGCGTGTTATCGGGGCGACGATTAACGGTACGGGAAGTCTGATCATAAAAGCTGAACGAGTGGGTGCCGAAACGCTCCTTTCTCAGATTGTGCAGATGGTAGCCGAAGCCCAGCGCAGCCGCGCGCCTATTCAAAAGCTCGCCGACGTGGTTGCCGCCTATTTCGTTCCCGCAGTAATCCTGGCTGCGATTATCACCTTCGTTGTCTGGGCCACAATGGGACCAGAGCCAAGGATGGCTTACGCCATTATCAACGCGGTCGCGGTGTTGATAATTGCCTGTCCCTGCGCTCTGGGTTTAGCTACTCCGATGTCAATCATGGTCGCAACAGGCAAAGGTGCGCAGGCGGGGGTGCTATTCAAAAACGCTGAAGCAATTGAGGTTCTTCGAGATGTCGATACACTAGTGGTGGACAAGACAGGAACGCTCACGGAAGGGAAGCCCAAACTCGTCACGGTTTTTCCCATCGCCGGTGTGAACGAACGCGAGTTATTGCGCTTCGCTGCGAGCCTTGAGCGCGGCAGTGAACATCCCTTAGCGGCAGCTATTGTTTCAGGCGCGCGGGAGCGGGGTGTGGAAGTTGTGAGCACACAGTCGTTCGAGTCCTTCACCGGGAAAGGAGTCAAAGGTCAGGTGGATGGGCACGCAGTTGCTCTGGGAAACCGCACAGTACTCGATGACATGGGAATCGTTCCCGGTGAATTGGCAGGCCAGGCCGAGCAGTTTCGCACTGTCGGCCAAACCGTGATGTTCGTCGCTCTCGATGGCAAAGCTGTGGGCTTGATAGGCGTTGCTGATCCCATAAAGGAAAGTACTCCTGAAGCCATCAAGCAACTTCATGAAGAGAGAATCCGCATCGTGATGATCACGGGCGATAGCCGCACAACAGCCAACGCAGTAGCGGCAAAGTTGAATATCGACGAGGTCGTTGCCGGGGTGCTGCCCAATCAGAAGGCTGAAATTGTTAAGCGCTTTCAATCTGAAGGCCACAAGGTTGCGATGGCCGGTGATGGCATCAATGATGCGCCGGCGCTGGCTCAGGCCCATGTCGGCATTGCGATGGGAACAGGAACTGATGTGGCGATGGAGAGCGCCGGCGTGACGCTTGTGAAAGGTGATTTGCGCGGCATCGTTCGGGCGCGGAAGTTAAGTCGCGCCACCATGGGTAACATCAAACAGAACCTTTTCTTTGCGTTTATCTATAACATGATGGGTGTTCCGATAGCAGCCGGGGTTCTGTATCCATTTTTCGACCTATTACTCAATCCGATGATTGCGGCTGCTGCGATGAGCTTTAGCTCCGTATCGGTGATCGGAAATGCGCTACGCCTACGACGTTTGCGGCTCTAACTATCCGGTGTAGCAATCCTGATTTCTGCGTGCGTATGTTTTGCCACGTGCTAAGGATGAAAGCTTCTCCAGAAGAACGCCGAACGCTAGTGGATCGTATGGAATTTGCAGGTTGGGATTTGCAGATTGGGAACTTTCCCAACCTACAAAATCACTTTCCCAACCGCAAATCACCTTCCCAGCCTGCAATGTCCGCTACGCGGCTTTTTCGACAGGACTCCCATGCCAGGAGATTATATGAAGCGATTGTTGGTGAGTTTACTATTCTGCGTCACCGCCGCGGTGCAGGTAAGTGCCCAGGGTTCGGTGAAGTTGGAAGGGCAAGTCGTGTGCTGCGCCGAGTGTTGGGCGGAAGCTGATCGCACGAAAGTTGAATTCGGGACCGCAGAAGATTTACTGAAGTCACAATCATGCGTAGCCAACGGCGACCCAACGTTAATAGCAGTCCGTGAGGGCGACAAGTTCACTCTATATCAGTTAGAGCAGGCAAGGTTTCGACTTCCGGGAAAGAACTGGCTGGAGTTTGTTGGCAAGCGTGTCGCCGTTACGGGAACGGTGCAAAAGAAGAAGGACATGAGTGTGATCCGCGTGGATGCGCTGGCAGTGCTTGCGCCCAGCCTCGCAGAACGGGAGGCAGCGGATGTTGTCGGCAGGGAAGTGGATCTCACGCTCAAAGATCCGTTCGGCACAAGCCAGGCGCTGAGTACGCTCAAAGGTCGCATTGTAGTCTTAAACTTTTGGTCGACGTATTGCATACCGTGCCGGAAAGAGATGCCCGACCTTGCGGCGATTCAAAACGAGTATGCGGCCCTTGGCGTGCAGGTAATCGGAGCATCAACGGATGAGGTGCAAGACCGCGCCAAAGTTTTGCAATTCGTTAAGGAAAAAAAAGTAAATTTTCCGATTTGGATGGGTGCAACTACAGCCGACATGATGCGCTTTGGTCTTGGCGCAGCGTTACCGGGGACGGTCGTAATCGGCAGAGATGGACGCATCGCGAGAGTGATCTCCGGAATCGTCAATCAAGCCGACCTGAAAAAGCAGATTGATGTAATGCTAGCTGCTGCCGAAAAGACAGCAGCAAAGGATCGGAGCCAGGAAAGGGAACAAATCGCTTCCGCAAAACGGAAACCGAGTGAAGTATCTTCGGTTCCCAGTTGACCACTCTGACCCGGCGAGGGCCGCGCCGTGAGCGGGGCAGCAAATGACAGTTACAAGTGGACCTATGGCGTACGCGGCATTTCAAATCAGATCGACCGCGCAAAATGGCGTAACACGCTGACTTATAGATTTCACCCACGAGTTACCGCCGGCGTTGAATACAATCCTTTGGCCCGTAAGGTTAGCCCGCTGGCGAACGTCGTTGCTTTAACGGAGACGCACAAGCGCCCGGCGCTCATCCTGGGGACAAGCTCAGACCGGATAGGCACGCCCTCCGGTCAGTCGTTCTACGCGACTCTTAGTAAGAACCTGAAACATTCAACGGGGTTGCCGGTTGCGCCCTACATAGGAGTCGCGTATGGGACGTTTGAAGACCGCGCGAGAATAATCGGCGGTTTGAACATTACCCTCAGTGATAGTTGGAGTTCGACGATCCTCTTTGACGGCGTGCGCGTGCATCCGCTCGTCAATTACACGCACGGCCGGCATCAGTTTGGCGTCATCTTTGAGCGCGGTCGCAACCCCGGGGCAAGTTATAGCATTTCGTTTTAACGAAGCGATGGTAAAGAAATTCGCCCGTTAGGAGTAGCACACGCTTGCGGTCAGGTGATCGCCAATCTCCGCAATGATAAACGGCTTGACGCCCTCGCGTCCGGTCAAAATAAGCCACACCGCGCCACCTTCTCGCTCCACTTCAACAGCGAATCCAAAGAACGGACAGCAGAGCCGTTCAAGCGCGATGAACTCCGCGGTTCTTACTAACACCTCTGATTCGTTGGGTAAGCTTCTCTGAATACATCTCAAATTCCTTTCCGGGTTCCGCAAGCTCAAACAACTCGACAAACTCGTTTTCGCTTTTCACTCGGTATGTTTCCCTGGCGCGCCAGCCCGAGGGAATGTTTAAGTCCTTCCGAGATGAAAATGAAGCTCTTGCCGTCCGTTGTGGAGCTCTCCAGCACGTATTGAAGAATATCTGGCAGAGTGCAGCAAACACTCACCCGGACCTCGTTCTCGGTCTGACACGAAGACATGGAGTTGCTGCCGGATCTCGTCACGCACTCGGCGGAAAACTGCCAGCCGGGATGCTTCGTTGCCTGTCGCAGCAGCAGGATCGTCAAAACTCCAATGGATGCGTTTCGTCTTTCCGGGAAAGATAGGACACTTTTCGTTCGCGTTATCGCAGACCGTAATTACGTAGTCGAATTGTTGTCCCGCAAACTCTTCCACCGACTTGGATCTTTGTCCTGAAAGGTCAATTCCGACATCACGCATTGCTTCGACAGCCTGGGGCCGCACCTCGCTCGGCTCGACTCCAGCGCTGAACACTTCAAAGCGATCGCCTGCATCATTACGCAACAAACCCTCTGCCATTTGGCTACGCGCGGAATTGCCAGTACAGAGGATGAGGACCCGCTCCTTATCGTTCATCACTCTCTCTCCTTTCTGCGTGGGGAATAATCACTGCGCGCGTCTGCATCTGGACCACGCAGCCACAGCTTAATACTAATGCTGTCGGGTGAAATGATCTCGGAATTCAGGAAGGCTTTCCGGATCCGCATGCTCGTAGACCTCAACGAACTCGTCCTGACTTACAACCTCCATCGGTGTTTCCAAAAATGCGTATAGCTTTCCAAAATCTCGCAGTGCAAATACGTGGAGAAAAGCTTTGGTTTTTGCAGAACGATTATTTGGAATAGCGAACGAGTATTTGGAATAAAGACGCTGACCTTTTAATAAGCACTAACGAGTTGGTTTTGGACCATGCGAATTCTACTGGAACAGCAGTTGCACCTTTCAGAAATGGACTGCTCAGTGGTCCCCTGCATCGCACAACTGAAACTAATTTTGGAGATACTTTAATGAAGACAAAACTTTCGCTTAGAACAACTCGTCGTAAAGAACATTACCTTCTGCGCTTCCTTGGTTTGCTTTCTTGCGCGTTCCTTGCCAGCGCGATGACTCTTGCCCAAGGCACCAGGGGGTCGATCAGAGGCACAGTAACAGATCCGCAAGGAGCCGTCGTTGTCGGTGCCACTGTCAAACTTCTTGACGTTGGCAGAAATCAAGAAATTCGCACGGTGCAGACGGACGCAGCAGGTGTGTATCAGCTGATCGAGCTTGAGCCTGCTACATATTCAATCGTAATTACGGCCGCCGGTTTCGGCGAGGTACGCTACGCAGAAGTAAAAGTCGAGCCGAATCGCAACCTGCAACTCGACGCTGTTGCCACCGTCGGAGGTCAAACCGCGGAAGTTACTATCAGCGCAGATGAGGAGCTCGTCGATCGGAGCTCTGCGACGCTCGGTACCACAGTCGATGAGCGCCGCGTCACAGGACTGCCACTCAACGGACGCAATATCCTCGACCTGGCTTTGCTTCAACCGGGCGTGACGACTAATGCCGCTGGATTCATTCGCGCGAATGGATCGCGGAGTGTTGAGAACAACTACCAACTGGATGGGTCCAATAATAACGAAACTGCTGGTGGAGGGGCGACGGGTGCGCAGCCACGACCGGACGCGGTCCAGGAGTTTCGGCTACTGACGTCCAACTTCGAGGCCGAATTTGGTCGCAACTCCGGCACGGTTATTAATGTCGTGACCAGAAGTGGCGGAAACGACTTTCACGGGAACGTGAGAGCATTCTTTCGTCCCACTGTTCTTTCAGCCGCCCGCTTTTTTGATCAGAACGACGCAGCTGACAGACCCCGCCCAGGAACTACTAACGACTTCCGCCGCCGCTACGAGCGTAAAGAATTTGGTGGAAACCTCGGTGGCCCGATTTATCTGCCCCGCTTCGGCGAGGGTGGTAGCTCGTTGTACCGCGGCAAGAACCGCGCGTTCTTTTTTGCGGATTACGAGGGACGACGTCAGCTTATCGGCAGCACGCAAACCTTATCTGGCCTTCCTTCCCTCGAAGAAAAGCAAGGCATTTTTACCCGGCCGGCCAACAGCCCTATATTTGACCCAGCGACGGGAGCTCCGTTTCCGACGATCTCGTCTTCGGGGGCAAATATTCGTCAGCAGATTCCCCAGTCGCGCTTCAGCCAAATTGGCCAGTACTACCTTGGGTTTCTACCGACTAGCGCTTCAGGGCAGGCTACAGTCGCAGCCGACGAAGTGACGAACTTCGATATATTTACGGCCCGCGTAGACCCAATTGCGACAGAAAAGAATAATGTGGCTCTCACGTTTAGTTATTTTGATAGGGCAATATCGAGCCCATTCCCATTCCCTGGTACCACCAACGGCGCCAGCGTTCCTGGCTTCGGCTCGGTTGATTTGCGCAGAACTTACAACATCGCGGCTCGACATACGTACACGATCTCGCCGACGATGATTAACTCTTTCCTCGCGGGATACGCGCGTAATGGACAACCCAGCTTCGCACCAGTGAACACTACTACTCCGCAGCAGATAGGCTTCTCGGCGGACTTTGTTGCTAATAGGAGTTTCTCTGGCCCCCCGTTTATTTTCCTCGATGACCGCCTGCTCAGACTGGGTAATACGTTCCAGGGTCCACAGGCACGCGTGGCCGAAAACTTTCAAATTCAGGATTCGCTCAGTTGGGCCAAAGGGAACCATAGGTTCAAATTTGGCGTTGATGGAACGAAATACAAACAGGACCAGGTATTCCTGTTTATTAATCAAGCGATTATCGGGTACGGCAGCGCCGAAGAAGCGAACTCGACAGGCGACGATTTGGCTGACCTGATTATTGGCAACTCACCTGGCTACATTCAATTTGGCGCCAATGGAGAGCGCGACTTCCGACAGTTTGGCGGAGCGGCGTTTGCTCAAGATACGTGGCGTTTCAGTGATCAGCTCACATTTTCGCTTGGTTTGCGTTATGAGTACGTTGGACCCTTGACCGATCTGTACAATCGCGTCGCCTTTTATCGGCCGAGTGCTGCCGCGCAAGGCATCACCTCGCAACTTCTCAATGCCGGTCAGCTTCGCACGCCCGATGGGGTTGCGATCATTGTTGGCGCCGGTAACAGAGCTCCCGCCGGACTTCTTTACCCGGGTGATCCTGATCCCGATCTAGGCGGCACGGTGCCTGCCGGTGGAGTTAACCGAGACCTGAACAACTTCGCTCCGCGTTTCGGCTTCGCCTATTCGCCGAAAGTCTCTGAAGGCGGCTTCTTGCATTCGCTGCTGGGCGACCAGTCAACGGTGATCCGAGGTGGTTTCGGTGTTTTCTATGGGGCGATCATTGGTGATACCGCCCTTCAGCAACTCACAGCTCCTGGTTACCAGGGTACCAACGCATATTTCGAGGAAGTGGGTGGCACTCTCGCGAATCCGTTCGGACCTGATCCTTTTCCAAATTATGGAACACCGGATCTTGTTCAGCCGACAATTCCGAATCCGTTCCTCGCTTCAACGCTGGTCGTCGGCGTAAGCCCGGTCACCAGGGCGTTAAGTGGGACGGCTCCGCAATCTCAACTGTCGCGAGCAATTGATCCGCACATTCGCACACCCTATACGTATCAGTACAATCTTACGGTTGAGCGTAGCTTCATGAGGAACTATGTTGCTCAACTAAGCTACGTTGGGAACCGGGGCCGGAAGCTTTATGCCCTGGAACAGCTCAATCCGGCGTATGGCACCACCTTCCTGGCCTATCCCAGTTCCATTCCCACAGCGCAACGCTTTACCCCAAGTACCGCCAACATAAACGCACGCCGGGTGAATACGGACTTTGCTTTGGGAATTAGCCAGGCAGTTTCAGCAGGTAACTCGTGGTACAACTCGCTGCAAGCCAATCTGTCGAGACGCTACTCCGATGGGCTGCTGTTCCAAGTCGCCTACACCTACTCGAAGTCACTCACCGACACTGCCGGCACCGACTCTGTTCGCGGAACTCTCGATCTATTTGATCGCAACGCCGGTAAGGGCCTTTCGCCAGACGATGTCCCGCACAGGTTTGTGGGAAGCTTTATCTACGATCTGCCGTTTGCCAAAAGATTCGGGAATGGTTTTGCCAGAACAGCACTGGGTGGCTGGAGTCTCGGCGGTATTTACACAATTGAGTCAGGCAGGCCTTTCAGCGTACTCAATGTCACGAATACAACCGGTACCGGGGGCGGTGTGGCCGGTCCATTCGCGGATTTTGGCACGGAACCCTTCCGGACGCTCGACCCGCGCACGAACAATTTGCTGGCGTTCAATCCTGCGGCTTTCAGAAATGCGACAGTAACTGCGTGCGGTGGGGTTGCGGTATGCTCCAGACGTGGGACGTCAGGTGTTAACCAGTTTCGTCTAAAGAACGGCATCAACAACTTTGACTTGATTGTATCGAAAAGGACGCAACTTTGGAGTGAATCAACAAGCCTTGAACTGCGTTTCGAGGCATTCAATGCCTTCAATCACACCCAGTTCGGCCCCATCGATACTTCAACAGCCCAGGGCGGCACCGCTCCGACGGGTGTTAACCTGAACGTCACTAACGCAAATTTTGGTAAATTCACGAGCGCACGTGAGTCCAGGGTCATCCAGCTCGGGGCGCGCTTCAGTTTTTAAACCCGACCAAACCTCCACCCTCAAGGTGTTCAGGCCTGCCGAAACTATTCGGCAGGCCTTTTTTTCAGACTGAGACAAAAATGTTTTGGTGTGTAGCCCTAAGGGTAGCGCGCGTGGTTTCCGCACCTTCTTTCCTCCCCTCTCTGAGTTAGGCAAGGAGATCAAAGACGACCCACGATATAGACGAACGATCACTAACAAACCTTCGTGTCCGTTCATGTGTGACTTCGTGGATCGCTGGTTACTGAGAGGGATGTGGACAGGCACCCAAAGATTGTTCGGCGCTGGGGTTTTCGTGCGCCTATTTTCGAAGTTGCGCGGCGAGTTTGCGCACCGCTTCCGCGTCAGTCGCAGTGGGGGCAAGAGTAAGGTAAGCATCAAGGTGTGCCAGGGCCACCTGCCGCAGGCCCTTCCCATCAGCAATTCTGGCTAGCGCGATGTGGGCACGCGCAGCTTTTCGCTCGTCAAGCTCGACTGCGCGTTGAAAGTGGCGCTCGGCTCTGTTTCCATCTGCCTCCAGGAGTGGCCATCCCAGGTAGAGATGCGTGGCCCAGTTGCTCTCTTCAAGGTCCAGTGCCGCGCTCAGTTCGCGGGCTGCTTCTTCCCGCCGTTGCAGCTCGAGCAAGACAATGC
>JBPCIQ010000214.1:0-9702 GCA_051006135.1 Pyrinomonadaceae bacterium | reverse complement strand
GATGCCACCAAGATCGAAGGTGAATAGGCCGAGTGAAGTTGGCGGATTGAACGGTGCATTGAAATTGACAAAGGTTGTGCCGTCGAGACTGTATTGGAACTGGTTACTGTTGAACCCGGTCGCGGAGCGCTGGGCTGCGAAGCTAACTATGATGTTAGTGAAACCCAGGGTACTTACACTTAACGTAATGTTCTCACCGTATTGGTTTGATTGGTTAAGTTGAGAGCTTGGCCGGCAAAATCACCCAGCCGAGCGTTTACCGTGGTTCCGCTCGCAAATCCGATGCTTGAGAAGCTGCTCTGAAGTGTGCCCGCGCCATGATCGACGGTCAGGTTCGAATCGTTAAAGTTCCAGATGCCGATCTCGTCAGCGCGTGCTGTTCTGACGGGCCACAGCAACAACAGACAAAAAAGCGCTGAGGTGGTCAACAAGCGCGAACCTTTGTTGAGGTTTGCTTTGGTACGTGTATGCACAGTTTTTTCTCCTTGATGAGGTTGTGAGTGTCAAAACTCTCGGGCGACTTGTGAGGAAGCAGGAGAATCTTGAGCAAAGAGAGTTGAAACGGCGGCCGGGACTAAAGTGGCAGCCTTCCAAGTTGCTTGGAGCGGAAACGATATGCCATTTTCACGTTTAAGCGTCTATTTGGGGCGGGCGACTTTGTATGAATCAAACGGTAAGCTAATATCCCAAGAGTTTCAATTAAGCTGGAGGGAAGCATGGGAAACCATTTCATGAAGCTTAAGGATTCGAAATCATTCGAAGAGTTGGTAAGTCGTTCTCAGGAAAGTCCGGTCGTTGTATTCAAACACAGCACCACTTGCCCGATTAGCGCGGCGGCCTATGAACAGATGTCCCACTTTGATGGCGAAGTTGCCTTGGTTGATGTACAAAGCGCGCGCGAAGTGTCCAGGGAGATTGAGAAGAAAACGGGCATCCCGCATGAGTCACCGCAGGTGCTTGTCTTGCGTAGTGGCAAGGTGATTTGGAACGCATCACACTGGAAAGTCAAAGCGGACGCCGTTGCGGAGGCCATTCGGGAGAACAGCTAGAACGGTTTTTGGTATGCAAGGGCGAAGGTTATGAGAGATGATCGATGCAACTGAAAGGCGTGGGGCTGGAATTGAACCGCGCGAAATTAAGCAGGAGGGTGACGCGGGTTTGAGTATCACGTGGGGTGACGATCGTGTATGCCATTACACTGCTCCTGGGCTCAGACGCGGCTGTCCTTGTGCCCAATGCGTCAACGAATGGACCGGCCAGAGAGTACTGAAACCGGAGTCCGTAGCGAAGGAGCTTACGATTTTGGAGATAAGCATCGTGGGGCGCTATGCACTTAACTTTCGCTGGAGCGATGGGCACGAGACAGGCATTTACAGCTTTCGATATTTGCGCGACCTCTGCGAGGAAAAGAATTAAGGCAGGCGCAAAGCTGGAAGTCTCCCGATTGTTTCGCTCGTTTTCTCAAGAGATAGGCACAATTAAAATATGAACGAACGAGATTTCTTTAACGAAAAAGAGGAAGTGAAGAAGGCGACGTATAGTTGCCCCCACTGTCGTGAGCGCAGCGAATACGAAGTTCGCTGGTTGAAGCGTACCAAGAAGCCCGGTCCGCCGAGGGGCGCTAACGAGCAAGACCGGATGCGTTTTCAGAAATCACGCGATTACCTGGTGCGAGTGGACGACATGCTGGCCTGTAAGAACATACGTTGTCGCAGGCGCTTTGATATACCCAGTTCGCAGTCCGTGGTCTTTCTCTAGACCCGGTGCTTTGCCATCCTGAGAGATATTAGATCAGGTGGCTACTCCTTCGATCCCAGCTTTTCCATCACTTAACGTTGCGCTCACGTTGTAAGCTGCCAGTTATAGGTGAACCCCCGCCGGCCAACGGATTAGGAATAGACTTACTGCGAGCCTTATGTTGTGAAAATACTCCACCTGTAAGCATACCGAGATTGCAAAGTCTCGAAGATCCTGACCAGAGTTCGATCAAAACGGTCATTTACCCTTTAGTATCGAACGGCCTGAACCTTGCACTCGGATTCGCCGACTGCCAGATGAGGTTTGGGGAAAATTATGCAAAATCAAGAGTTCCCTGGCGCCAGTAAATCGAACACATCATTCCTGTCACCATGGGAGCGACGGCTCACGCCGTTCATCCTTCCCAGGATACCGTGCTGGTTGGAAACGTACCATCTAACAATGCTAACGCTCCTATGGTCTCTACTCATTCTGGTCTTTAGTTACCTCGCCGCGACGAACATTCGGTGGTTGTGGTTTGTCTCGGTAATGATCGTCTTACAATACATTACAGATTATTACGATGGAAAAGTGGGAAAATATATGTGCGGTACTCAGTCTTTGTCTCCTCATCTACCAGACTCAGAAGAAGATCTGGGAACAGGACATGCGATACAAACGGCGCGAAAACGAGCATTAGACCTAGTGTTGCGAAAAACTACGTAGGCTCAATCTGGCCGTACGTATTAAGGGCGTCCTGCGGCCTTCCTGAGCACGCGATCCAGGGCGTTTTTCTAAAATTCCTGGGTTTCCTCAGTGCCCATTATAAAGGTTGGGCTTTGCGGCCCCACGTTTGCAGGAGTTTGCAGGACAAAGCGACTGATTAGCGTTAGATTCAGATTCAGGAAACTCAGGACAAGAAAAAGCGTTTTAAAAGTAAAGTCAGTAAACGAAGGTAATTAGCATCAATGTCAGCGAAAAGAACAGTCCGAATTATCAAGAAGGGCCAACCAAAGCCGCAGGAAAGGCGCGCTCCCAAGCAGAATTCAGCCCGGCAAACCGCGCGCGAAATGGTTCAAACGGTAACCAATTGGGTTGACGAATTGCAGCGGAAGCGTCGCACTGAAACTCTCGACGCCCTAAAGTTTTTGTCCGAAACCCCTCGGCCAAACGAGGTTTAGTACTAACATCTGACAGTACCCCGACTTCTAGCTTGGAATCCGGTGGAACCTCATTAGAAAACGATGCCCCCGGGACGATGAAACTCTCGTTCGCGGTTCTCCTACTCTCTTATACCCACGATTGACACTACCCACGTGCAGCTATAGCATCACGAAATATTCCGAAATTTAGGTAGTTTTTAACACAGCCACATTGGCGATGGCTACAAAGAAATCTCGCGGAAACAACAAGTACTCGAAGAGAACGATCGATTTTCTATAGCATTAGAAAGCCTTTGGTTTCACCCGGGGCAATCGATAGTCAGGCAAAGCCTTGGGAAAAGTGACGGTCATGAGGCAAAACATCTAAAGCCATAAAGGTAGACAAAGAGATCTGATCTGATTCAACAGTACGCGCCGCGGATTGCTTAACCTTCAACTCCAGTGAAAAGCAACAAAACTTACCCAGAAGCGGTATTGGGCGACGCTTTTCTGGCGCAGGCCCGGGATTTTTTGAAGGGTGACTACTTACCCAAGCTCGAACGCTGTTTGGCCGGGTTGACTGACGAACAGATCTGGTGGCGCCCAGGTTCCGGATCAAACAGCATCGGCAACCTTTTATTGCATCTCGCAGGCAACGCACGCCAGTGGATAATAAGTGGTTTGGGAGGGGAGGTTGACGACCGCGAGCGTGACAAGGAGTTCGGTGAATCAAGGGTTATTCCCTGTAACGAGTTAATCTCTCACTTGAGGCAAACGATTGAGGAAGTGGACGCGGTGCTGGTGGCATTTGACTCGCACCGAATTCTCGATCATTTTCAGATTCAGGGAACTGACGTAACCGCGCTCGAAGCTATTTTTCACGTTACAGAGCATTTCTCAATGCATACAGGACAGATAATCTTTGTTACTAAAATGTTGTCGCAGCGCGACCTCAACTTTTATCATTTTTCTAACGACGTCCCCGTCCACACCTGGCGTGATCGGGACTAGCAGCGACATGACTTGGTCTCAGTCCAAGCCCGGCGATCGTTTTAGGTGATTCTGGCTTTTAAAGTTTTCTCAATCATGCTTAATATAGTCATGGTAGTTTTTTCGGCCGTTGGCCCCGGGAGAATTGCAACTGTCACAGTTGTACCCTTCCGCCACTATTTCAGTTCCAGGAGGTTATCTGGATGACTTACGTAGTTGCAGAACCATGCATGAACTGCCGCTATACTGACTGCGCGCTTGTCTGCCCTGTTGAGGCTTTTCATCTCGATGACGATATGCTCTGGATTAATCCCGAGACTTGCATCGATTGCGATGCGTGCGTTCCCGAGTGTCCAGTCGAAGCGATCTTCGCAGAAGACAAGGTCCCGGCAGAATGGGCCCACTTCACACAGCTGAACGCCGAGAAGTCTCTTAGTGGTTTGCCGACGATTACTGCCCGGCTCGACGCGTTGTGCGAATAACAAGCAATGAAGAGAGGTACTAAGTGGCTGCTGGGCGGTCTAGCACTGTTTGCGGGATCGCTCGGCGCGACCGGGGCCTATTTAAAAATGAAAAGGAAAATGAAAACAAAACAAGACCGTTCTTCAGGTGCGCAGGGTGACGTATGGGCGCGGCCGGGAATGGCAGTGATTTTTCGAGCCGAGTTGATGCCGGGGCGTGAAAAGGAAGAAAGGACGTTCAGAATCAAAGAACTGCTTCCCAGCGGACGCGTGCTACTCGATGGTGCAACCGGTGAGCATGCAGAGAAAGAGTTTGAGTCGGCCCAATGAGCCAGCAGAACAGCACCCGATAAGCCCTGAAGCCCACCCCACCACAAGCCTCTTACCACGTATAAATCTTTCCTGGCTCCATTGCGGACAGTTTTCGAATATTCAGTGCGTGAAGCTCTTTGACCACCGTTTCGCGATAGGCGGGCTTGATATGAACGGCAAGAATATCAAGGCCGTTATGGTTCAGCTTGAGGAGTTCCTGACTTAGAGCAGCCGGAGTGAAGTGGCGGGAGATCTCTGCAAGCGAGGCCATTTCGTTTGGAAAGGAAGCTTCAATCAAGATCGCATCCAGCCTGGGAGTTAGATTGACTACTTTCCAAAATTCCTCTGTTTCAGCTGTATCAGAACTGAAAGCCACCGTGCTCGTGCTATCTGAAATTATCAAACCGACAGTGGGGACCACATGGTTCACGGGGATGGCCCTCACTTTTAGATGGGCTACATTAAACTCCGGACCATTGGGAATGGGAACGTATTCCATCACTGGCCCAAAGTCGTTGTGCAGCCCGGAGAACCGCGGGTAGACGCTCCAGTTAAAGACGTCGCGCTCGAGAAGTTCAATAACCTCGGCTGTTGCGTGAACGCGAATCGGCTCTTCTAGTGTCGGATATAGATCGTCGATGAAGATCGGCAGACTGGCAATATGATCCATGTGGGTATGCGTAATGATAATGTCACGCACCTTCCCACGCTGCTCGGCAGTGAGCGCGATAGCGATGCTTCCGGCATCAACCGCGACGCAATCGTCGATCAGATAGCATGTCAGCCGCTGCTCCAAAGTCGCGTGGCCACGGCCATCAAAGGTGCTATGTAGGAGTTGGACTCTCAAAGGGGTTGCTCGGGTCAAAAGGGCGTAGAGCGCTGCCTGGCCTAGTATAAGCGAATAGCCCCAAATCTCGCGAGCTTTGTTTGGCTAAAGATATTCAGCTTTGACCTCAGAACCGGTTGCAGCACTTTCAATTAGATGCGCGCAAAGTATATCCGTATCAGCGATTGAAGAGTCAATGGTTTGGCGACCCATCGGAGTAGAAATGTTGATTTGTGGCTCGCGAACCGGACTATCGGGCGCAAGTCTGCGCCCGACCGCCGTCAATGGAATAGGTTGCTCCAGTTATCCAGGAGGCGCGATCAGAAGCCAGGAAGAAAACCAGTTCCGCAATCTCCCGGGCTTCGCCCACCCTCCCGAGAGGGTGAGTTTGCTTGGAATGATCCAAAAAGGCAGCATACTGCTCTTCGCTCATGCCTCCGCGCCTGTGGATGTCGGTAACGACTACTCCCGGATTTACCGCATTTACTCGAACCCCTTTGCTCGCCAGTTCAAGAGCAGCGCAGCGAGTTAATTGGTCTAAACCGGCCTTTGAAACAGAGTAGGCCAGCACGCCTGGGAAAGCGCGCAAGCCAGTCACGCTAGATACGTTGACGATGTTGCCACGTCGCCGGGAAAGAATTGGGACCGAGTCCCGCATAAGAATAAATACCGCCCGCAGATTGATGTCAAGCATCTTGTCCCAGGCTTCCAGCGATGTGTCCTCGATTGTGCCCGAGCTAATATGGCCCGGCATTAACCAGGATATCAATTCCGCTAAAGCGATTCATGGTCTGTGAAACAACTAGACCAATGTCTCTTCCAACGGACAAGTCGGCACGCAACGTCAGAGCTTTTCCGCCTATTCCTTCAATCTCTTTTGCTAGAGTTGCGAGTGCCGCTTCGTTGCGCCCAACTGCGGCAATGCTTGCTCCCGCTTCAGCAAATCGCAAGACAGATGCTCTGCCGATTCCCGATGTCGCACCGGTTACCAGCACAATCTTTCCCGAAAACTCTGATTCCATGTTTTGTTTCCTTCCCATTGGCTAAACTTCAAGTTGTTAATCCATCATATATTGACAGAGGTAGCCCTAAAAGTTGACTATTGAGCCGAGGCGCTTGTGTGACAGCGCTCTGCGCCGCTTGATTTCGCGCGCCTATATAAGCGCAGTTCGTGGCGAGGTTCGACAGTCGAGGTAGCCCTTCAGAGGATCGTTTGAGCAATAATTCAGCAGAACAATTCTTTCCGAAGACGGCACGGTCACACTTGCGTGGCCCGGGCGACAACGCCCGCCGGCGAACTCGTATGCCTTCTAGCGCCGGTTACATGATCGCCGCAATCGCAGCCGCAGTTGCTTTATTCTTCGCACTCTGGTGGATGCTTGTTAGCGGAGGCGACGAAGCGCCTTGGGTTCCCGCCGGCCTTGCCGCAAGTGTCGTTTTATTGGTTGCACTTTCCGCCCGCGAAGTGGTCATGCGGCGTGCGTGGACTCGCTACCTCTTAGAGCAAGACATCCATGAGCACTCAGGTAGAGCAGCAACTGATACAAGCAACAGTTCGAGAAAAACCTTTTCGCCATCAATGGCGACTGCTCTTCGCTCCATTCAAAAACGGTCAGCAGAAGCAAATGCCGGCGCATTTCCTGAATCACATCTCGATCTCTTTCATCTTTGTCAAAAATATCTTGCGAGCGCTGACGAAGCGCTGCGCTCAAACAGTCTTCCGCCTGAGAAGAGAATAGCAATTCGCTCCGGACAAGAGCGAGTGCGCCAACTTGAAAAGCATCACCTGCTCACCTGGGCAAAAGGTGCCTCTCGAGCTTTAACCCATGAGGCGCAACAGCGCGCCCGAACGTCGGACAAGATCGAAACAGCCAATCGAGCAAAGGACTGTCTGGATTCCGCTCTTAAGGTCTTCCCGGAGAACGCGGAATTAAATGCGTCCCTGGCCGCGATTCGCGAGCTTATTGCTTCCGTTAAAGTTGCTCACTGGGTGGAAATCGCCGAACGCACCGCCTTCAAAGGCTATTACCGGCGCGCAATTGAGCGATATCAAGATGCCCTCTTTTATCTCGAACGCGAGACGGTCAAAGATGACGTTCGAATTGCCGGAGCCGAACGAATCCACCGCGAAATCGACCTGCTGCGAGCGCGTCTTAGATCGAAAAAGGGTTACGATGAGAGTTCTGAAGACGAGAAAAGAATAGTGGGAGGCAGTAGCGCAAAGTGATCTCGCAAAAATGCCCCAAGTGTCGCAGTTCGCGTATTCGGCCGGGTTATAAGCCTTCTCACCTGATCTTTCGCCTGTTTGGCATCTATAACCTTTTGTGCGATCATTGCAACTTGCTTTTTACCGGGTTTGCTTTGCCTGGCACAGTACGAAAGCGCGGTAAGCGAAATCAACATACGGATTACGGCGAATCTGGCAAATTAAACGTTACGGGCACTTCGAACAAGAATCGTTAATACCCTCAATCCTTCAGGTTTTGGCGTTACTACGGAAAGTTTGTAGTGCTTACGAGCGGGTTTGCAGTCGGTTAGTGGCCCCCCAGTTTAGATTTTATTCGCTCTGAGGTCTCAGTTATGCAACTAAGGGTTTCCTGGCTATCTGCAGTTCTCGTTTGTGCTGTTTTAGGGGCTATGGTCCAGGCTCAAGAGCCTGTTCAATCTCAAGCTCCCGTCCAGACTTCGGGCCAGCCGTCTTCTGTCGACAATCAAGGCATCAGAAATTACCTGTTGGGTCCGGGGGATGTAATTGACGTCAGAGTCTTCGGGCAACCAGATCTCAACGCGGTAGCGGAGGTGGACAGCGATGGAAATATCAGCTCGCTGCCGTTTCTCGAAGTGGCCATTCCCGCTAGGTGTCGCACCGAGAAACAAGTGCAGAAGGACATCGCCACCGCGTACGGAAAATACATCAACAAACCACAAATTAGCGTTAGGATTACGGAACGAAAGAGCCGGCAACCGGCCACAGTTTTTGGCGCCGTTCGGCAGCCCACGCGAATTCAAATGCAGCGCAAGGTCCGACTTAATGAGCTGATGGCTGCCTCGGGCGGATTCACAGATCGTGCAGCAGGCACCATTCAGATTCTTCATACCGAACCGCTAATGTGCCCGGGGCCTGGCGAGGAAAGAGATGCGGCCCCAATTGATGGCACGCAGATCCCCCTGGAGTTAATAAGGATTTCAGAATTGCGAGCGGGGAAACTGGACGCAAATCCGGTAATCCGACCGGGTGACTATATCCTGGTAACTGAAGCGGAGCCTGTGTATATCACCGGAAGCGTTATCTCACCTCAGGGTCTTTTCATGAGAGATCAGCTCACTCTTGGCCGGGCTCTGGCAATGGTGGGAGGCGCCACGAAGGAAGCAAAGACCTCCGATATAAGGATCTACCGTCAAAAACCCGGCTCTCCTGAGCAAGAGACCATTCATGTTGACTATGCAGCGATCAAGAAGAATCAAAAACCGGACGTCCTGCTGCAGGCCTATGACATTATCGAAGTGCCTGAAGCTGGGATGTTTTCTTCAAGCCGAATCGGCACCACTATAATGGGGGCAGTCACCGGAATGTTCAACACCGCAATGGGGTCGTCAGGTCAAATTCTGCCGTCGCGAGTCATCTACTGAGATACGTTGTTCTTTTCTAAAAACAAGTTCTGATCGCATTCATCACTTCTTCTTCTTTGCCACGCAAGAGACTTTGAAAATGTCGATTTGAGTTCAGGTTTCTTGCGGTCAGGGACAAAAAATGGGTAGAAGAGCAACTCTAACAAGGAGTCGTCGTGGCAGAACCATATTTACATTTGTTTGGATTGGTGCGCTCGCTATCATAGCCATAATGCTGATCTACTATGAGATGACGGCGTTACTTTACATACTCGCCACTCTGGGCGTAACTGGTCTGCTCATCGTCGTGGCAGTGGCGGATTTAGCTCGCTCACAGAATATGTCAGGTGATACACCTCAGTTAGAAAAGGTCGCCGCTGCCACCGCTTCAACTGACACTTCGAGCAACAAGCAATCATTGAAGGCTCGGCCCGCCAGAAAATAAACTCGTATCGGATCTTACATTCTCATTTTTGACGGCCCCAAAAGTCTATTCTTTTCACCCATCTTTTAAGCCCAAACGACTTGTTGAAAGTTTAAGCGGACTGTTGCATAATCCCGGCTGCGTTCACCTCCCCGGTGGACGAAGTGGTCGCGTGGGGTGAGGACACGTGGCCTTAGGGTG
>JBPCIQ010000213.1:0-6177 GCA_051006135.1 Pyrinomonadaceae bacterium | reverse complement strand
CATTCAAGGAACGCTATGATGTGTCGTTTACATTTGTTGAGTCTAGGATCCGGTCGCTACCGCTCGCGGTTCTGTATTGAGTGGCTGCTCAAGGTAAAGGTCGTTGCCGCGACGGACCGCAAAACTTTGGCTGAGTCATCACTAACAGAAACGCGGCGACCAGAGGTGCTCCTTCGGTCGCCGCGTTTTTGTTTTGAAAACTGATTAAGTTGTTGTCGCGCGGGTATTCCTAAGCAAATCGTCGAGCGGCGTGTATTCCAGTCCCTGCGAGCGAGCCACGGCCTCGTAAGTGCAGCGACCGGCATAGGTGTTCACTCCGGCCTTCAGCCCCGGATCGCTCGCGATCGCGTCGAAGAATCCACGGCTTGCAAGTTTCAGAGCATAAGGAAGGGTTGCGTTCGTGAGTGCGAAAGTTGAAGTGCGGGGAACAGCGCCTGGCATATTGGCCACGCAGTAATGCAATACACCTTCAACATAGTAAGTTGGATCGGAATGGGTGGTCGGGTGAGTTGTCTCAATGCAGCCCCCCTGGTCCACCGCAACGTCAACAATTACAGCGCCGTTAGGCACGTCTCTAAGCATGCTGCGAGTAACAAGTCTGGGTGCCGAAGCCCCGGGGACCAGGACCGCGCCTACAATTAGATCTGCTTGGGACACGGCATCGTGAATCATGTAAGCACTGGACGCCAGGCTTGCGATCTTGGAAAGGAATATATCGTCCAATTCGCGCAGGCGGTCGAGATTGCTGTCGATTATCGTCACATGCGCACCCATGCCGACTGCAATCTTCGCGGCGTTTGTCCCGACGACCCCTCCGCCAATGATCACAACGCGCGCCGCCGGCACACCCGGCACGCCTCCAAGCAAAATGCCGCGTCCCCCGCTCATCTTCTCGAGATAATGGGCGCCGACCTGAATAGCCATGCGACCAGCAACTTCCGACATCGGGGTCAGGAGCGGTAAACCGCCGCGTCGATCAGTGATCGTTTCGTAAGCGATTCCCGTGACCTTCCGTTCGAGTAACTCCTGGGTGAGTTTCTTGTCTGGTGCCAGATGGAGATAGGTAAAGAGAAGCTGGCCGTCACGCATTCGCGGGTATTCGGGCTCGATGGGCTCCTTGACCTTCACGATCATTTCGGCCTCAGCCCAAACGCGGTCCGCGGAATCGAGCACTCGCGCTCCCGCGCGTTGATAGATACTGTCTTCAAACCCTGAGCCTTCGCCCGCGGTCTTTTCCACCACTACGCGGTGCCCGGCATCAGTTAGCGCGCGAACCCCAGCAGGGGTTAGTCCCACTCGGTATTCGTTGTCTTTAATCTCTTTCGGCAGCCCGACAATCATCAGGAGACTCCATCACTTGTGTGCCTTACAGCTTAACTTCGTCAATTTGCGCTCGCTGTAGCTTTCCGCTGTAGTCAACGTAGATCGACTTCCATTCGGAAAAGATATCCAGCACCTGTGTACCGGCTTCGCGATGACCATTGCCGGTGGCCTTCGTCCCACCAAACGGCAGGTGAACTTCAGCACCAATCGTTGAGGAGTTCACGTAGAAGATGCCGGTGTACATTTCGTTCATTGCTCTAAACGCACGATTAACATCGCGTGTGTAGATTGCCGCCGACAAACCGTAGCGCACTCCATTGCCGATCTTCACCGCGTGCTCGAGCGAGTTTGCCGGAATCACCGAAGTCACCGGGCCAAAAATCTCTTCCTGAGCAATGCGCATATCTGCCGCTACGTCCGTGAACACAGTCGGCTGGATAAAATAGCCGTTAGCATATTCGCCCCGGGTGAGCCGTTTACCGCCGCAAGCCAGGGTGGCGCCGTCTTCATTCTGGCCGATATCAATGTAGCCCATGATTTTCTCGACCGCGGCAGTGTTTATTACCGGCCCCATCTCAGTTTTGGACTCAGCGCCGTTGCCGATGCGCAGTGATTCGGCGCGATCAATCAACTTGCTGGTAAACTGTTTATAAACCTTCTTGTGGACTATTAGCCGAGAAGAAGCGGTGCAGCGCTGGCCTGAAGTCCCAAAAGCGCCCCAGACTGAGCCCTCAACGGCCAGATCGATGTCGGCATCGTCTAAAACAATGATTGCATTTTTACCGCCCATCTCTAGCGAGCATATGGCATTGCGCTCGGCGCAAGCGGAAGCGACCAGGCGCCCTGTTTCCGTTGAGCCGGTAAACGAGATTAGACGCAGAGCCAGGTGGTTTGTAATCGCGGCGCCGGCGGGTTCGCCATAACCGGTTACGAGATTTACCACGCCCGGTGGAATACCCGCCTCCTCACAAGCCTTGACCAGATTGTAGGTCGAGAGCGGCGTGTCTTCAGCGGGTTTCAAAACCACTGTATTGCCACAGACGAGAGCAGGAATGAGTTTCCAGGAGGGGATCGCCATGGGAAAATTCCACGGAGAAATCAGACCGCAGATGCCAACCGGCTGGCGAACACACATGGCAAATTTGTCCGGCATTTCCGCGGGTGTGGTGAACCCGTGAAGACGCCTACCCTCGCCGGCTGTGTAGTAAGTGCAGTCAATTGCCTCCTGCACATCACCGCCCGTCTCTTTCAAAACCTTTCCCATCTCGCGCGTCATATCGGCGGCGAACGTGTCCTTATTGCGGATAAGGATTTCACCCAGACGGAAAAGTATTTCCGCGCGGCGCGGAGCGGGAGTATGGCGCCAGCGGTCGAATGCCCCTTGGGCCGCATTCGCAGCCGCGTTTACGTCGTCGCTTGTTGAGAGTGGAAAGCGGCCAACGATGTCGCGAGTGTCGGCGGGGTTGATGTTCTCAAACACCTCCCCAGATTCACTCGGCACCCATTTGCCGCCAATGAAGTTCTGGTAGGTCTTGACGGAAGCGCGCGAAACGCTCCGGGCATTCTGTTTTCGGGTGGTCTTTGAGAGAGCCTTCTTCGCTTGAACCATAGGTCGGGGTTTCGAGTATCCGAGTTCCGAATTTCGGGCGTAGAACTCGAAACCCGGAACTCGAAACCGAACCTTCTTTATTGGTAAGTAAACTGCACAATTCGTTGCACAATGCGGTCCAGATCTCTCGAGTAACGCGCGACCTGGAGCACAATTGGATCGCCGGGTTTGAGACCGTTCAGGACTCGCTGAAAATCAGCGAGGGTTGTTATGGGAACGCGATTGATGCGTGTAATCACGTCACCTTCGCTGAGCGCCTGCTGTCCGCTCGGTAGCACACGTACTTCCGCTGCGAGCCCGTTAGGATCAACCTCTTTCACGTAAAGGCCGCGCACGCCGGTAAGGTGTTTCTCAGCGATCAGCTGCTGGGTGATCTCCGCGAGTGTGATTCCAAGGTGCAGACCATTTCCCTTTGCATCAGGATCCTTCTTCGTACCACGCGGCTCACCAAGAGTTTTCACGATCTGTGCCGGGGGTCTCTCTCCCAGTACCACGTTTGCTGTGCGCTTCTCGAGTTTGCCATCAATATCGCGTAGGAAACCCAATGCAGCCGTCTGGCCTACCGGGCCGGCCGCAACCTTTTGAATTAAATCTTGCGCGCTGGCCACAGGCTTTCCATCAAACTCGACGATAATGTCATTCGACTGAATGCCGGCCTTAGCCGCAGGTGTTAATTCACCATCGGGCCGCTGCTGGACATCCATCACAATCGCCCCTTTGGCCTCCGGCAAACCATAAACTTTGGCGAACTCATCGCGCACTGATTCCAGCGTAATGCCCAGATAGCCTCTGCGCACCTTACCCTGAGAAACAATTTGACGGTAGACAAAACCGGCTTCATTCGCCGGAAGCGCAAACCCGATGCCGTTGTAATCTCCGGTGGATGTGGCGATTTGAGAGTTAACGCCGATTACTTCACCGCGCATGTTCACGAGCGGACCGCCGCTATTGCCCCGATTAATAGCGGCATCGGTTTGCAGGAAGCGTTGAAAGCTCGTGAAGTAGGGAGTCTCTCTTTCTTTCTTGGAGATGATGCCGGCCGTCACGGTCTGGTCGAGACCGAACGGTGATCCAATTGCCAACACCCAATCGCCAACTTGCGCCGAGTTTGAGTCGCCCAGAGTGACGGTCGGAAGGTCGCGCGAGGTCTCGATCTTGATCACAGCAACGTCAGTCTCTTCATCGATGCCGACAACTTTACCGCGAAACTTCTCGCCGGACTGGAGTCCCACAATAATGCGTGTGGCTCCCTCAACGACATGTTCGTTCGTCAGAATGTAACCCTTCGGATGGATGATGAATCCGCTTCCCACGCCGCGAGCCGGCCGGCGCACCTGGCGTCGAAACATATCGAGTAGTGGGTTGTTAGAAGACTGGTCCTCTTTATCAAGTTCATCTTTCTCTGCCACGTCTGGAGCCGCCGTGATGGTTTCAATATTCACCACTGCCGGCTCAACGCGCCTGGCTATCTCCGCAAACGAGGCTGATAAAGCTTCAGGAGCACGCGCAACCTGTATTTCGCTTTGTGCGACAGTGGGCCGGCCGGAAAGCATGGCGCCGATTGCAATCCCCGCGACGAGACACGCTATGGCAAGCGCCGCAATCCAGATGCGCAGCTTTCGCAGAATCGCCGACTCTCCAACTGTTGTTTGTTCTTTGGGATTTTTGAACATAACCCACCGCCTTTTTGAAAACTGCAAACCGGGTGCTCTCGAGAAATACCGCCCAATAAATTAGGCCGACGTCCGAAGCACAATGGGAAAGGTTCAGAGTATAGCTAAAGGCGCGGCTGGGGGCAAAAGAAAGGCGGCAGACGGCAGGAGGCAGGCGGCAGGGGCAGACGGCAGGAGCAGGCGGCAGGAGCAGACGGCAGGAAGCAGGTCCAATGGGCAGGAGGCACCTTAGGACATTTTCCATTTGTCATTTCTCATTTTCCATTCTCCATTGCCATTCACTTGCCTCTTGCCATCGGTCCTATCAATGCGAACAAGCATAACTGCCGCAAACATGTAACTAATTGCCCTACAATGCGAGTGTGCAATAACTCTCAGCCAACCCATAACAAAGTCAGCGTATGTCAAATAATGCCAAATATGAAAAAAAGAGAAATGGAAAATGGAAAATGACTGGCCGCGCTGCCCCTGCCGTCTGCCTCCTACCTCCTGCCTTTCACGGCCTCAAAAGTACCTTCAAGACTCCCTTCTTACCGGCACGTTCCATTGCGAGCACTCCATCACGAAGCAGATATTCCTCGCTGATCAGGCTATCCACGTCGATAGCTCCTTTTTTGAGCAGATCGAGCGCAGGAGCCAACCTGCCACAGCGCGACCCAATGATGCTAAGCTCGTCCACGACTATGCGTGAAGACGCCAGGCTGGTGGTGCCGTGAAACGTGGATTTTAGAACTAGCACCCCGCGCGCTCGCAACAAATCAAGCGCAACCGCAAATCCGGAGCCAGATCCGGACGCTTCCACTACAACGTCAAATTCCCGCTTTCTTTTCGCCACCTGGCTGCTGGTCGCCGTCTCGATGCCGCGTCGTTCAGCAATGCGTAGTTTTCCACTGTGCTTACCAATTAGCAGAACAGGAGCCCCGGTGAGGGCGATTGTCTGGGCACAAAGCAGACCTAGTTTGCCATCGCCGATCACAGCCACCTTCGTATCGCCCGTGATGGCTGTGCGCTCCAGAATGCCGCAGGCAGCGCCAAGAGGTTCAGCAAACACCGCGTGTTCGTCGGCAATCTTCTGCGGCACACTTAGCAGGTTCGCGAGCGGCAGTCGGAGAAATTCTGCGTGTGAGCCGTCGCGTCCGACGATCCCAAGCACAGTGCGGGCCGCACAGTGACGAGGATCGTTCGCCAGGCAAAGATCACAGTCGCCGCAGCCAGCATTGATCTCGCCTACCACCCTTTCACCCACCCGCGTGCCGTTGGGAGAATCTTCGACGATTCCCACAAATTCATGGCCAATGGTTCCTTTGAATCCTGCGTAGCCGCGGGTAATTTCCAGATCTGTATTGCAAATCCCGGACAGCAGGACCCGCACCAACGCTTCCTCTCCGCGTTCAGGGACTTCAACGTCGCGAACGGCGATTTTGCCTTTTTGGACTCGCAGAGCTTTCATGGAATTGGGCGGTAGTCAGTTGTTCGTGGTCAGTTGTAGTGGCTTTCTCTGTGTGTGCTGAATCCGTTGCGTTGCGACACCGCAACGGACCCCTGACAACTGACAACTGACCAATTTAGAAA
>JBPCIQ010000212.1:0-7470 GCA_051006135.1 Pyrinomonadaceae bacterium | reverse complement strand
ATGATCCTGCGGCACTCGTTGCTCGGGAGAGAGGTAACTGAACATTCCGGCTTGCTGCAAATCGTCTCCGCGCATCTGTTTTCTTTTCTCCGGGTGGCGAGGTTGTACTATCGCTACTATTACGTTGCACCAGACGCAAAGGTTACTTTTTCAGCAGCCTGCTAGACGCTCAATGGTTCAAAAAAGTGATTACAGAAGGATAAAACGGAAGCCCAGGAGCTGTAACTATGCTTTGTTCCTCTGGGCTGGAACTGAAAGGGCGTTCGAAGTAACTGTTGCTCGGAGGTTTACGACTTCATCGAGAATTCGATACGCCGCGTCAAGTTTTGACATCAGCTCCAACTGCACGGGCATTTCTCTGCCCCGTGTTAGGATCGTAATTGTATTCATAGTGCTGTCAAAGCCGCTGTCGCTACGCGCAACGTCGTTAGCGATAATCATATCGACGTTTTTGCTGCGGAGCTTTTCCCGCGCGTTGTTCAATAAATCATGTGTCTCCGCGGCAAACCCAATCACCAAAAGACCGTCCCTATCCGCGAGAGCGACCTCACTCAGGATATCGCGCGTACGCTCGAGATTGACCACCAGAGCAGAGTGGGTTTTCTTGATCTTGCTTGCTGATCGCTGCGCCGGTCGATAATCAGCGACAGCCGCCGCTCCAATAAATATTGAGGTGCGGGGAAGCTCTCCCATCACCGCTGCGTACATCTCCTCCGCCGACGTCGCACGCACGAGGTGAATACCCGCTGGAGCGTCTACAGTGGTAACCCCGGTAACAACGGTAACTTCAGCTCCTCGGGCACGTGCGGCCTCCGCGACTGCGAATCCCATCCGTCCCGAAGAACGGTTTGAGATAAACCGAACAGGATCCAACTCTTCACGGGTTGCCCCCGTCGTAATCAATAACCGTTCACCTGCTAAATCCTGCACGTTTCGTTTTTCAGCCTGCGTCAAGACTTTCAGCGCAGCAGCCACGATCCTTTCCGGCTCGCTAAGACGTCCCGGACCAATTGTTCCGCAAGCCATCTCTCCTTCATCCGGGTCTACTATGTGGACACCATCCTCTCGGAGTTGGCGGAGATTCCTCATGGTGGCAGGATGACTCCACATCGATGGATTCATGGCGGGAACTATCAAAATTGGTACGGTAGCTGCAAGGTAGGTTGACGTTAAGAAATCGTCCGCAATCCCATTGGCAAACTTGGCGATAATGTTTGCGGTTGCGGGGACGACCACGAAGATATCAACTGTCTGAGAAAAGGTGATATGAGCTATTGGATCGGGATTATCCGCCGCATAATCATCTACGACAACGTGTGCTCCTGAAAGCGCGCGGAAGGTAAGAGGCTGAATAAACTCGCAGGCGTGCTTCGACATGGCGACTCGCACGCTGCAACCAACACGTTGCAACCCCCGCAGCACCTCGGCAGCTTTGTAAGCAGCAATCCCGCCGCTAATCCCCATGGCAACTTTTTTGCCTGCAAAACTGTTCCTGATTGAGTCGTCAGACATGCGACGCCGGAGAGTGTCTCCCTGAAAAATTAGGTCAATGTAACATTGCTGAAACGCCTGTGCAATAGGAAGAAGGTGCACACTCTGTTACAATTAGCTTCAAATAGACGCAACATCTCGGATGGCTGCTAAAAATACCTTGTTAGCGAAAGCGTGCAGACCTTTTGGCCGATGAGACATTTTCTCGTCAAATTCATATTAAGCCCATTTGTAGTGGTCTTTTTATCAGTCCCTACCGGGGCTTCAACCCAGATACCGGGTGGCGATGAGGAATTCGGACCCGTTGTTAAAGCCTATCTGGGGTACCTGCGCAGCGAGCAAGAGGTAGTTGACGACCGAGTTAGCCGGCATGAAGTAAGTAGAGCTTATTACCGTCGAAATTCAAATCGCATACGCGCCTTGCGGCAAATAGCTATTCGTATCGCGAGAGAGAGCCAGAACGACTACTTACCGGAATTGGAGGCGGTCTCGCGCGACGAGTTGGGAACTATATTTCAACTTCCGCCGCGTCCGGAAAATCTCAGGATTGGTGAGGTTTCCAACAGCACTTTCAGGTTCCTGGGGCCCGTTCGTTCTGGAGAGACTTTTTACGTATTCGCTCGTCTCGACCCTTACGAGCAAGCTGAGATATTGGGACACGTGATGAAGGGTCCTGCTTCGGTCGGAGCTCCCGCTTCAGGGTCCAGAGGGTTAACACGCGCAAGAAGTGCGACTTCGCCTTAAACTATTCCTTTAAACCAATAGAGTAAATGACCAGGTTCGGGAAACTTTCTCCCTTCAAACTGCAAAGCTCCCGCTTTTCCCAAAGCAACGCAAGTAAGCTTCAAAGGATTTTTCGCACTGTCTTCCGAGGTCAGAGCTTGGGAACCGCGGTGGATTGGGGTTCAAATTGTAATCGTGGGCGATGTCCAGTACGCAAGCAGCAACCCACCTGAGCAGGCCAAAAAAGCACAATTTCGTGTTGAAATTCGCGGAAATCATTGTTGACAGGCTGCTACTATTAGTGTAATTAAAACAAGGTGTTAGGCCTGTGTGAATGCTATCTGGGCTTCCGGCGTTCAGTATTTTGCAATTTGAGACGAGATCGGTAAAACTAAAGCCGCCGTCTTCCGAGAGTTTATAGTCGTCGCGCACGCAATCAAGTTTTCTGTTTCTACTATACGGGAGGAAAGTTAATGATCAGCAAAAACTGGAGCCGCAAGTTCATTGCGGCCTGCGTATCAGTCGCCGTCCTGAGCGTCTATTCGATGGTTACATTGGCGGCGCCAGGGGCTAAGGCCCCCTCAGGCGAACTATCGATTTCCGGACAAGTTACGGTAAATGGCCAAAAGGTTATTTCCGGTGGCACGTTCTTTTCCGACGGCGTCATTGCCACGGCGGATCACAGCGGCGCTACAGTCGGTATCAGCAAGCTCGGCCGCGTTGAATTGGCACCCAAATCCAGCCTGAAACTGAACTTCACAGACACCAGCATTTCGGGGATGCTTGACAGTGGTGTCACTCACGTTTCAACGCTGCCCGGAATCTCAGTTAACATCACCACAAAAGATGGGACAATTGTAGTTGATGGTAGCCAGGCCACCTCTTTCACGGTGGATGTTAAGAACGGGAACACCGTCGTAGCAACCGAGTCGGGGCTGGCAGAGTTGCGTGCCGGTAGTACGGTTAAGGCGATTGCGGCCGGCAACAGTGCAACCGTTGGCACTCCTGTTCCCCAGGGCGGAGAGGATGATAGCGACCTTGACGGTGGTAGATTGGCGGTGCTGCTGATTGCCGCTGGCGCTGCTATCGGCCTGGTTTTCTACGCCATCACGCACAACAACGACATTAACTTGGGCGGCACAGTAATAGTAGTGAGCCCGACTAAGTAAGCGTTGATTTGATCTAGGTCCGAGAAATACCGTTCGGCGATTTTACGAATGGTCATGTGATGTAACCTTGCGGGTCACGCGACTCTCAGTCGTGATTGACCCGTAAGGTTTTGGCGGTATCAATAAATCCCACCTGAAGTTTCTAAGGTAGCATTCCATGCAAATTGGAGTAATCGGCACCGGTTACGTTGGGTTAGTTACGGGCGCGTGCTTTGCGGAGTTTGGAGTCGATGTGACCTGTGTAGACGTCGACACAGAGAAAATTGAGCGCCTCTTGGCTGGCGTAATGCCCATCTACGAGCCAGGACTGGAACAGATCGTTACCAAAAACGTCCAGGCAGGGCGCCTGCGATTTACCACAGATGTCAAACAGGCGGTCGAGCAGGCTCTGGTCATCTTTCTGGCTGTCGGAACTCCCCCTAAAGCCGACGGTTCTCCCGATCTTAGCTTCGTTGAAGCCGCCGCGCGCTCTGTGGCGGAACACATGAACGGGTACAAAGTGATTGTTACTAAATCTACCGTACCCATTGGAACTGGCGAGTATATTCGCGGCCTAATACGGGAAAACCGCAAGTCACGCGTTAACTTTGGGATAGTTTCGAACCCCGAATTCCTTCGCGAGGGGGCGGCCATCAGCGATTTCATGCGGCCCGACCGGGTTGTCATTGGCAGTGCCGATGAAGAGGCAATTGCCATTATGCGCGACCTGTACCGCCCCCTTTACCTGATCGAAGCCCCATTTGTCGTTACCTCGCTGGAGGCTGCAGAGCTAACCAAATATGCTGCGAACGCATTTCTAGCCACGAAGATATCTTTCATTAATGAGATAGCAACTCTTTGTGAAAGCATCGGCTGCGACGTTCATGACGTCGCTAGGGCTATCGGAATGGACAAACGTATTGGTAGCAAGTTCCTGCATCCGGGTCCGGGGTTTGGTGGGTCTTGTTTTCCGAAAGACACGCAAGCGCTCGCATCAGTTGCTCGCCAGTTTAATTGTGACTCTCTGCTGGTTGACGCGGTAATTGAGGTCAACCGCCGGCAACGACAGGCAATGGTACCCAAGATTGAAAAACTCGTCGGACCACTTAAGAACACAACAGTGGCTGTGTTGGGTCTTGCTTTCAAGCCAGAAACAAACGACATGAGGGAAGCTCCGTCCGTAGAGATCATTCGCGGCCTGGTAGCAAGCGGAGCGAGTGTGCGAGCCTATGATCCAGTCGCAATGACTGAGGCCCGGCAGCTACTGCCGGACATCGACTATGCGGAAGATGAGTATGCGGCAGTTAAAGATGCTGATGCGTTAGTTTTCGTGACGGAATGGAATCAATTTCGAGCGCTGGATATGACCCGTATTCGCGATTTGATGAAGTCAGCTAAGATTGTCGATCTGCGAAACATCTACGACCCCGCAGACATGCGCGAACTTGGGTTTGAATATGTGGGGGTGGGTAGATAAGTAGGATTGACAACTAAATACCTGAACTGAGATTGTTCGCTATCTGGATGTTTCTATGAGTCTATCAGGAATAGCCTTGGTGACTGGAGGAGCCGGTTTCGTCGGTTCACATATAGCTTCAGCGCTCGTTACCAGCGGTGCTCGCGTTCGCATTATCGATGACCTCTCCACCGGCTATCGCGAGAACATAACAGAAATCGGCGGTGACATCGATTTCGTTCAGGGTAGCCTGGCTGATGAATCGTTGTTAAACAAGGCGCTGGAAGACGTTGAGTTAGTTTTTCACGAGGCAGCCATCCCTTCCGTGCCGAGATCGGTTGAGAATCCTCGTCAGACTCACGTGGCCTCGGTAGATGCGACGTTCTCCTTATTACTAGCAGCTCGTGACAAGAAAGTGAGGCGTGTGGTCTATGCGGCCTCGAGCTCTGTTTATGGAGATCAACCCACTCTGCCCAAATCCGAGACGATGTTACCGGATCCTCTTTCACCCTATGCGGTGGCAAAGTTGGTGGGCGAATACTACTGCCAGGTTTTCACACGTGTCTACAAGCTCGAAACCGTTTCGCTTAGGTACTTCAACGTGTTCGGACCCCGGCAGGATCCAAGTTCGCAATACTCTGGCGTAATCTCACGGTTCATCGCTGCGCTTCTAAGTGGGCAAACACCTGTAATATACGGGGACGGCGAGCAGTCGCGGGACTTTACTTACGTCGACAATGTTGTGCAAGCGAACCTTAAGGCTGCCCAGACTAGCAAAGGTGTCGGGTCGGTCATCAACATCGCGAATGGTCAGCGAATCACCTTGAATGAACTCCTGGGGGAACTCAAAGACCTTACCGGCAGAGCGAGTGTAAACGCGGTCTATGAAGATTCTCGGCCAGGCGATGTCCTCCACAGCCTAGCCGACATTTCACGCGCCCGTGAACTGCTGGGATTCGAACCTCAAGTGGGACTACGTGAGGGTCTACGACGGACGATGGACGGGTGGAAAGACAGCCGCTTTGCCGCGGTTTAAGCTCGCAGAAGCCCTCCAGACAATTCCTAGACAGTGGATCCTATACTTTTCTCGTCGACCAACGCTTGAAGACTATCTGAATATGGCGCCCGGGCTACGCCTTTGTTTGTGATGATTGCCGTGATTAGCTGATTTGGCGTGATATCAAATGCGGGGTTGTAGACAGCCACGCCGTTGGGGCCGAGTTGATAATCACCTAGGTGTGTTACCTCTCGAGGATCGCGTTCTTCAATCGGAATTTGTTCACCAGACGAAAGCGATAAATCGAGCGTCGAAATCGGCGCTGCCACGTAAAAGGGAATATTGTTTTCCGTAGCTAGTACAGCAACCATGTAGGTTCCAATCTTGTTTGCCGTATCGCCGTTTGCGGCAATTCGATCCGCGCCCACCACGACGCAGTCGACCTTCCCGCCCTTCATTACGTGTCCCGCCATATTATCTGTGATAACCGTGACCGGTATGTTGTCTTTGGCTAATTCCCAGGCGGTTAGCCGCAGTCCTTGCAGAAATGGACGGGTTTCATCTGCTATCACGGCGACTCGCTTTCCTGCGTCGCGGGCCCCTCGAATCACACCTAAGGCCGTACCATAGTCTCCGGCTGTTGCAAGCGCGCCGGCGTTACAATGCGTCAAAACCGTCGCTCCATCGGGAATCAAGGGTGCTCCGTGGCGACCGATCGAGCGGTTCGCGTCAATATCCTCCTGAAAGATTCTCAGTGCCTCTTCTACCAAATCAGCCTTAATCTCCTCGACATTTCGAGTGCGAGCCTTCTCGCGTTTGAAGGCCGCACGCATCCGCTCAATGGCCCAAAAGAGATTAACTGCCGTCGGGCGGGTCTTACTCATCACGTCACACATGAAGTCAAAATCGTCCTCAAGATCGGCGACCGAAGTGCCGACTGACTGCTTGGCGCCGAGAGCGAGTCCCATGGCAGCCGATACACCGATCGCCGGAGCACCCCGTACGACCATCTTCTTAATGGCCTCCGCCACTTCTTCGTACGACCGCAACGTCAGGTATTTCTCTTCGGTGGGCAGCAAGCGCTGATCGATCATACGCACGCCTTCGCTAGTCCATTCGACCGTTTTAATCATTTTTGCAAAATATTCCTCGGTTCTTTTTGAATGAATCTTACTGGACGCGAAAGGCTGAATCAACGCAGGAGAGCCCCCGGTGGTGCACCACTCTTGTAGCTGCCAGTTCTGCAGGAGCAATAAGTAACGTGATGCGCCCGATTCGAAGACCAGGAGCTGAGAGGCGTGTTGCACGAGAGAGTCAGACACCACCAGTTCGGGAACTAATTCATATCCTTGGTGAACCGGTTGTTCTTCGAAATTATAGCAGACCACTCCCGTTGCGCCACGCCAACCAGTTTTAGTTGCGCGCAGATAACTGCGATATTCGCTGAAGCAAGGGTCCTAGCGCCTACGATGCCTCATGGCCATAGAACCGCTCAACCCCAGGGCCAGCAGCACGATCGACGCCGGCTCGGGAATAGCTGACACAGGGCTGTCCTCCAACCACTAAATTATCGATCCGGTTGCTCCCGGCAGCCGCCGAAGCACCGTTAAATACGATCCCGAATGCCGCGCTCGAATTGTTATTTAGTCCGGCGA
>JBPCIQ010000211.1:0-7624 GCA_051006135.1 Pyrinomonadaceae bacterium | reverse complement strand
GGGTATTCCTTCAGCCCAGTCTTTTTTTTGATTCCTTGCCTTTGACTTATAGCCGATGGTGGTATCATGGTCAGTACTTAGTGAAGGGGTTTTTACCCACGGTTAGCGCGTGGATTGTTTTTTTCTTCTGCTTGTGAGGCCTGCTTTTTATGGAAAGGTAGGAGCGGAAACGGGAATGAAGTCCTCAGCATGGCGTTAATGATTGTCGCGGCTCCGATTATTTCCTACTTTCAGTCTGCCACGAAACCTCCTGAGCCGGTAGCAGTCTCGGTCTTGAAGTTTAGTTGGAAGGAACTCGTCGGATGGCAAAGGGACCCATTCGGCGGGCCGGTCGAGAGCTTCGATGAGATGCGCGCGCGCGCGCGGAATGAGAAGCGAATTCAGGATGCAAAACAGGGCAATTCCGCAGAGGTGGACAGGATCAAACGGGAAGCGCGCGCGGATGCAGCCATTGTTGCCACACAACATGAGAATTCTACGTTCGCGATATATATTTCGGTACAAGGTTACCGTCAAGAACGACAGTTCCAAAACCATCAAGTCGGTTGACTGGGATTATGTCTTTCTGGATGCGTCGACGGAGACCGAGATCAATCGTCAGCAGTTCACCAGCGAAGAAAAGATTAGCCCCGGCAAGATTAAGGAACTGAACATAATTGTTGCCAGATCCCCGACTATGGCTATTAGTGTCAACGCTCTCAGCAAGAATGAGCGTGATGGTTTGAATGAACAGGTGGTTGTAATGCGCATCGACTACGCCGATGGGTCGGTATGGCAGCGTCCCTGACATCGTCTTGTTTGGCGAATCGATGGTGAGCCGCGTTCCGTTTCGTGAGTCTCCCTGGCGAGCCCTCGACCCTTAGCCCCGCCTTTTCAGGTTTTCCTTGCAAGATTTGGCTGCCGATCAGAGAATAGACAGCCTATTCGGTGTTTCCTAATTTGATCCAGACAATTTAATCACGGAGGGACCTTTATGAAGAGACTTCTAGTTCTTTCTCTAGCCGTCGCCGTTTCGTTGCTATCACTCTTCGTTGCCTTCAGAGGCACGACAAACAACGCGAAAGCAGCAGTTCCAGCAAGTCAGAAAGTACGCAACTGCGGCACCGTGCATCCTGACTCGAAGAAAGCCGATGAGATCGAGACCTCATTTCAAAAGTTTAAGGCCCTGCGGGGTGGCGCCCTGAGTGCTGTCGGCTCCAATGCGATTCCGGTCTACTTTCACGTGATCAACAATGGGACCGGTATCGAGAATGGGAATGTGCCCGATCGCATGATCCGTTCCCAGGTCGATGTGCTCAACGCGTCGTTCGGAGGCGCAACCGGGGGCGCCACGACCGCATTTAGCTTCGAGCTTGTCGGGATCACGCGCACAACCAATGAAGCCTGGTACAACATGGGCTTTGGCTCACGGGAAGAACGCGAGGCGAAGAGTGCACTACGCCAGGGCGGTGCCAACGCTCTCAACTTCTACACAGCCAATCTTGGCGGCGGGCTTCTGGGCTGGGCCACTTTCCCATCAAGCTACAAGGGTAAACCAGACCTCGATGGCGTGGTTGTTCTCTTTTCATCTTTGCCCGGTGGGTCGGCAGTTCCTTACGACGAAGGCGACACGGGAACGCACGAAGTCGGACACTGGCTCGGCCTCTATCACACTTTCCAGGGGGGATGTACGCCGAAAAACGATTACGTTGACGACACTCCTGCTGAAGGATCTCCCGCTTTTGATTGCCCCGTGGGTCGCGACACGTGCACGGGAAACAAATATCTCGGTTTGGATCCAATCTTTAACTTCATGGATTACACCGACGATCCCTGCATGTTTCAGTTCACCGCCGAGCAGGCCTTCCGTATGGATGGAATGTTCGCTCAATACCGGCAGTTGTAGTCAGGTCAAGAGGGAAGCAGGACTCCCGCGGAATCGCAGCATAGCGGCTCAGCACGTGAGAATACGAAGGGCACTGCCGAAAGAATCGCCCGCGCTTACGGAAATCGCTCATGATGCCAAGCGGCATTGGGGCTACCCTGAGCATTGGATTCAGCATTGGCAGTCCGACCTCGTGATTTCGTCTGATTTTGTCAGTAGTAATCCGGTGTACGTTGCTGAGCAGGATGGCGAACTATTGGGTTTCTATGCCCTTATTGTCCGCGATCAGAGAGCGGAACTCGAGCATATGTGGGTTGCGCCTCGTTTCATTGGTCAGGGCATTGGTAAAGATCTCTTCATTCACGCCATGGGGGAAGCTGCCGGACAGAATGTCACGGCAGTCGAGATCTCTTCCGATCCGAATGCGGAAGGCTTTTATCGGAAGATGGGAGCGGAAAAAATCGGCGAAGTCGCTTCTGAGATTAATGGTGAGCTACGCGTCCTGCCTCGCCTGTCGGTTGATCCCAAGAGATCCTGATCCCCAGAGGTTAGTACCTCCGCCCGTAAAGCTGTGAAAAAATTGAAATCGATCCGGGATACCACTTAAGAGACAGAAATTCGCAGGTTGGGAAGGGGGCAAGGCTTTGCGCGCCCCCGCTCAAGCTGCGAATTTCCCTATGTTAAGTAGTATCCGGGAGCGATTCTAATTTTCACAGCTTCTACGGCGTGGTGGTACAGACTTCACTCCGCGACAAGAGTGACTGCAACAGGCGCTACGCTAGTTAGTTCACATAACAGCTCCGGCGGCTAAGAGCAGTCGGCGTTGCTGCGTCGCAGCAGCAAACCGAATCGCTCCTGATACTCTCTCGAGGTGATAAAAGCGCAGACCATCGCCCGGTAGTTGTTCGGCACCCGATCATTTAACACATTCAACCAAAAGTCATAGCCTCCTTGATCAGGTTCGCGTTGCAGATAGCCAAAGTACTGCATCAAGACGAAGGAAGGGTTGTATTCGCGCGTCTTGAATTCCGTTAGCTCGATGACTTCCCTCAACACCTGAGCGCGGGTTTTGCCGTTGCGTATATCGTTCGCCAGTCGTTGGCGCTCGATTGTGTAAGGGGTCAGCCCAGCCGTGTCGAATAACTTGTTCACGAACTGTTCCGGAGTTAGCGACGAAGGATACAATTGTTGAAAAGCCGAGCGCCCGACCCATTCCGTCGCAAAGGCTTGTCTGCTTTGCTCAGGGTTTGCGCTTCCCGCGACGCGACCGTAATCAGCGAGGAATTCTGTGAACGTGGGTCTGCGGCGGAGGGAGCCCTGATAGATCCGATAGACGAAGTAACCGGTTTCCTGGAATTCCTGTTCGACGAAGAACGCCGCGGAAACCCCGATTCGCCTGGACTTGATACAAAGTTCATTATTGCCGCACGCCGTAACCTGGCCGGTCCAATAAGCCAGGCCGCCTGCGTCAGGCTCGCGACCCAGGAAGTCCAGATAGTGCTGACGCACAAAGAACTGCGCATCGTTGATCTGGTTTACAGGAGTCACGCCAAACCCGAGGCCTGAGAGGCCCAGGCTCACCGAGTCGTCCGCCCTGGCGAATATCTCACCATCTCTTAAAAACCCGTCCAGATTCTGATCAGGAAATGCATCTATCCGCGGAGTTCCGCCATTGCCTTCGGAGCCATCGCGCGTGCCTGACGCGTCCTCGACCACATACACACTGCCGAGCCGGTCAATGGCCAGCCCATGTAGGAACAGGTTGTTATCAATTGAGAGACCCTCCACCACGACTTCATCCCGATCGGCGCGGCCGTCTGCGTTATCATCGTAGACGGCAAGCATGACAGTGTCGTTACCTGCTGAATGGGAGAAGACCACGCCTCGAGAATTTACGACCACGTCAAGCGGCGAGTCGTTGGAAAAGCGGTAAGAGTAGTAAGGAGTTGCTTCGAGTGTGTCGGGCATGCCGTCAGCGTTGGTATCGCGGACGATCCTTAATTCGTTTGAATGAAAATCCGCGATTAGTAAGTCGTTGTTGGGCAGGAGTGCCAGACCGTTGGCGTTGTAAAGCTGGTTGTCGCCCACGCGCACGATTTCGCGAGTGCGGGAATCGTCAAAGCCCCCGGTATTGGGATCACGAACCAGCAATAGGACACCGGGAGATTCTTCATTGTTCGGATCCTTGGGATCCGCCGTGTTGTAGTATCCACTTGAAGACACGATTACAAACTCGCGCCCCGAGTTAGACGTGCCCGTCACTACCGCGGCCGCTGACGGCAGACGAAAATCACGCTGCAGGTTATATGTGGTTGAAGAGTCGGCTCGATAATCGCCATTAGTGTCAAGAGCAACTACAAGAGTGCCCACCAATGTATTGTTGAGCGTGGATGAATAGACCTCGTACCTCGCCCCGGATTGGCCCACAGCAATATCGAACGAGCCGCCATCAGAATCCAACGTCGTCCTTTCGTCCGCAACCAGATCTCCGTTGCGATCCAAAAACTGCTCGTTTGTTCCTGCTGAAGACGTCAGATTTATTTGCGACGTGTGGAGAATGCGGGCCAAGGAAGTGCCGGCGACAATTGGTGCACTGGCCAGCACGCTTGAGTTTGTCTCAGGGGCGACACGTGCCACTGAAGACGCTCGAGAGGTGGGACCTGTAACTCGCGAGCGCCTTTCGAGCAGCCGTTGACTACGCGCTGCAGCGTAGCCCCCATTCCTTATCCGTCCGGCAATCGTCTCCTGCTGAGCGGCGAGTGCGCGTTTCATGTCTGGCCTCAGCTCGGGATCCATCACCTGCGCGCTGGTGACTACAGCGAACAGGTAAGCGCCCAGGGTCAGGCCTGCAATCAGAGCAATAAAATAGATACAGAGTCTGGCAACTTGCATGACTAACTCCCTATTTTCCGATCCGCTTGTCGTCGCGCTCCATTTTCTGTCGCAGATTCTTGGCCAGATGTTCAGCGGTGCTCTTGTTTCCATTCAGCGAATCGACCTTATACGAGGCCACTGCATAAGCAATTACACCAGTTCTGATATTGACCATTTGGATGATCCCGCGGTGATGTAGGTCGGGTCAGAGGGTTTCACGGGGCGCACCGAAACATCGCGTGGCAGCGGAGGATAGACAGTGCGCTCACGTTCCTGAGCTTGCACGGTTAGAATTGATACCAACGTAAGCGAAAGCAGCATAAGCATCTTAGTGGTTTTCATGTGTTCTCCTTGAATTGAGACACCAGTAATTTGACCCTCAGCGAGTGCCGTATAAAGACAGCATTCGATTGACCGATACCGCGACAGGCGTCGGGCTCAGCGGTTCAGTCTTTGAGCGCGTGGCCGATCACGCTCCGGTCTTGCCGGTTCCGAACGCTGCGGTGGCGGTTCCGAACGCTGCGGGGCAGGTTCGGACCGTTGGGGAGGCGGTTCAGATCTTTGCGGCGCAGGTTCTGAACGTTGGGGAGGCGGCTCTGAACGCGGCGGTGGATCGTTGCGCACTGGCTCAGAACGTTGTGGGGGTGGCTCTGAACGGTGTGACGGTTCGTTGCGCACTGGTTCAGACCGATGCGGCGGCGGTTCATAACGCGGGGCTGGTTCCGACCTCTGAGTTGGAGGCTCAGATCTGCGGGGTGCTGGGGATTCAGTTCTCTCGCGTCTTTCGGGCCGGTCTATCGGCCTATCAACGGGGTCCTCATTTCTTTGCGGTCGCGTTGGACGATCGCTCCGCGGCTCAATTCGTTCCGGTCGTTCCGTTCTTTCGGGCCTGTCCGGGCTCTCGGCCCGTGTTCCGTTGTCGACCGCGGAAGGTCTCGAGGGCACACTTATAGGCCTGCGCTCTCGCGGCGCCGTTTCATTCGTGTCTGGTGCCGCAGGGACTTCCTGTCGCGGAAAGGTTTGGATTGGTCGGGTAGGTCGCTCATTGAAATTATCGCTTCCTTCGCGGCCGCGATTTATTTCATCACCTCGGTCTGCAGGCACGCGCACCGGACGCGCCGGTCGCACAACCGCGCCCGTCGGACGAGCTTCAATCGCCCCTTCAGTTACACTTGGGCCAGTGTTTTCCATGGGAATCTGCGGCCTTGGATCGCGACCATTAAATACTCGTGAACGGCGCAATTCGTTGTCGAGCGCCACACCTGGCGTGCGCACTGCCGCACCGGTCGATCGCCCCGGCAATTCCACTGCAGGAGCAACTCGCGCCGGTCGTGCAACTGTGACGCGCTCGCTCCGCTCTCCGCTTCCCCCACGATCGGGAATGGCGTTTGCCGGCCTGACGGGAAGATCACCTCGTAACGGTTCGCCACTCATCACACGACGCGCCGATACTTCATCCGCGGCCCGCAACTTTCTGCTGTCCGCGCCAAAGTCTTTCGCAGACACACCCGTCACCGCGCGCAGATAGGCCGGGTTAACACGCCGTAGATTTGCGAGTTCATCGCGGCGAAGCGGCGTTAACCGATCTTGTGCGCCGTAATGGCGGGACCGCGGATCGCGATGATGGTACGAGAGCGGGTACCAGGAGATGTGACTGCCAAAAGAGATATGAAAGGCGACTAACGCGGGACGCCACCAGCTACGATTGCGATAGTACTGGCTGCGCGGACACCAGGCCCAATAGTTGTCGTAGTAGACCCAGCGGCCGTAGTGATAAGGTGCCCAACCCCATGGCTCATAACCAACCCAGGTCCAGCCGTAAGGCGGACACCAGGTCCAGGAACCATGACGATAAGGCGCCC
This sequence comes from Pyrinomonadaceae bacterium, assembly GCA_051006135.1. Taxonomy (GTDB): domain Bacteria; phylum Acidobacteriota; class Blastocatellia; order Pyrinomonadales; family Pyrinomonadaceae; genus PSRF01. Next base: position 1,024 of record JBPCIQ010000211.1, on the reverse strand, counting down.
AATTATGGTAGTTGTTTATGACCGTGACGTGCGGACGCCAGATCCAGCCGTAATCGTTAACGTAGGCCCAATTGCCATAAGCATCCAAGTCTTCCGCACCCCAAACATAGTTGTCGTAGTACTGAGAGTCGTAACGCATGCGCTGCGCCAGGTAGCGCTCGCGATCGTCAACCCAGCTGTCCCATGAATCATTTTGCCCGGCCGCGAGCAACTCCCAGTCGCCGTCGTTAGATCCGTCGACGATCAATTCAGCCGCCCGTCCGTCGCGGAGAGCAAAGCCTGAGTTTTCAGAATAAATACGCGCGCGTCCGCCATCACGGACAGTAAGGCGCACCCGGCCTTCGCGAGGGACGTCGATTCGATAAAGGCCTTTTTTCTCCGCAGCCATCGTGACTTTTGGAGCATCAACCTCGAAGTACTCGTGGTCTCGGTCAAACTTTGCGAGGCGCACAGATGCCGTGCCTTCGACAACGCTGAGCGCAACACCTTCATCGCGCAGCGTGACTATGCGCAGGATGGAATTTGCCTCGAGCCGCACGAAGTTGCGCGCATCGATTTGAATTTCAAGACGAGAATCGCGATCGGTAGAGACCGTGTCTCCTTCCACGAGAGGAAAGTTAAGCCGCGCTCGTTCCCAATCGCTATTTCCATTTCTTTTGAGACTCGCTTCGCCTTTGATCAAGCTGACGCGAACGACGCGCGCCTTTACGTCATACTCATCCGCATAGTCATCTTCAGCGCGGACCGAATGAGCGGCCCCAAATGGCGTTAGTAAAAGAGAGAGAATTGTGGCGTGCAGAGATCGTCGGGTAGAACGCATGGCTACGCTCCTTCTTAATTTGTTAGGCCCTGAACCGTCAGTGCGCATGGAGAGTCGCTAGACCGCGCGCTGGCGAAGAGACTAAGCCAGAGAGGGACAGACATTCTGGTCACTTCAAGCTCTATTGAAGAGGCTTAATCAGTTGTCTGGGCGATGAGCAAGATGTGTGCCCGATCAGGAAGAATTGTTCGCTGGTGTGTAATT
>JBPCIQ010000210.1:0-7173 GCA_051006135.1 Pyrinomonadaceae bacterium | reverse complement strand
CCCACCTTCCCAACCTGCGAATTTCCCTATGTTAAGTAGTATCTCGGAAGCGGATCTGATTTTCCCCCCAGCTTCGGGCAGTGGGTGGGATTCGGAGTTTTCACCCGTTTGATACATAACCGGTATGAAAACTCGGAACTCTTGCACAATCGAATTGGGAGCCGGGCTTTGGAATCAGGCGTTGAGCAAGACACTGGTTGAGTCTGACGGAGCGGGAGCAGCGTCAAGCAAGACACCCTTCTCGAGGTGTCGCTCATGCGTGCCGAAACTGGCGGCATTCGGATCATGGGTTACCAACACAATAGTTTTCTGCAATTCTCGATTGAGCGTGGAGAGAATTTTAAGGATCTCTTCTCCCGAACGCGCGTCCAGATTACCGGTTGGCTCGTCTGCCAGGATCAAATCAGGATCAGTGACAATGGCCCGCGCAATAGCTACGCGTTGTTCCTGTCCACCCGATAACTGCCGCGGTTGGTGGTGCATGCGTTCGGCAAGTCCGACTAACTCGAGGGCTGTTTCAACGTTCTTACGTCGTTCAGCCCGGGATAGCTTGGTTAACAGCAGTGGCAGCTCAACATTTTCAAAAGCAGTCAGGACTGGAACGAGATTAAAGGTCTGAAAGATGTACCCAATGTGGCCATTGCGCCAAACAGCAAGTTGGCTTTCGCTCAATTTCGCAAGGTCGGTTCCCAGCACATCAACTTCACCTTCAGTGCAGCGATCAATGCCGGCGAGCAGATTTAGCAAGGCCGACTTGCCGGAGCCGCTAGGCCCCATCAGCGCCAGAAAGTCTCCCTGTTGAATATCGAGGTTGACATGATCGAGCGCTACAACTTCAAACCCATCTCGCGAAAAACGCTTGCTCACATTGCGAACTTGCACCATTGGTTGTGCCATAATTGTCCTTCTAAACCTCTTTAATGTTTTCACGTTTCATAATCCGCAGATTACACAGATTAATTAAACAAGGGTGGGAAGGCAGCGAACGAGAATCGCCCATCCCACCTTTTGCCACCGGTCACCGCCGAGGCGTAAGCGTGTGACCATGGCCGATAAGGTCAATCAGCGTAATCTGCGGATTGACCAGGTGCTTACCTTTATCCGATCGCCATCGCTCAGTGTTTCAACGCCGGAAGTAGCTGCGGACTCACCACCGCTCAGACCTTCCAACACGTAATAGAAGTCTCCTGCCTCGTCACCAAGGCGAATAGCTCGCTGCTCTACTTTGTTACTCTTAATGACAAAGACAAAACTGCTCCCATCCTTGCGAACCACCGCGGCCTTTGGCACCAATACTCTCGCAACAGAATTGGTCTCCCTTCCTGTTGGGCCGGCCAAAAAGTTGACGCGTGCATTCATTTCCGGGCGCAACTGCTCATCCGGGTTTTCGACTTTCACCTTCACCTGCACCGTAGCCTTTGCGCGATTCCCTTCCGGCGCAATCTCGGCAATGAATCCCGTGTACTTCAGGTTGGGAAAAGCCTCGGGAATAATCTCGGCCCGCTGGCCCATTTTCAAGCGCGCAAAATCCGTCTGGCTGATATCAAGCTCGATCTGCAAATCGTTGAGATCGGCGAGCGCTACGACAGACGTGCGGGCCCCTGATTCGCCGAAGGAGGAGGGACTTACCATCTCCCCGCGTTCGACGATTCTCTGCAATACAGTCCCGGAAACCGGCGCCTTGATTTCTGTGGCGGCAAGTTGCGTTTGCGCATAGTCGAGCGTTGCCTTCATCTGCTGAACTTGTGCCTGAGCGGCCCGAATCTCTTCGACACGCGGTCCGATATCCGTCATGGCGCTGGATTGACGCGCCGCGTCGAGCAACGCGCGTGCAGTGTCGCGTTGAGCAACGGCGCGGTCCAATTCGGACTTCGACGACACGCCTGCATGATGCAACTTTTCAGTTCGCTCGTACTCCGCTTCCGCATTTCTCAGCGTGGCTTCTGCCTGTAAGACTCCTGCTTTGTCCTTCAACTTTTCCTGGGGGCGCGAACCCGTCCGCAACTGGTCGAACCGAGCCTGGGCTGCCGCCAGATTGGCCCGCGCCTGGTTTGACTGAGCGCGAAAATCATCGTCCTCAAGCCGCACGAGCACCTGGCCCTGCTGTACCCTGTCGCCCTTCTCTACGCCGATCCACTTCACGCGACCCATTACCTTTGCACCGACCGCGATCTTGTGATGGGCCACTACGTATCCCGAAACTGCCAATACTGTGTTGCCCTGTGAAGCTCCCCCACTTTCAACCTTGACCTCGGCCGCGGATATGGTTTTAGGTGTAGAAAACATGTAGAAGAAAACCATCGCAGCGAGAGCCAATGCCGCCGCTACAGTAAGCAACAACATCTTTGGCGGTCGGTTCCGGGGGGCAGGCGGAGGCGCAGGTGTGCGATCTATCCGCAAGCTCCTGAGGCGCTCGTTAAGGTTCTCTTGATCTTCCGTAGAGGTAGGGTTGGTAACGATTGCAACAAATCTCATTTTTATTAGCCGCGCGCAGTTCCGCCTTCTGGCACCACCTAGCGGCTAATTAAAGGCGGCTAACTAGAATGTGGTGGTCTATGAGGCGCGCAGGGCATCGACAATCTTCAATCGCGACGCCCTAATGGACGGCAGCAGTGAGCCCAGGAAGCCTATTCCCGCACCGAAAATCAATGCATACAACATCAGGTCCGGCGTCACGCGAAAATTGAATGCGATTTCACTGAAAGTCGCAAAGTTTGCTGTGCCTGTAGAAACGAAGTTAAGCGGCAGGGCGAGCAAGATGCCGATCCCAACGCCGATCAGTGCGATGACAACCGATTCCAATACGAAAGAAGCAAGAATGCTCAGCCGGCTAAACCCGAGCACGCGCAGCGTGCCAATCTCTTTGGTGCGTCTCGCTATTTCGCTCACGCACTGTCATCGCCATTGTGTTACCCATCACCAGCAAGAGAGAAAAAGTGATCGCGCCCATAATGCCATACATAAACTGTTTGACGCCGCCCATCATAGTCTCAAAGCTGATGGCAAAGTCGCGCTCACTTTCGGTTTTCGTCGGCGCATCCGTGTTGATAAACAGCGAGTCGACCGTTTGCGAGATGCGTGGAACGTCGGCCGCGGAGTTTGCCAAAACGCTAAAGGTGCTGACCTGGTCCTTGGCCCAGACCGGTACTAATTCGTTGAGGTACTCGTGATGAAAGAAAAGGGTTTTCTCATCTCCTCCCGTGCAAATGCCTCGAATTATGAATTCCATACTTCTGTCGTAAATTGGGCTCTTCAGGGTGATTCGTTGGCCTGGGCTGAAACCGTATAGTTTCGAAAGCTTTTGTCCGACGACTGCCCCCTGCCGGTCGTTGATGAATGCCTGCCACTCCGCATCAGACATCTTCAGTTCGGTCATGATGTCTCTTAGCTTGTGTGCGTCGACGGCAAAATTGGCGAAGAAGTTTTTTTCGTCTATGTAGATTCCACCGAACCAACTGAATGGCATCACGTCCTTAACACCAGCCACGGTGGCAATACGTTGTTGGTGAGCCACGGGAATCACGAATCCCAGTGAAACGGCGTGTCGTGTTACCAGACGCAGCGGATTAGATTTCTCATGGCCCCGTGTCAATTCCCCTACTATCGTGGCCAGCGTGATGATCAGAAACAACGAAACCACAAGACTCGAAATGGTCAGCAACGTGCGCCGCTTGTTGCGCAGGATGTTCTTCAAGATCAGTTTGTTGAATTTCATAAACGCCTCTATTTCCGGTTTCGGTAGTCAGCGTCAGACCAAGGTATTTTATGAATACGCAGCACAACGTGAAAGGTTCAAATGGATCCTTGCCTAAAGGTCGCCGGTTGCTGCGGAATCTTCTAAACGCCAACTGAACTAGTCTAGAATGTTGTTTTGCGCAGGCCGGCGCTGTATATACAGTATCGCCAGCGAAAACGTAAAGTCTTGACGGCTATGGGTTATGGTGCGAATGAGAGGACGAAATGAGACTCCACCACTTCACGGGTATGAGAGGGCACCACACACTTCTCGTAGGCCCTGACCATGCGACAATGTGAGTCTGTGAATGTCCTGGAGAAACTCTGAACTGGGGGTTTAGATGCAACGCAAGACTATTCTCACATCCTTTCTATTGGCTGCCGCGCTCTTGCTCGGCGGTTTATCAATAGCCGCCCAGAAGCCAAATAAGTTTCCGAACGCGATCGCGAGGTCGGGAGATGCTGCAAGAATTGTCTCGCTGCTCGCTATCGTGCCAGATAGCGGCTTGCCGAAAGAATTTACAGGATTAACGTGAACTCAAACTGATGACCACACTACCCACTGGCGGGCAACTTGGAAGCCTTCACTTGCCAGCGTATTATGTTCCTCTTGGGAGAGAAAGATCAGCCATGACCGCAACCCTCAAAGATTCATATGGCCGCGCAATTCGCGATCTGCGCGTTTCTTTGACTGATCGCTGCAATTTCCGCTGCTTTTATTGCCTCCCTCACGGCGAGCCCCCAATCGCGCCGAAAGAGCAGATGCTGTCCTACGAAGAGATTGAATATGTTTGCGAAATCTTTGTTTCACTCGGCATTGAAAAGCTTCGCCTGACCGGCGGCGAGCCAATGTTGCGCCGCGACATCGAGACAATCATCAGCAAGCTGGCAAAATTCAAGGCCAAAGGACTGCAAGACCTTGCCCTGACGACCAATGGTTACTTTTTGCCTGACCGCGCTCAAGGGTTGAAAGATGCCGGACTCGATCGCATCACGATCAGTATGGACAGTTTGAAGCCTGAAGTTTTCAAAGATATGACCGGCGTTGACGTTCTGGATCGTGTGTTGGCGGGAATTCAAGCGGCAAAAAGCGCCGGCCTCCACCCAATAAAGATCAACGCGGTGATTGTGCGCGGTTACAACGAAGATGAGGTGGCGCAGTTTGCCGATTTCGCGCGCCAGCACGACCTCAAGATGCGCTTCATTGAATTCATGCCACTGGATTCCGGTCACGATTGGTCGCGCGAAATGGTTGTTTCAGGTCGCGAGATTCGCGAGCGCATCAGCGAGCGGTTTCCGCTCGTTCCAGATGGCGCTGAACGTGGCTCGGAAACGTCCTCACGCTATCGTTTCGCCGACAGGGCGCCGGGCGAGATTGGCATCATCGCGCCGGTCACCGAACCCTTCTGTGGCGCCTGCTCGCGCATTCGCCTGACTGCCGACGGGCAAATCCGCACATGCCTCTTCTCGACCGTCGAACATTCGTTGCGCGATGTTGTTCGCACCGGCGCAACGCGGAGCGAGATCGTCGATTACATCGAAAGTGTCGTGATGAAGAAAGAACCGCGCCACTACATCAACGACCCCAACTTCGTCACCCCTTCACGCACCATGAGTTTTATTGGTGGATAACACGCCAGGGGTCTCCATTTTCCGAAAGGTATCCGGATGAAATCTCGCCAACTATTTCGCTGCACACTAATCTGCCTACTCCCTGTAACGCTTATCACGACGTCACTTGCTCGCGGCGCGAAAAACCGAACGCAACAAACGCCCGCTGCGACTCCTGCCTCTATGCCGCGCGATGAAAAGCTCTGGAAGAAGGCGCTGGAGCTTCACCGCAAAGCAATTGTTGTTGATACGCACAACGACATTCTCTCCATGATGATCGATGACAACTACGATCTCGGTGTCTCGTCGGTCGGCAAGTATCACACTGATATCGCAAGAATGAAGCAGGGCGGACTGACCGCCGAGTTCTTTTCTGTATATATAGATCGCAGTTATGCGAAGGAAGGCGGATCGGCGCGGCGTGCGCTGGATATGATCGACTATGTCTATCGCGCCGCTGAGCGTTATCCAAACGATCTTATGCTGGCCTACTCCACTGAAGATATCCGTCGGGCAAAGAAACAGAAGAAGATAGCGGCATTGATGGGCATTGAAGGCGGCCATGCGATCGAAGATTCGCTCATGGCGCTGCGGGACTTCTACCGGCTCGGCATTCGTTACATGACCCTCACGCACAACAATACCAACAACTGGGCTGACGCTTGCTGCGACGAACCCAGGCACAATGGGTTGTCGGATTTTGGTAAAGAAGTCGTGCGAGAAATGAATCGCGTGGGCATGCTCATTGACGTCTCGCACGTTTCGGATAAAACGATGAGCGACGTTCTCGATCTTTCCACCGCGCCCGTGATTGCCTCACATTCCTCAGCGCGGGCACTCGGGGATCGTCCACGCAATATCCCCGACGACCTGTTGCGTCGCATTGCCAGGAATGGCGGGGTCGTGATGATCAATTTCTACCCTGGTTTCATTGACAAGAACGTTATCGCAGCGTCAAAAGAACGAGATGTCCGCCTTAAACCTCAGATAGATGAGCTGAAAGCAACGTACAAGGATGACGCGAAACGACTCGCAACCGAAATCAATAAACTGCAGGCTGCTTATCCACTGCCATCAACCCCGCTTTCAGTCCTGATGGATCACTTCGATCATATCGCCAAAGTCGCTGGAGTCGATCACGTTGGAATCGGCTCAGACTTTGACGGCGTGCCAAGTCTGCCGGTAGATATGGAAGATATCTCAAAGCTCCCGAATATCACTTACGAGCTGCTGAAACGGGGCTATAGGGAGAAGGATGTGAGAAAAGTGCTGGGGGAAAACTTCATGAGGGCGTTTGCCCAGGCGGAAAGTGTAGCGCAAAAGTCGAGCAGGACCATCAGCGGTGACGGCAGCTTAAAGCGTATAAGCGCGGAGAAAAAGTGAGCGCGAAGTAATATCTACTAAGCAAAAAAAGCACGGTGACTTTGAACCGTCACCGTGCTCAGATTAAAAGAGTCAGACAATTAAAAGTTTCAGACAACTAGAATTCACCGTCTCCTTGTCGTCCTCCTTGCCCACGTTGACCTGATCCTTCATCTTGCTCATTGCCACGCTGGCTGCCCTTGCCCTGGCCGCGGGCGTCGTCGCTCTGGCCCTGGCTAGGGTTACGTTGTCCAGTTCCCTGGATACCGCCACCTTGTCCGGCCGACTCAGTGCCCTGTGGATTGCGACCTTGGTTCTGACCCTGGTTTTGTTGAGCCTGGTTCTGTTGACCCTGACCCTGATCTCTAGTTTTCTCGTCTGCCATATAGACCCCCTCCCGTGTGTTCGGTTTAGAAATCACCTGGCTACGCATGTTTCGCGAACATGCATTCAGCCGACCTACGC
>JBPCIQ010000209.1:0-6012 GCA_051006135.1 Pyrinomonadaceae bacterium | reverse complement strand
TCCTGACCTTGAGGTGCGTACGGTTGAGGTTGAAACTGCTCGGTTGTTTCTAAGCTTGGAACTTTAGCGGTCGCGGTCAAGCACGTACGCGGGAATTGACCTAAGAGAATCGCAGTATTCTGAGTCTGGCAGGATATCCAGCGCTGTTCGTGCCGCTTCGGCAAACTCATCTGCGCGAGCTCTCGCACGCTCAAGGCCGCCGATTCTTTCCACCTTCTCCAACAACTGAGTGCGCGAGACCCCGTTGTAGTTGCCGTGACCAATCACAGTTTCTACCAGCTCACGCGCAGAATCATCACTATCCAGCAGATAAATCAAAGGTAGAGTTATTTTGCCGGCCAACAGATCCACGCCGGCCGCTTTTCCGAGCGTGTCGTCGGTGGCGGTGAAATCAAGCAAGTCGTCGGTGAGCTGAAACGCCGTGCCCAGATTGAGGCCATACGCGCGGAGTGCCGCTCGCTGGCTATCGCTCGCTCCTCCGAGAATCGCTCCCACCTCGCAACACGCGCTGAAGAGGTGCGCCGTCTTACGCTGCAGCACATCGAGGTATTGCGACTCGGAAACATCCACCCGCCCCAGCAGGGTCAACTGTAGCAATTCGCCTTCAGTCATCTTGCGGGTCACGCCTGTCAAGATATCGAGAATTGGCAGCGACCGTTCAGCCAGGCTTGTTTCGAAGGCCGACATGTAGAGCCAGTCGCCCATCAGCACGGCGGTTTCGTTTCCGTACAGAGCGTTCACCGTCGGACGATCTCGACGCTTGTCAGAATCGTCAATGATGTCGTCATGGACTAGCGTCGCCGTGTGCAAAAACTCCATCACCGTAGCCATGCGAATCGAGTTGTATTGGGCAGCATCTCCGCCCACTGCGTAGTTGGCAAGAATGGTTAGGGCCGGCCGCACACGTTTGCCGCCCGAAGCGCGCAGGTAGTCGGCAATGAATGCAATCACTTCTACATTGGATCGCGCTTGATGAGCGAACTCTGCTTCAACTCGTTCGAGCTCTGTCGAGATCAGACTGAAGATGCGTCGGGCCGAGATCCGGGCCTCTTCGAGAGCAACTGTGTCGCTGGTTATCTGCATAAATGCATTGATAGAAAGACAGTCGGTTGTCAGTTGCCCGTGATTTCTCGCCACCACTGACCGTTGACAACGGACAACTGACTAGCTCCTCAGTTAGAGCGATAATTCGAAAACTGCATATCGATCCCAAAGTCATTGGCCTTCAATTTAGCGATGATGTCCTGCAGCGTATCGCGGTCCTTGCCAGAAACGCGAACCACGTCGGCTTGAATCGAGGCCTGCACTTTTGCTTTGGAGTCCTTGATGAACTTAACGATTTCCTTGGCCTTGTCCTGGGGAATTCCCTGCTGGATTGCTACTTCTTGTCTGACAGTGCCACCAGCGGCTGGGTCAACACCGCCGTAACTGAAGGCTTTCAGCGGCACTCCCCGACGTACAAGTTTCTGCTGGAGAATGTCGTTCATGTTGCGCAGCTTCGTTTCATCTTCCGCAGTGAGCACCAACGCCTCCTTCTCCAGCAGCACGTTGGCAGCACTCCCCTTAAAGTCGAATCTCTGCCGCACTTCTTTAATGGTTTGATTGATTGCGTTCGTCACTTCCGCTCGGTCTACATTAGAGACGATGTCGAATGAATTCTGCTGGGCCATTCCTGTATGCGTCCTCAACGTAACGTTTCGGAGTTCAATTGATAGACGGAGGATAACATCAAACTGCCAGCATGTGAAACTTGTTGCTAGGTGCCGAATCGGGCAGCAGTCAACCTCATACCTTGAACGATGAGCGGGGTTTTGCTATTAGATTAAAGAATTCAGGCGACATCCAACTTGACGCCTAGCGGAGTAGAACATTGTCAACTGAGAATCTCGACACGCTTGCGGCGCTTATTAGACGAGAGCGCGATACCTTACTCACCGAATGGCGGCAGGAGGTACGACAGCTTTCTGTGGCGCATAACCTCGACGTGCCAACTCTTAACGACCACATCCCCGATTTGCTTGAGGAATTAGCCTGTGAGCTCGAAGTGTGTTCCGATGGGTCAATGATCGAGGGATTAAAAGAGAATCCCATTACTCATGGGTTAGATCGGCTCCGCCTCGGATTCGATATCGAGGAGGTGGTGGCAGAATACAACGCTCTACGCGGCGTCATCCAGGATCTTATCGAACGGAACGACTTGAGACTTCGCGGGGCCGTGAACCGAACCATTAACCGCGTTATTGACGTGTCAATCGGTCTGGCGGTGAAGACCTATGCCACACAAAAGGCTCTGGAGATACAGCAGCGGCGCGAGGAGCACTTAACCTTTGTCGCCCACGATCTCAGGTCGCCACTTTCCGCTATCGCGATGGCGGCTCAGCTTCTCGAACGTGCAGTCCCCGACGTAATTAAGGACGAGCGTGGTACCTCATTACTGGAAACTATGCATCGTAACCTCAGGCACTTAAATTCACTTGTCGTGAAAGTGGTACAAGAAGAAGCCAATCTGAAGGCGGGTGTGAATGAAAAGGTAAAGCGGGAGGAACTAAAGCTGAGGATGCTGGTTGAAGAGGTTGTCAGCGACCTGCTTCCATTGGCCGAAGCTTCGAACCTGACTCTGATTAACAGAGTACCAGAAGATCTGATTGCGTTCGCTGACGCCAACATGTTGACCCTTATTTTTCAGAACCTGGTCTCTAACGCCATCGACTATACACCGAACGGAGAAGTCGTAATCGAAGCGCAGAGAATCAACGAATCCGCTTCCATTGAATGTTGGGTTAGCGACAATGGCTCAGGGATTCCAGCAGACCGGCTGGAAAAGGTGTTCGACAAATTAGAAACCGATCCAGACAAGCAAGGCGGCATGGGACTCGGTCTTGCCATCGTCAAGCAGTTCGTTGAAGCGCACGGCGGTGAGGTGGGGGTAGAGAGTAAACCCGGTCAAGGCTCGACATTTCGATTCACTATTCCTTACCAAGCGGCAACGCAAGCTTGAAGAGTCGGACGAAGTTGTGAGTTGTGATTTCCCCGATACGGTGAATCGCTTCCCCATGAATAGCAGCTAATGAGCGAGCCACCTCCAACACGCGCTCGGGTTCATTTCTGCGGCCACGATAGGGCTCGGGCGAAAGATAGGGACAGTCGGTTTCAATCAAAAGGCGCTCCAGGGGAACGTGAGCCGCCACCTCTCTAATCTGCTGCGCCTTCTTGAAAGTAATGTTTCCGGAAAAGGAAATCAGAAAACCTAGTTTCATGGCGGCCTCGGCCAGCTCTAAAGAGCCACCAAAGCAATGCATAATGCCGCCAAGCTCATTATCTTTCCACTCCGAACTCAAAATCTCGATCGTATCTTCGTCGGCTTCTCGCGTGTGAATGATTACCGGAAGCTTACACTCGCGCGCCGCACGCAACTGCTGCGCAAAGACTTCTCTCTGGACGTTGCGCGGAGAATTGTCGTAATGGTAGTCCAATCCAATCTCGCCCCAGGCAATCATGCGCGCACTCTGTTGCTGGAGGGTTCTGATTCTTTCCTCCGCTTTATTATCAAACAACTTTGCATCGTGAGGATGAGTGCCAACTGCCGCATAAACATCTTCGTAGCGCTCCGCTAACTCGACAGAACGCTCCAACGCGCCGCTATTAGGATCGCCCGTACCGACGTCAAGAATTGCGACAATACCGGCGTCTCGCGCTCGCGCAATCACTTCCTCGCGATCCGAATCATACTCTGGCCCATTAATGTGGGCATGGGAGTCTATGAACACTGATGTCGACAAGGTTGGGTATCCAGGCACTAATGGCAAACTATTTGAATTGCGTAACGCTCAACACATTACCGTCGGGGTCCTTGAACCATGCGACTTGCGCTCCAGCCGTCGCGTTGTCGACAACCGGCGCCTGCCAAATCCCTCGCTCGTCCTGACCCGGGAGACCATAGTTTTCAAAGTTAACGGCTTAGCGGAACTTAACATTTGTATCCTCCTCTCACGGTCTTGTGGTAATGGGTCAGTTTTGAACAGATCTCTTCTCCATCTGCATTACTGAATCGTTTGCTGTCGTTTCTTTCAGGGTCATTATTCTGCGAACTCTCATTCACACCGCGGCTTGAGCCCGGTGTCAAGCCTTGTCCCCTGCGCTCTCTAACCGTTTTAACGGTTTGGCGCGGGCGAGTGGATGACGCGTAAAGGAAACCGTTAAAACAGTTCGAGGTGTCGAAGTTCGCTCTGCCACCGGGCTAAAGCCGCGGTGTGAATGACGAAAAGCACACTGACCCACTACCCAGTCTTGCTTGTTTAGTCACTGCTCACTGCCGTTCACGGTTTAATATTCACCGCAAGAGTCGTCCGAGCGCCGCGCGAATTCGTTCCGGCATTGCGACCGGTCGCTGCGTCTTACGATCGACGAAGACGTGTACGAAGTAGCCAGCTGCGGCTGCATAAGTTTCCCCTTGTTTGAAAATAGCAAGTTCGTAGCGGACGCTCGAATTTCCAAGCTTGCCAACGCGCAGCCCAACTTCTATCACCTCTGGAAAAGCCAGCGCCTGGAGGTATTGACACTGAGACTCCGCGGCAAAAAGCGATGACGTCCCCGGCTGTGATATCCAGGTCACCTTCAGCGATTAGGTACCGGTTGATCGCCGTATCGAAGAAACCGTAGTACAAGGCATTGTTAATGGTTGACTTCTCATTGACACGTGGCCGGGGAACTCCGGACTCGGCCGCTAATTAGCCAATGAACGAGATAATCTGCCGCACAGCCTGAGCTTGCGCCAACCGATCGAACCCAGCGTTGATCTCTTCAAGCTGCAAGGTATGAGTGTGCAACTTGTCAACCGGCAGGAGGCCCGCTTGATACATCCCGATGTAGCGCGGAATGTCGCGCCGCGGTACGCAAGAACCCATGTACGAGCCTTTGATAGTGCGCTCCTCCGCTACAATACTGAGCGCGGGAACAGTAAACATTTTGTTTGGAGCCGGTAAACCGATGGTAATTGTCGTACCACCCCGACGCGTGGACCCGTAGGCTTGCATCAGCACGATCTCATTACCGACACTTTCAAAAACGTATTCAGCGCCGCCACCGCCCACCTCCTTAATCGCTACGATGGGATCGTCTTGAACAGCGTTGATTGTATGCGTCGCCCCGAGTTCGCTTGCCAGTTTTAGTTTGTCATCAACACGGTCGACAGCGATGATTGGAGAAGCGCCGGCGGCGTGTGCGCCCATTACTGCACTCAACCCGACACCGCCCATCCCGAATATCGCAACCGAGGATCCCGATTGGACACGCGCGGTATTAAACACTGCTCCCACACCTGTCATCACAGCGCAGCCGAAGAGAGCAGCCACGTCAAGCGGCAGGTGGCGATCGATTTTTACGAGCGACTCCTGCGACGCGACGGTGAACTGGGAGAAAGCTGACACGCCCAGATGATGATTGCAGGCTTGCGGCGGCTGCGAACGTGAGTCAGTAAAACGGCGGGCGCCGTTGAGCAAAGTTCCTGCAATGTTTGCCTCACCTCCGGGTTCGCAAAGCGCGCCGCGACCCGCAACGCAAAAGTGACAGCGTCCGCATATGGGAACCCAGCTAAACACCACGTGATCACCAGGGACGAACTCCGCGCCACCTGGTCCCGCAGGGCCAACGTCGCGGACAATTCCGCTCGCTTCATGGCCCAGCACCATCGGCATGACACGCGGGCGAGAACCGTCCACTACTGAAAGATCCGAATGACATAATCCTGCGGCCGCAATCTCAACTAAAACTTCACCCGGTCCGGGTCCGGCAAGCGTGATCTCGTCGACCACGAGGGGAGAACTTTCCGCGTAGGGCTGCGCGAGCCCCATTTCATAAAGAATCGCAGCCCTTGTTTTCATGTCATCCTTGAATGCTGATTGCTTGAATACTGGCGTAAAAACTACAATAGCAGAATCACACAACACTCCATACCCCGCTATTGCAGTACCTTTCCCAACTCGTTCCATCTTGTTTATTAGGGATAAACGCAGG
>JBPCIQ010000208.1:0-9698 GCA_051006135.1 Pyrinomonadaceae bacterium | reverse complement strand
CGTGGCGACCCTGATGCAGATAACAGGCATGCTCGCAATCAGGAAAATTCTGAACATCAAGGTCTGAAGCCGCGCGCTGAACGCGAATAAGAGAACCGTTTTCTAACGAGGGAAGTAAATATATGTTAGTTCTAATCGTCGCCTTAACATTCACTTGCCTGGCCCTCGCGGTCATGGGTGTTTACTGGGCATTCGCGCGTCCGACGGCTGTCGTTAATTCACGTCTCGAGAGCATGGATCCCAGCCTGGAGCTCATCGAGAATAATCCCCTCACTATGATGGCAGAACGTGTCGCCGAGCCGCTCAACCGGATGGTTCCGATTTCGGCGACTGATGCGCTGAAGCTCCAAAAGCAATTACTCCAGGCCGGCTATCGTTCGACCGATGCGGCCATGGCTTTTCGCGCCATTCAATTGACGCTGGTGGTCGCTTTCCCAAGTTTGGTGACCACCATCTGCTTCATTCTCGGGCGGCCATTGAACAACTTTTTTTTGTGGGGACTGATCGGGGCTGCGCTGGGGTTTTACCTTCCGCGCTACGTCCTACGTAAAAAGACAAAGAGCCGGCAGCAACGCATCACCTGGGGTTTGGCAGACGCGATGGATTTGATGGTGGTTGCGGTGGAGTCAGGTTTGGGTCTCAACGCTGCGTTGAACCGCGTGGGCGAAGAATTGAAGACCGTACATCCCGACATGCATCACGAACTGGAGTTGCTCAATCTGGAAATTCGCGTCGGCCGAAGCCGCGAGGAGGCTTTACGCAATCTCGCCGAAAGGACCGGTATTGACGACATCCGCAGCTTCGTGGCTCTGCTGATCCAGGCGGACCGCTTCGGTTCCTCCATCGGTAAGGCTGTGCGTGTATTTGCAGAATCTCTCAGGACCAAGCGCCGACAACGTGCCGAACAGGCATCACAAAAAGCGGCTTTGAAGCTAATTTTACCGCTTACGGCTTTTCTGTTTCCAGTGATCATCCTAGTAATTCTTGGCCCTGCAATTCTCAATCTAATGGATCTGTTTTCCAAGTGAGATGCGCGGCGGCTGAGGCAAAGCGGCAAACCGCCGCGGAGAATCGTTTATGTTGAAACGTCTATTGATAGCTACTTCACTGGCAGTGGCGTTGATGCTGTGCGCACAGCCGCTGCAACGCGTGCACGGTATTCTTATGACTGACGCGGAGTTGTTGACGCTGAACACAGGAGATGCTACTGCGTCGAACAACGAGCAAAAGCAAGTACGTGAGAATAGTCTAGTCCATGCGCTTAAGGCTCCCTTTAAAGCGATCGGTCGATTATTTGGCCGAGGAAGAAAGGGCGACAACAGACTCCAACGGCTCTCAGAGAAGGATATAAGCAATTTCGAGAGCACTCCGGTGGATCAAATCAAGGATGCCACGGTGGCAAAAGCAAATGTGTCAGCCGACACAATAGACGGCGTAAAAATCAGTGCCACCGACCAGCTGGAGAACGGTCGCAATCTGCTGAACACAGGGCATTTGAATGAAGCTATAACGGAGCTCTCCCGCGCTGCGTCAATGGATCCTAAGCTTGCGGAAGCACATAACCTCCTGGGAGTGGCCTACCAAATGAAAGGCCTTAACGACAGGGCAAGGCAATCCTTTGAAGCTGCGCTGAAGATTGATAAGAAAAATCTGCAAACGCTTAACAATCTTGGCTATCTGCTCTTGAGCACTGGCGATTACAAGGGCGCTTCCTCTTTTCTTAAGAAGGCTGCTCGGCTGGCGCCAGACGATCCACGCGTCCTTAACAATCTGGCCCTAGCACAATCCCTGCTAGGCAAATTTGATGAGGCTACTAAGAACTTCGTCCGCGCCGGCGGCGAGATTAAGGGACGCATAAACGCTGCCAATCAACTTCAATTGGCTGGCCGTTCCGAGGATGCCCAGAAGCAATACGAGACGGCGAAACTGAGAGCCGAGGCGGAACAAAAAGCAGATCCTCGCTCCCAGGCGATCACAGTGATAGTGGGAGTCAAGGGTGGGCGCGTGACTTACGCCTCGGTATCAAATCGTCGCCCGGGCATGGAGGCGTTTGAATCATCAGCTATTCGCCTCGCCCGCCAACGACGGTATCCGCTCACCATGAATGGACAGGAGTCGGTGGTGGTGAGAGTAAATCCATTGCCCGCGTCGTGAAAGGGAAGGCGGCAGGTGGCAGGAGGCACGGGCCTGGAGGCAGGAGGCAGTGCATAGCTGACACCCGCCAAGACTGGAACGCGCGGCCAGCAGCGCCGCTCTGATCGATCAATGACAAATCCGATTCTAAAGTCCCTGATGTTGATGATCAGCCTCGTTGTTTGCGCGGCAGGCGTTAATGCGCAGAGAGAAGCGGGCTCAACACAGAGAGAGGCGGGCTCAACACTAAGACACCGCCGAAACGGTCGTGCTCAAACCGTTGTCAGACCGGCTGCTTCCGAAACCACCAGCAGCGAGACCACACAAACCCGCAGTGACAGCACACAAACCCGCAGTGACAGCACACAAACCCGCAGCGACACAACACCTACGGCCCGGATGACCGGCAAGCGGATCAAGTATGCTGACGGAAGTACGCTTGATGTTGATGAAGCATGGAAGCAGGGAGAAGACGTCTGGTACAGACAAGGCGGTGTGACTCGGAGTGTTGTTCGGAAAGTCCACTCCATCGAACCGATTCTTGCGAAAGGAACCGCGCGTGAAGCTATAGCACAGTCGCGAGTTAAGCCCGCGGACCACAAAACCCGCGCCGAGAAACCTACCGCGACCTGGCTTTCCCTGGTTGGCGGTGCGCGATTCAAAGTGGACGAAGTGAAAGAAACTTCCGACGGCGCCTGGTACAGTCGCGGCAATCTTTTAATCTTTCTGGAACGAGAACGGATTGCGCGCATCGATCGCGATCTGCCAAACTCGGGCGGGTCCGGGAGGCGGGGAATGGATTGGACTTCGGGCAACCCGCTCATAGACCAATTGATCAAAACCAATGGGACCCTGTTCGGCATCGATCCATATCTGGTCTTTCTGGTCATTGAACAGGAGTCACACTTTCATCCTCGAGCAGTGAGTCCTAAAGGAGCCCGCGGGCTGATGCAGCTCATGCCTGGAACGGCCGCGCGGTTCGGAGTACGCCGTCCGTTTGATCCGCTTGAAAACATTCGCGGCGGCACGCAATACCTGAAAGAACTGATGGGGATGTTCGGGGGCCGGGTTGATTTGGTGCTGGCGAGTTATAATGCCGGCGAAGGCGCCGTGGTCAGGTTTGGGCGCAAGGTGCCACCTTACAGAGAAACCCAGGATTACGTTCGACGCATCAGCAAGAGATATCAGGCGGGCGAGCCCACAGACGTGAAACCTTAAGCGGCATCCATATCGGCTCGTCCCTAGTATGTTTAACGGGTGGGGGGACATGATGACAACTGGAGTCATGCAACGCTTTTTACCGCTCCTCGCGTGCGCCGCAATCTTCATAACTCTGAACGTCGCTTCTGCTCTGGCTCAGACGCCGCAGAGTGATTCACCACTCACAAATGCAGCTATCGTCAAACTGGTGAAAGCTGGCTTCAAGGAGAAGACCGTCGTCACAATCATCGGCAACCGTCCGGCCAACTTTGATATGTCAACGGAGAGGATGATTGAACTCAAGCGCGGCGGTGTAAGCGAGAGAATCATTTTGGCCATGCTTGCCAGTCAGGAGGGATCGACACTTCCCGATGACTTCTGGAACGATGATGCGTTCTTCGGCAAGGAGACAAATGCCGTTAGCAAGAACCCCGACAAGACCGCGGATCCTAACAGCACCGGAAGCATGGATATCTTTGGCTCGAGCGGAGGTTCCAGCGCTTCAACGAAGAGCCGTGGTCGAAACAGTTCGGGCTCCAGTGAAACCATGACAACCGGTTCCGCAACGGTTCGCATTATTCGTCCTCCGTCTGAAGCTGATACGCCGGCAAAATTGGAAAAGACGACGTCGTTAACAAACGATTCGATTGTTGAGTTGGTGGAGGCAGGTTTTTCCGAAGGGACAATCATTCGGCGCATTCAACGCTCGCCTGTGGAATTCAATCTCTCCCCGGACCGGCTCGATCAGTTACGGAAACACCGGGTCAGCGATAAGATTCTGAGCGCAATGAAGAGCGCCATGGGCGACGAACCAAGTATTTCGAAGAACCCACCCGGCTCCAATGTCACACCGAAATAATACCACCAGGACAACAAGACATTTGGGTTTGCGTTGGTTGTTAGGGCCATTGCTGTTGGCTGGCGTGGCGCTTTCAATAGCTGCAGGCGGACCGCGCTCATTCGTTGCTTTCTCCCAAAGATCCGCACAGAAGCAAAAACCTCGTCCCACATCGCAACGCACCAAGCCTCCAGTTTCCGCGCCAACACCAACCCGGTCTGTGTTTGATGCTCTGGGAGAGCCGCCTCCACCGCCCTCGCTACCACCAAAAGTTGAACAAGATATCAGCCCTGGCGAAGTGATCTCCGTCACGACTACTGAAGTGATGTTGCCGGTCAGCGTTCGCGATGCAAACGGACGATTCGCCAACGATCTAGTACGCAAGGATTTTCGCGTCTTCGAAGATGGCCGCGAGCAACCGCTAAGCGATCTGGCGCTGAGGCAGATTCCCGTGGATGTCGTGTTGATGGTCGACGCTTCGTCGTCAGTAGCAAGCAGTCTTGACGACTTTCGGCGCGCCGCGGAAGGGTTCGCCACCCGGCTGGCCGCGGAAGATCGAATCAGTCTGATTACCTTTGATGACCGCGTGCAACTACTTCAGGATTGGACGCAAAGTCGCTTTCAACTGCGCCGCGCGCTGAACCGAATCGAGCCGGGCATGTTTACGCGATTCAATGACGCGTTATTGTTAGCCGCGAAGCAGCAGTTTGGATCAAGCAAATCACGCCGGGCACTAATTGTCTTATCCGATGGCATCGACAGCGGTCGTGGCGCAACGTCCCTGGAAGGGGCGTTGAAAGCGTTGCTTGAGGCGCAGGTCACCGTTTATGTGGTTAGCAATACTGCGATTGCCCGCGCTACAAAGCTGGCTGAGCTCGACTCATTACTCAGCGGATCGCAATCAACTGTACGGTTTAATCAACTCCGGATAGACGACCTGCGCGAGGGATTGCGCGTGCTGGATCACAGCGAAACGAATCTGGGACAGCTTACCGTGACCACCGGTGGCCGGCTCTACACACCTGAAAGCTTCAGCAAGCTCGATTCAACCTATGCAGAAGTGGCCGAAGAGCTTCGCCACCAGTATGCCCTCTACTACACTCCGCTGAACAAAGCTCGTGACGGCGCTTTCCGGCGCGTTCGGGTCGAAACCACGAGTCCAACCTACCAAACCCAGACCAGGATTGGTTACTTCGCGCCTAAGGGCGGAGTAAGCTGCCAGATTCCTCACGTGCGGAGTCCCGGGGTGCTATCACTAAAGTTAGAGAAGTCCCCTTGCAGAATGCTGAAAATATGGATAGTTGCAGCCGTTTCTTTTCCGGGAATGTTTTTTTAAAAACGAGGACGAGAGTCACGATCCACGAAATCTCATGAAAATTGCACGAGATCAGGAAAAGCGAATTTAGAACTTATTTGGTGTTGAACTCGTGGATCGGGTGCTTGTTCCCTTTTTTCACCAACCCTGGTAGGGCCAGTCGTTTATAGTAGAAGCAGGGAGAGGTGGTAACACCGGTTAAGCCAAATGCGACCAATTACAATGTTTTTTCCCACTATGCTCATGGTCGTTGTGGCCTTTTCTTCCGCCTGGAGTCAAACCGTCAGAAGGTGGGACCACAGGGCCCTGCCGGCTCACAGCAAAAGCCAAGTGATACTGAGGAAATCAATGGAGCAAGGACCCGAGCGGCGGAATCGCCGGAGGTGCCGGCTATCTGGATCCATCTGGTCGACGGAAGGAGAGTTCAGGTAGATGAGCTTAGGGAGAGACCCGACGGGTTCTGGTACAAGATTGGCAATATCTCGACCTTCCTTGAGCGAGCGAGGGTGGCACGCGTAGAACGCGTCTTACTAACTAAACCGCTACCTGAAACCGATGCGTTACGCGGGTCTGGCTCCTGGAAAATTTCCGGCTCAGCCAAAATCGAGAGCTTCTTCTTGAACAAATTCGGCCGAAGCCTGCCCCTGGGCGCGTTCGGCCAGTCTTACCTGCATACTCGCTGGGGACTCGATCATCGGAATGGGATGGACGTTGCACTGCATCCGAACAGCCCGGAGGGTAGGGTTCTAATTAGCTTCTTGCGCAGTGAAGAGATACCCTTCATGTCCTTTCGGGGGCCAGTTCCGGGTGTGGCCACCGGCCCTCACATCCATGTCGGAAATCCCTCACACAGATTCTCCGGCCGAAGATAAAGGCCTGACTGATTCCTCAGGTTTTCATCAAGGGGACGCGGCTTCGCCGCCGAGCAGTGCGGGTAAGGCACCCATACCAAATTCGCAGGTCTTGAGCGCCAACGGCGCGGAATGTGATAGCCAGGGGCAAGCGACGCAGGAGCGCCGCCCCTGGATTCGAAACATAATTGAGCTCGAGCCCTGAATGGGCGGAATGAGATCAACAGAGCCTAGTTGCTTATTTCGCCCTTTCAGGGCTCGGAGCCTTTTCCTCTGAACCCAGGGGCGGCGCTCCTGCGTCGCTTGCCCCTGGCTATCACATTCCGCGCCGATGGCGCTCAGAGCCGAAATCGATATGGCAGGGCTGATAACAGAACCGCCGAGCGGACTGCTGTTACACATAGACGCTGAAGATGCACAGGGAAGACCCAAAAACTTGTTCTCCGACAGATTCCTGGACGATTCTTCTTTTTCGACGTTAGAGCTGGGGCAGCCTTTCCGACCCGAGAGTTGAGAGGTTGATTTGCTGCTGAGTGGTTTCCAAGCCAGGCAGGAACTCCTTCCCGACCTGAGAGGTGATGAAAGTTGAGAGGTGACTGGCTGCTTAGGGGTTTTGCAGCTTGAGCGGGGGCGAGCCCACCTTCCTTACCTGCAAATTGTATACCTTGATCGTTACCTCGGTTTTGAAGGATTCTCAATCGTGGGTAGCGTCATATTTTCACTAACTGCGCGCAGTCCGCTTTGCGGACGACTGAAAGTAGCCCAGCACTTGAGTGCTGGCTACGACGTATTTGATTCTCTAGTCCGTGAGACGGACGACTGACGAATGACAACCCTGAATGATCCTTTGAACAGTTCAGCCGTCCGCCAAGCCGAACTGGATCAACGATACGACTTCAATCCCAGCACTTGAAGTGCTGGGCTACTGTCGTTCGTCCGCTCTGCGGACTGAAAATACTCACCTGGGTTTTTTGGACAGCTTCAATTCTCCTCGTAGCGGTCGCACGTCACCCGGCTGAACGGTCGGTCTGGGCTGAGGCGGTTTAGCCCCGCTGGGCACGATCCACAGCTCGACAGATTCTTCCTCGCGGAAGCCGCCATCGAGTACCATGATTCGTGACGAACCGATGCCTCGGTGATTTACCAGATAGTCTCGTGCGCGTGCCCCAAGCCGAACCGCCTGGCCGCTGCGGCTGGTCCGCCCACCATAAGCGAGAATGTAAACTCTTGCCGAAGGATCGTTGTTTAGTTCAACCGCCAGGTTGTCCAGCCGAGCCTTTTGGTCGTTATACGAGCAACGGTAACAAACATCAAACTCTCGGGCGGGGTTTTCAGGTGCGCGCTGAGCTACGACAAACGTCGAGGCCTGCACCGACCTGCTGCATGCAGGATCGCGGGAGCCATCATCCACTACTAAGGTAGCCGTCAGGGTCTGCCCGGCAAGGCCCGTCGAATCCACTGCGACTGTTGTTGTTCCGGCTCCGCTGAGTATGCTGGCGTTTGAGGGACTAATGGTCCAGGTAAAATTGAGCGGCGAACTTCCACCGTAGGTAACGTCTGAAGTGTAGGTTATGACCTCGCCTTCATTGACCGTTGAAGGCGCCGAAAGATTTATCGGAAATGGGCAAGGAGACGTAGGAGCTAGCGGTAACCCAGGTCGGTAATTTAGCGCCACACACTTGACGCGGCCGCCGTCGAGATTGATTTCGCGAGTCCAGCGCTGGCCGTTGGGTAAGCTGACTACGATGGTATGAATCCCTGGATCCAGATCAAATACTCGATAATCAGTTGTCGTCTCACCTTGAGGCTTCCCGTCAACTTCAATAGGAAAACCACCGGGCGTGGTCAGAATTTTGATAGTTCCATAGTTTGCCTTCTTCCTGGCGAAAGCGGTCGAAGATGGAGAAGCAACCCCAAGCGCGAAGACTATAATGGTCGCGAAGGTTAACTTGCCGTATTGCAGGTATCTGCCTCGAGCTGTGCTTGTTGTGCGCATGCTAGACTCCCTGCTCCCCGCTCTGAGCCTGTGCCAGTGGTTTGCTCTTCGTCTTACGCCGCCGCAACCCAGCTCCGAAAGCCAACAGACCTGAACCCAATAACAACAGTGACGCGGGCTCTGGTATCGGATTCGGCGGAGTCGACGTCTCAAATGGCAGAGGCGGTATGGGCACCAATTTTGGCGTAAAGGTGGGCGGCGGAGTGTCGTCGTTATCTAGAAAGAAAAATGGTATGGCTGCGAGGAAAAGGAGAGGCCATTTAGGAAACCCGCCTCCCGCCAGAAGGATCTCGCCACAGTCACAAATCGTACTTTCCACGTCGCCTTGCGTGATGTCCACACCGGTTAGCTCCAGATCAGCGCGACCACCAGTACCAGTAATCCACCAACCGGTCGCCAACGGTGCTTTACCGGTGGATGTAGTTTGATTATTCGCAGAACTACCGGCGGCAGGCCCGAAGCCCGAAACGACAGTATCAGCGCGAAGCCGAAGCTCTGCAGGACTCTGATGGTTACCAATAACTTGCACAACTTGGTTGATCGTTACTGGTCCGGCGAGGACCAGCGCGTTCGGGGAAAGCAAAGCGATCAGTATCACGCTTATCAAACCGATGGGTCGACCGCGAAGATGTAACGGGAAAAAGGGAGGCATTTAGTCTAAGCTCCAGTTGTTTTATGAATGCTTCGTATCAGATGCAGTTATTGCATGTCATTTAATAAACACGTAAACCAAGTCTCATTCCCGAAACATGCATGCTTGGCCCGACTTAGACTTGTTTAAACTGTGTTGTTGAAAGCTGCCTTCAGTAGCGAATCCCCGGAATCGACTTGAGATGCAGTGATTCCGTCTCCGCCTGGAGTCAACGGTTCACAAATTGATAATGCGCGGTCAGCGGAACGGCTAAGAGCTCCGTATCCATTTATGTTTCTAATCCAGGAGCGCCGCCCCTGGTAGGTAATAGGATTTGGGGGTCGAGCCCTGAAAGGGCGGAACAAGCGTCTGAGACCCTGTCGATCGTAACCACAGTAGAATTGCGAGTGACCGGTCTGTTGGATCGAAGGGCGCCGCGCGAGTGATCTTCTCATTCCGCCCTTTCAGGGGCTCGGAGCCTTATGCCTGACCAAGCCAAGCGATGCCAGAGCGCCAACGGCGCGGAATATGAGAGCCAGGGGCAAGCGACGAAGGAGCGCCGCCCCTGGTTTGGTCAAAAACGCCCTCGAGCCCTGAAAGGGCGGAATAAGCAACTGGGCTCGCTCGATTCTGTTCCGCCCTTACAGGGCTCGAGTATTCATTATGTTTCTAATCCCGGGGCGGCGCTCCTTCGTCGCTTGCCCCTGGCTGTCATATTCAGCGCCTTTGGCGCT
>JBPCIQ010000207.1:0-8745 GCA_051006135.1 Pyrinomonadaceae bacterium | reverse complement strand
TAGCCGTAACCCCCATGCAGTTGTAAGCACTCGTCGGCGATTTGGAACTGCTTATCTGTCAACCACCACTTAGCCATCGCCGCCGTAGCGGTGTCGAGCGTTCCGGCGATAACTTGTTGAATACAGTTATCAATGAAAACGCGGGCAATGCAGGCCTCGGTCTTGCACTCAGCGAGTTTGAAGCGGGTGTTTTGCAAGTCGAATAACGTCTTGCCGAACATCTTGCGCTCCTTCGCGTACTCGGCGGTGATTTCTATGGCGCGTTCCATCGCCGCCACCGCGCCGACTCCGACCATCGTGCGTTCATAAGGCAATTGCTCCATCATTTGAGCAAATCCTTTTCCTTCTTCTGTTCCGAGCAGGTTCGCTGTGGGCACACGCACATCATCGAAGAACAGTTCACAGGTGT
Organism: Pyrinomonadaceae bacterium; assembly: GCA_051006135.1. Classification (GTDB taxonomy): domain Bacteria; phylum Acidobacteriota; class Blastocatellia; order Pyrinomonadales; family Pyrinomonadaceae; genus PSRF01. Next base: position 8,336 of record JBPCIQ010000207.1, on the reverse strand, counting down.
CTTGTCCGCGCTGCCCGATTTTGTCCAGCATTCGACCGACCCGATAGCCTTGCAAATTCTTCGTCTCCATCATTATCAGCGAAATGCCCTGTGCTCCCTTTTGTGTCGTATCGGTTTTCGCTGCCAAACAGATCAAGTCGGCGTGATAGCCATTAGTGATGAAGGTCTTCGAGCCGCTGACGAGGTACTGCTCACCCTGACGAATCGCCCTTGTTCTGATGGACTGCAGATCGGAACCGGCATTAGGTTCGGTCATCGCGAGGGCGGCGACTATGCGCCCCTGCGCCATTGCGGGTAACCATTCTTGCTTCTGCTCTTCTGTGCCGTAAGCGACCAGATAGTGTGCGACGATGCTTTGGACAACGTGGCCGAAACTAGTAACTCCGGCATAACACAATTCCTCCATGACGACGCCTTCATGCGCGAAGGTTCCTCCTCCGCCGCCATACTCTTCGCGAAGGTCGGTGAGCAGAATCCCCATCTTGCCCGCCTTTTGCCAGGCTTCGCGGTCTATGTGATGTTGTTCGCGCCACCGCTTTTCGTTAGGCACAAACTCTTCGCGCACGAAACGCCGGACGGAACTGCGAAATATCGCAAGTTCGTCGTCCATCCAGGGAGATTTGTAGCTGCCCATGTTCTGATTTCCTCAAGTACCAAAACTCTTCCAAGTTTCAATTCCTGCTATAGAGCGTTACTACACAAGCACCGCCAAGACCGAGATTGTGTTGTAGCGCAAGGCGGGCATTTCCTGCTCTACGAGTTCTGCGCAAGAGAAGGCTACTAGATTACGGCTCACTGTAGGATGACGGAGCAGTCGCGTTTCCTGCGCGAATGCAGTGGCCGAGATGGCAAGACTTTTCTCTTCTTGGGGGCCCCTTTTTCAGCAGCCTGCTAGACCAGATCAACCGCAACCTACAGGTCCTCATCACCTGAGCTTGTCGAACACCACGTTCCCGATCGGATACCGCTGCCAGTCCTTGTAATCGAAATGCCACCACTCCGCCTCGTACACGGTGAAGCCCTCCGCTTCCATCGCGGCGCGCAGAAGGTTGCGGTGCCAACGCTGGAGTGACAGTCCGCCTGGATAATCAGGGTATGAGCGATCGGTGGTCTCGTCATAAGTGCCAACCATCTCAACCGGTTTCCCGGTGTTCAGATCGTAAAGCGTGAGATCGACGGCCGCGCCGCGATTGTGTCGCGAGCCCTTTGACGGGTCAGCCACAAAAAGCTTCTTATCATCCGGGGTCGCATCCCAGAAGACTTTGGTTACATACCAGGGCCGGTACCCATCATGGATAAGCAAGCCGTAGCCTTGCTCTCTCAACTTCCGGTGTGCGCGGATAAGCGCCTCAGCCGCGGGGCGTTGCAAGAAGGCTCGCGGTTCGGAATAAAAGACACTTCCCAGAAAGTTGTTGGTCGAAGCGTAACGGACTTCCAGTTTGATCGTCGGATCAAGACGGCTGAGTTCGACCAGCTCCGGTTCGCGAAACTTCCCGGCCTCTTTCGGTGGCTGGGCAACACGTGCCTCTTTCAGCAGTTCGCTGACTGGTCTAAGCGGCTTGATGCGTAGCTGCCCGACGCCGTCTTCCGGGCCAACGTTGCGGCGTTTGAATACCACGCTCGCAGCCTCGACCTGAGTCGCGCGTCCAGTTCTGTCGCGCGTGAAGATGAGACGCTCGCCGTCGTAAAGTCCCCGATCCGGAAACTTGAAGGCGTTCACCGATACTTGCTCAAGCGGGTCGAACTCGAACCATTCAATCAAGACCCAGAGCTTTCCGTCCTTTTCGAAGATGTAGAGGACGTCGTGATCCCATCCGTACTCTCCTATTAGTCCGAGCCACCGGTTTGGCGCAGGTTGCGGTCGAGGAACTTCGACGCGCTTGAAAGTTTCCTTCCCGATGACAAGCGCATTGTCGCGTACCAGTATCTTCTCGCCGTAAGCTAGCTTGTCATCCACTATGAGCGCGTCGCCGAGTGACCGCAGCCGTACTTGCTCTCCACCAAGGCTACTAAGTTTCGAAAGTTTGCCGGCGCTTTCGACCAAGTCGACGCCATTTGTGCCGTTTACATAGCGCCCGGCGATTCGGCGCGCCAGCTGAGGATCGACCGGCGAAGTGATTTCCGGCTGCGGGATGGGTTTTCTCTGGCGGACGGCGAGCATGGTCGTCAAAGCGTAATCCGCCAAGCGATTCGTCACCGCGTTTGCAGCATCCCTGGTCGTTACTACGACGACGCCAAGCGTGTCGTCAGGCATGGCCTTCAGCGTGGTGGCAAAGCCGTAGATAGCGCCGCCATGACCGACCGTGCGACCTCCTTCAAGTTCGCTCACACCAAAGCCGATGCCGTACCCTGTTTTCTGTCCTCGCAGCGCGAACTGCGGAGTCCACATCTCGTCAATCGTTGTCGACTTGAGCACCTGTCCTTTTGCACCGCGCCCACCAGCGAGCAGCGCGATCATGAACCGTCCCATGTCTATGACCGTCGTGTACATGCTTCCGGCCGGGCTGATCCCGAGCTCAAACGTGGGCGCCTCGAAGACGCGACCATCGATGGTCCACATATATGCCTTTGCCAGGTCCTTCGTGATTTCCGGGCTCGGCTCGAAGCTGCTGCGCTCAAGACCGAGAGGATCAAGCACCGCGCGTTTGAGGTATTTCGCGAACGGCTCCTTTTGAGTTCGCTCAAGCACATAGCCAACGGTGGCTATGGCCGCGTTTGAATACTTGGTGCGGGATTCAGGCGCATAGACGAGCGCTGTGCGATTGAGGCTGGCGATGGTGCGGGCGAGTGACGGCTCAGTTGTCTCGAAGTAATTGCCGACAGGTGGCTCGCGCACAACACCCGAACGATGCGACATGAGTTGCCTGAGCGTAATCGCTTTTCCGAACGGGTTGCGCGGGCGGAAGTCTGGGAGGTAGCGAGTTATTGGTGCATCCAGATCAAGCTTCCTCTGCTCGACTAACTGCATGACCGCAATGTCTGTGAAGAGCTTCGACACGGAACCGACGCGGTAGATGGTCTCGGCGGTGGCGGGTATCTTCTTCTTCGGGTCGGCGAACCCGAACCCTTTGGCCCAAACGACCTGCTGATCATCTACGAGAGCGATTGAAAGTGCGGGGAGTTCTTTGTCGGCCATCTCATGCGTGATGAACCGCTCGAGCATCTCGACCGCAGCCGCATAGTCCTTGCGCGGAGCGATGGTGGCTTGATGCTCTTGTTTCGCTAATGCTCCAGGCGAAGCTCCCTGGTTATTAACAACCAGGCATAAGATGAAAGTGATCGCCAAAAGTGCGGCGCTGGTTCGTCGATACTTATTAACTGCTTGCATTTTGTCTTTACCAAAAATGGTCGACAAACTTCAGTGTGTCGCGTCCATCCGAAGAGCTGCTTCCGGAAACCAAACAACAAACTAAAGTTGGTCTGACTTATAACTATTTAATCTTGCCCGGACCCCAAAGCGCGCGACCTGGTTTGGCTCCAGTGTGCTCACCATCCTTGAGCACCTGCAAGCCATTGACGAAGACGTGCTTCACTCCGACCGAATACTGGTGAGGCTTTTCGAACGTGGCTCGATCGGCGATGGTCTGCGGGTCGAAGACCACCACGTCAGCAAACGTTCCTGCTCTCAGAAAACCTCGACGATCTAGTCCGAGGTTAGTCGCGGGCAGCCCAGTTAGACGCCGCACCGCCTCGGCGAGCGAGATCACCTTCTCCTCGCGCACGTACTTACCTAAGAGACGCGCGAAGTTGCCGTAGGCGCGCGGGTGTGTTGAGGATTTAAGGAATACTCCTTCGGGCGCCATCGAGGCACCGTCAGAGCCGAGAGAAACCCATGGTTGACGTAATTCTTTCTTAAGATTCTCCTCTGCCATCAGAAAATAAACCGTACCGACACGAGATCGGTCTTCAAGTATCAAATCCATGATTGTCTCGATCGGGTCTTTCCCGCGCATCTTCGCGACCTCGGCTAGCGTTTTGCCAGTAAGCGGTTTCAGCTTCTCCGACTTGAAACCGATCAGCAGAATGCGATCGGGAGAGCCAGCAGCTAAGTAGAGGTTTTCCCATTTGTCACTGGGTGTGCGCGCTTCCGCTGCGATCTTCTGGCGTGTGGCCGGGTCTTCGAGACGTTTGAAGAGCGCCTCATAGCCCCCGTCCATGGTCCACGGCGGCAGGCTGGCGTTGAGCCCTGTAGAGCCCGCTGGGTACATGTACATATCGGCTGTGATCTTTAGTCCCCGACGTCGCGCAGCGTTGACGATCGCGATCACCCGATCGACCTTGTCCCAATTCTGCCGGCCGGCGGCTTTGATGTGATAGATCTCGGCAGGAAGACCGCCCTCGCGGCTGATGCGAATCAACTCTTCAACGGCTTCGACCCATTCATTGCCTTCGCTCCGCAAGTGTGAGATGTATTTGCCTTTATAACGAGCCGCAACCTTACACAGCTCGATAAGCTCCTCCGTCCGGGCATAAAACGCGGGCGCATATATTAAGGAAGAGCCGACGCCGAGCGCGCCCTCCTCCATCGCCTGGCGCACGAGTTCGCGCATCTCCTGAAGTTGTGCCGGTGTCGGCTGGACGTCGCTTTCACCGAGGACGTACTGCCTGATCGTCGTTGCGCCGACAAAGGAGGCGACGTTCTGCGAGACACCGCGATTCTCCAGATACTTCAGGTACTCGGCGAGCGTCGTCCACTCAATGTCGAACTTGATGTCGTCTTGTTCGGCGACTACCTGCTTCTTCAGCCGGTCGTTGAGGGGTCCCATGGACCAACCTTCGCCCATGATTTGCGTGGTCACGCCCTGCCGGATCTCGCCCTGCGAACGACCGTCAACGATCAGAGACTCCGTGGACCACGACAGCATGTTGATAAAGCCTGGCGCAACGGCGAACCCACGCGCGTCCACCACATTACGCGCGCGTGCTCTCTTTAAGTTGCCGATGGCGACGATGCGATCTCCTTTAATAGCAACATCGGCTCGTCTGGGAGCGCGTCCAGTCCCGTCATAAACCGTACCGCCCTTGATAAGGACATCAAAGTCTCCGGTGCCAGGCGTTTGTCCGGCAGCCGCCCAAGGCAACGCCATGGTTAATAGCAAGGCGAGATACTTGTGAACTTTCGTGTTCATGGGTCTCCTCATGATCGATTGTTGTCTCTCTAGGAGTGTGTCGGAAAAGCAATCGGCTCAACTTCTCATTCACACCGTGGCTTCAGCCCGGTGATCTGGGCTCGCCATAAAACGCAACCGTTTTAACGGTTTCCTTCGGTTGCGATGCACTTTCTGGCGAGCACTTTCTGCTGAAGTTTATCAGAGGCAGCCAACTCACCCTCTCTGGCTGCTTAAAACTTCCGAAAGAAAAACCGTTGAAACGATTCCTCGACTCAGCTCGCGTTGTATCACCGGGCTAAAGCCGCGGTGTGAATGAGAGGTCAAGCACCTCTTTTCCCGACAGACTCTTCGACTATTCATTTGACCTTCTTCGCCGTAATGTCCTGACCACCCTGGCGCAAAATCAAGTGGATCACTTGCCCCTTTTCGTCTTTGACGAACGTGATCTCGACGGCGGTCGTTATTGGGAAAAACTGCGTCTCTGATTCAGGAAACAATTCAAGCTTCGGCTGTCCAGTCGCTTGACCAAACAGACGATCTTTTTCGGCGCTGATGGTCAGAATGAAGTTGGGTGCAAGTTCGTACTGCCCTGTATAAGAACTGTAGATTTTAGGATCGACGTGAGCTAAGACTTTTTCTTTGGAAAGATAATCAACCCAGCCGTATTCCCTGGCAATACTACGCAGCACTTCGTCCGCCAAAGACGAGCCTCTATCGGAGTTGGTCATTACCACTGCGCCCTGTCCGGTACTCTTGTACGCGACCAACACGCACCGGTAACCTTCATTAGCGCCTCCGTGGCTGAAACGGGCTGAAGGCTCTTTACCCGGTAGTCCAAATCCGAGGCCCGAGCCTCCGACTTGCGAGGTAAGCATTTGCCTCGCCGCCCTTTGAGAGAGAATCTTGTTTGATCTTCCGGCTAAAGACCTTTGAATCTCGATCGCAAAGCGGGCGAGATCCCTGGGAGTTGTCCACAGTCCAGCAGCGGCCATCTCAGGATAAGTGTGCCAGTTGCCCTTAACCTTCTCTCCGTTAGATCTGTGACCAATCGCAGCCTGTGACCAACGTTCTTTCGGCAGGGGCTGCTCAAAGGTGCTGCGCGTCATCCCAATTCTTTTTAGTATCGTCGCCTGCATGAAACGCGGAAACTGCTTTCCGGTGACGTCCATCAGAAGTTGCTGCAAGACCACATAGCCTCCTCCGGCATATCGGTATTTAGTGCCCGGCGCGACGTCAACCTGAATTGCTTTCGAGTTCGCAGGCGTCACCCCATCGAGCACTTGAGAAAGTGTCGGCGCCTGCGCTTCCGAGGCGTACCCTGCGAACCCATGAACGGTCAAGCCGGCGCTGTGGCTGAGCAACCTGCGCAGCGACACTTTCTTCTTGCTCGTAAACTCGTTCTCCGGGAGTTTCCATGAAGTCAGTTTGCGGTTCAGGTCTTCATCAATGTCGAGCTTGCCTTGCTGTACCAACCGAAGTGCCGCCACTGCCGCGACTGGTTTACTAATAGACGCCGCCTGAAAAAGAGTCTCAGGTGTGACGGCCTCGCTGCCACCGGTCTCACGTACTCCATACCCGCGCGCCCATTCGATACGACCCTTATCAATGACCGCTATACTGATGCCCGGGTTGTTGTAGAACTTCATCCGATCAGCGAGCTTCATCTGCACGCTTGGCTGTCCCTTGATTATGAAGGGATGCAGCAGGCCGTTCTCAACTCGCTTGATCCTTTCGGTAACGCTAGGAGAGTCTTGCGTTCGACTGTGCGTTTGGCTGCCTGGCCCGCTTTCCGCGCCAGTATTTCGCGCCGACGAATTGAGATTAAATCCGCCACTTAACGCTAGCAGGAAACAAAAAACCGCTGTGATACAAGTCCGTAGGTTCCTGTTTCTTGAGCAAAGGTTGGCAGAAACAACGATCCACGAAATCACACGAACTAACACGAATTGCTCTTGGTGTCTTTTCGTGGAATTTCCTAGCACCCCACGCGGGCTGCCCGCGTGGGGACCCCGGCGTGGATCGTACCCTTTGGTTGCGGTTAACAGCCGCGCCGTGACTTTGTTCTTCATCGTTCCGTCATTCATTCGTCTCACTCCCGCTAACCCCTTTGCGCGAACGCCAGATCAAATAAGCAGGCGCACCTAGAAGGACAACGCCGAGCCCCACGGCGGCCCGAACAGGCTGCGTCACCATCGTGTTGATGACGAGAGCTGCAGCCGCCAGGATGAACAGTAGCGGCGTCAAGGGGTATCCTGGCACGCGGTAAGGGCTTGCAACTTCAGCGCGTCGTCTGCGATAGACAAAAATGGTCGCGGCGCCGAGGGCGTAGAAGAGCCAGCCTGTAAAGACGACATAGGTCAACAATTGCTCGAACGTACCGCTCGCGGCCAGTACCGCGGCCCACGCTGAACCAGCAAGCACGGCGAAAGCCGGAGTCTGAAATCGCGGGTGAACCTCGGCCAAACGATGAAAGAAGAGGCCGTCTCGCGCCATCGCATAATACACGCGCGGAGCGGTTAACACGACGCCATTGGCCGCACTGAAGATCGAGATGAGAATCGCGATGGCGACCAGCTTCGATGCCCAGGGGCCGGCAACCGCGGTGACGGCGGCGGCAGCGATACTATCGGTCTGCGCCGCATTTATCGGACCAAGCGCGGCGAGGTACGCAATGTTAGCAAGCAGGTAGATGCCAATCAGAGTAGCCGAACCAATCAGCAAGGCTCGCGGGAAGTTGCGCTGGGGGTTGATGGTTTCACCGGCGCTGAAGGTCACGTACTGCCACCCTTCATAAGCCCAGAGAATTCCGATCATCGTGAGCCCAAAGCCGGACGCGAGCGACGCGCCATCACCGGTGGGCCATAAGGTCACGCCTTCCCCCGTGAAGCCGCGCCCCAGCCAGAGTAATGCCGCGCTCATGATCAGGATCGCGGTGACCTTGATCGCTGTGGTCCAATTCTGAACGTTGGCGCTCTCGCGAGTGCCGAGCACATTGACAACCGTCACGACGGCTATCATCCCGACGGCAACCAACTTGCGGAGCACAGGCGTCAGTGCAACGATCTCACCGAGGTAGGCGCTGAACGCCACTGCCAGCGTCGCGATAGCGCCGGTGCTGATGACGAGAAAGAGTGTCCACCCGTACAGGAAGGCGAGTAACGGACTGAAACAGTCGCGGATGTAGATGTAGATCCCGCCAGCCTTCGCGCTTCTCGCGGCGAGTTC
>JBPCIQ010000206.1:0-7716 GCA_051006135.1 Pyrinomonadaceae bacterium | reverse complement strand
GATCGGCAATTTCGGTCAGCGGGTTCGAGGGCGTCTCCAAGAACAGGAATCGGGTCTCGGATCGAAGGGCTCCGCGCCAAGCCGCGTAATCCGTGAGCGGCACGAAGCTCGTCGTGATCCCGCACTTGGCCAGGATATTATTGAATAATCCGACCGTGGTGCCGAAGATGCTGTGCGAGGAGACGATGTGATCGCCGGCCTTGAGCAGCGCCATGCAGGTTGCAAGGATTGCGCTCATCCCCGACGAGGTGGCGACGCAGCGTTCCCCGCCTTCGAGGGCCGCCAGGCGCCTTTCGAATACCCGGACGGTCGGATTCGTAAACCGGGAATAGATATTCCCGCGTTCCTGCCCAGCGAAACGGGCCGCGGCTTGGGCGGCGTTATCGAATACAAAGCTGGAGCTGGCGATGATGGGCTCGCTTTGCTCCCCTTCGGAGGTGCGGACCTGTCCGCCCCTGACGGCCCGAGTATCGAATCCCCAATTGTCGCAATCCGAGGTCACGTCTTCCTCAGTGTAAAATATGTGGCTCTTCGGCAGAATCTATGGGTATTCCGTTAACTCCCTCTCCCACCGGGTGTATAGACCGGAGTCAAGGGTAACAGGTGTTCGGAGACATGGGTAACACATCGATGACTGCTAATAAGGATGACGCAAATCGATTTCAGTGATCTTATGATGACAAAAATAGACCGCCAAGTGCCCCTCCTCGGTGGTGGGTCTCAGAGCGGCTGGATAGCCGCGCAGAGCTTTGGCTATCCGAAAGACATGACCGCGATAGAAAAGCTCTCCTTTGGCTTGGACCTTACGCACGACATCGCCCGGGGCGTATGGGTGCGCGCATCGTCCGCTTCGAGTTTCCCTCGCCGGTGCAAAGCCCTGTGGAAGTACGCCAAGCCCTGGTGGCGATGGCGCGAGCGTAGTAGGCCCTCGGCGAAAATGCAATTACCAGGTTGCATTTAACGTCCAGCGGATTATAATGCAACCAGGAGGTAGCATATGAACCCATCAACAGATCGCATTGAAAGAGAGATCTTGCTCAAGGCGCCGCGCTCGCAGGTCTGGCGCGCGCTGTCAAATGCCGAACATTTCGGCGACTGGTTCGGTGTAGCGCTCAAGGGAAAATCCTTTGCAGCCGGCAAGCGTGTGCAGGCGCAGATCACCCATCCCGGGTACGAACACGTCGTCTGGGACGTGTTGATCGAACGCATGGAGCCGGAGCGATTGCTTTCCTGGCGCTGGCATCCGGCCGCGGTTGAACCCTCCGTCGACTATTCGAAAGAACCGACCACGCTGGTCGTATTCGAGCTGAAGGAAGTCGAGGGTGGCACATTGCTGAGCGTCGTCGAATCCGGCTTCGACAGTGTCCCGGCGTCGCGTCGTCTGGACGCGTTTCGCATGAACAGCGGAGGCTGGGACGAACAGATGCAAAACATCGAAAAACATGTCGCCACACTTTAGCGCGCCTTCGAGAACGCGCCGCTGAAAAACCCGGCGCTGCGGAATTCCGCGCCGATCTTTGCGGCGCTTGGCGACGAGACGCGCCTGCGTCTCATCGCTGTCCTGTGCGCCGGCGGGGCGATGTCGATAGCACGGCTCACATCCGGAACGGACATCACGCGCCAGGCGGTCACGAAACATCTGCACGTGCTTGCAAATGCAGGTCTGGTGCACGACATCAAAGTCGGACGCGAACGCCAGTGGGAGTTCGAACCGACGCATCTGGAAGAGGCGCGGCGCTCGCTCGACGTCATCGCGCAACAGTGGGATCACGCACTCAACAAACTGAAGATGGCCGTGGAGCGTTGATAACGAGACCGTCATCATCGAGGACAACATCATGAACTCGCGTTTCGCGGGCGGTCGCAATATCGCCCTGAAAGTTCCCCCTCATCAATATGACACAACGGTTCAGTTCTATCGGGACGTGCTCGGCCTGAAGGTACTGGAGAATCATCTTCCGGCGGTGGGCTTCGAGTTCGGATCGAACCAGCTCTGGATCGATCGAGTGACGGGACTCAGCCAGGCGGAACTCTGGCTGGAGATTGTTACCGGTGATGTCCCGGCCGCTTCAACCCATTTCAAGGCTGCGGGTGTCGTGCGCTGCGATGAGATAGAACCCCTGCCGGAATGGTTCGATGGCTTCTGGATCTCGAATCCGGCAGCGATCATTCATATCGTTTCAAAGCCTGGTCAGTATTGATGGGTGAACGCTGGCACCGACAACCTGGCGGGGAAACCTGTGATTGACGCAACGAATCCAATCGCGGAAGCGCCGGCTGCCAACGGCGTGTTGAGGTTTTTTACGAATCTCGACGAATCGCTTATGGAGCGACTACAACGTGAGTTCGAAAGCGCACGCTTCGTGAAAGCCTTTAAGTCCGTCGGCAACAACTGCATGGTCAACCCACACTTCCAGGGCGGAAAACCAACCATGTTCATATGTGGCAACGACGAGGCCGCGAAGAAATCGGTCCAAGGTATCCTCGATCAGTTCGGCTGCTGCCCAATCGGGTAACCGGGGGTGTTCAGCCCCCAGTTGGGCAACAGATGGATGAGAATTATGAGCACACCGTTGTGTGTCGTGGTAGGATTCGACCCCGGTGTCGGACTTGGCATCGCCCGGGCATTTGGCGGCGCGGGTTTCCGGCTTGGGTTGGTGGCTCGTACCCCGTCGAAGCTCACTGATGTCGTCAGGGGTCTATCGGATGCCGGTGTTGACGTTTCGTTCATCGCCGCTGATGCGAGCGACGAATCATCCGTTACCGAGGCGATTCACCGCGCCTCAATCTCGACACCGGCCAACATCACGGCATCGAGCTAACTTATGATTATCTGGATGCCTTCTGGCCCAGAAACGTTCCAATTAGCGAGTTCTTCATCTTAACAGCGTGAGGAGAGCACCATGACGAAACCTATCTGCGCGGTGATTGGGATCGGTCCCGGTAACGGCGCGGCACTCGCCCGGCGCTTCGCCGCTGGGGGCTACACGCTGGCGCTGCTCGCGCGCACCACCGAGTTTACCGGTAACCTCGCCGCCGAGATTGGCGATGCCCGCGCCTATGCATGCGATGTCACGAATCGAGCTTCGGTGGAGCGCGCCGTCGCCAGTATCCGACAGGATTTGGGTGATGTGGATGCGCTCATCTACAACGCCGGCTCCGGCACCTGGGGTACCGTCGAGGACATCAGCGTTGATGATTTCGATATGTCCTGGCGGGTCAATGCGCTGGGTGCGCTGGTCGCGGCACAACAGGTGATCCCGGCCATGAAGCAGAAGGGAGGGGGCAAGATCCTCTTCATCGGTGCCACCGCCTCGCGCCGCGGCGGCGCCAAGACGGCGGCATTCGCCCCGGCCAAGGCGGCTCAGCGCAGCCTTGCCGAAGCCATGGCGCGTCATCTGTGGCCGCTCGGCATCCATGTGGCGCTAGTCATCATCGATGGTGTAGTCGATCTGCCCGAGACCCGCGAGCGCATGCCTGACAAGCCCGCCGAGTTCTTCGTCAAGCCCGAGGAACTGGCCGACACCGTCTTCATGCTGACACGGCAAAAGCGCTCAGCCTGGTCCTTCGAAGTAGAAGCAAGACCGTTTGGGGAGAACTGGTAGGAGGCAGAGGCAGGGCCGGGCCGCCGCGACCTGATAAGCAAAATTGTGAAGTTTAGGGTAAAGGAGAATTTGGAAAGAGCAAAAGCGAAGAAGAAATAGAGAACATTGGCTGCACTGTTCGCGTCAAAGAATCACCGCCCAACAACGGCATGCAGGCGACGCTTCTTCACCCGCTGCTCATTCGATTTCAAGGCTCGACGGCTTGCGCGCCTGGTGCCAAACGTTGGGCGTCTGAAATGCTAGCAAGCTATACTACTTTCGGAGGTTCAAATGAAGTACAAGATCGCAATTCACGAATCTGAGGAAGGCTACAGCGTCTCTGTGCCTGGACTGCCCGGCTGCTGGTCGCAGGGGGACTCGGAGCAGGAAGCCTTGGACAATATCCGTGAAGCCATTCGTGAGCACCTAGCGGTCGTCGGGGAACAGCTCCGCGGCGAGGGTGTCCGCGAAGTCGAGATCACGGTGTAGCGTTTGCCCAAAATCGCTGGCGTCAACCACCTGGATGCAGTGCGCGCGTTTGAGAAGGCGGGTTTCTGGATTGCACGCCAAGGAAAGCATGTTGTGATGACGAATGGCCAACGCATCCTCACCGTTCCTCGTCACAACCCGATCAATGCCTTCACCATGGGCGGTCTTGTTCGTGACGCCGGGCTCTCGGACGAGCAATTCCGCACGTTGCTCTAGGTACCAGCCGCCCAACAAGGCACTACAACCTATCGTAGCGCCTGGTGAGCTTTCACGTTGGGCGGCTCAAAACTCGATCGTTACGGCGAAGGCTAGTCGGCTGACAGCATCATTAGCCGACCGCGACACATATCAGGCTGGTCGCAAGCTACGGAGACAATCGCAATGATAGGTTCAATTCCTGAGCGTACACGCACGTATCAAAATTATGTCTTTAACAGCCAGCATTGGGATCTATATATTCCTCGCCCGGATGATATTGTCATCTCTACGTCCTACAAATCAGGCACGACCTGGAGCCAGAATATCGTGCTCCAACTCATATTTTTGGGGCAGCCTAGACCTGCACTCGCAGAAGTCTCCCCCTGGCTTGATCACCGGACCTCGCCAATTGATGAAAAAATTGAGAAACTAAATGCCCAACAACACCGGCGGTTTATGAAAAGTCATTTGCCGCTGGATGCCTTGCCGTACTATCCGCAAGTAAAATACATTGTGGTTGGGCGTGATGCCCGAGATGTGTTTATGTCGTTCTGGAATCATTACTCGAATTTTACGGATGCAACTTATGCCGGACTAAACGACACCCGTGGGCGTATTGGACCCCCGATGCCCAGTTGCCCTCAAGACATCCATGAATGTTGGACTACTTGGATTAATCGGGGTTGGTTTGAGTGGGAGAGCGAGGGCTATCCTCATTCTGGCAATCTGCATCATACCCAATCCTGGTGGAAGTTCCGCCACCTGGACAACATTCTGTTTGTCCACTTCAACGATTTATTGGCTAACTTGACTGAGGAAATCAGACGGATTGCCGGGTATGTAGAGATTGACCTGTCAGAGGAGGCACTCTCTACCATCGCCCAGGCGGTCAGTTTCTCTTCGGTCAAGCAAAATGCGGCAATGATGGGGCCGATGCCCGTAGAAGTCGCGCAAGATACCTGGAAGCAAGGTCTTGACACTTTCTTTTTCAAAGGCACGAATGGGCGCTGGAAAGAGGTGCTCACCGAGGCGGGGTTGGTGATGTACGAGCAGGCCAAAGCCAGAGTCTTGACCTCAGACTGCGCTGCCTACTTAGAACAGGGTCGCATTGCTCTAAGCTAGCGAACGCGACGCTTAACAACCGTACTTTATAGCCATAACTAATGAGAAACATAGATGAGCAGCGCGTTGCCGACTGGGCACCAGGCAGCCACAACCCCACATGTCAGTGGGAGCAGGGTAAAGCGTCGGCGCGGCCGCCCAACGGGAGAAGCTCTCCGAAGGCGGCGAGCCCGGACCATGCGGATGGCTCAAGGACAGGTTCGGCCTCTACTGGCAGATCAACCCGACCATCTTGGGCGAGTTGCTGAGTGATCCCGACCCAGGAAATCGAAGCGGGCCATGGAAGCGATGCTCAAGATGAAAAAGCTCAGCATCGAGGGTTTGAAGAGGGCATACAAAAGGGGGATGATCGCGGGCCTACATCGATCTACGCCGCGCATCCAGACTTGGCACCACCGGATGTTCTTTAGTATGCGTTCGGCCCGTCTTGAGCATGACGCCCAACCCCTTCGCTGCAGCCGACGTGCAACGGCCTACGGCCGTCGCACGCGGCTGAGCTCAAACGACTTCCAGCGTTAGAAGGCAAGAACTACGGTGCTATGCCGGCGCAGGTACGTTCGAATGACACATTGCTCCGATCATTGCTGCTATCGGAGGTCCTGAACTTCGTTGTTCGTGCCCGGTCTTGTCCAGGCGTTACTCGCATCGCGCTGGTCGGGTCGTTGACCACCTCAAAGCAGCAGCCGAAAGATGCCGACGTACTGGTATCAGTCACCGATGATGCAGATCTCACTGTTCTGGCAAAAGCCGGGCGCATGCTCAAGGGAAAGGCCCAAAGCAAGAACTCTGGTGCCGACATCTTTATTGCGAACCTGGAAGGGGAGTACATTGGTCGCGTGTGTCACTGGCGAGAGTGTCGTCCATTCATTCGGGTTGCGTGTGATGCGCGGCATTGCGGTAGACGACAGTATCTTCATGATGATCTCGACGACGTCACGCTTAACGCAAAGGTAGTGAGAGAACCTCCAGTGGAGCTATGGCCGAAAGTCGTACGGCGAATTGCAGTTCCGGCAGACGTAGACGCCCAATTGCTGCGGTCGTTGGAGGCGCTCGAGGCCGAGCAATGAAGAACTTGCCTTCTAACCAGCCCTTCGAGGCGGACGTCTCCATGCTCCGCTTCGCTACGCACTACGGCGCCGCTCAAGGGCGGCGTTATGCAATTTAAGGAGGAAGATATGGCAGGCGAAACCGAACGAAGAGGAAGCTGCCTTTGCGGCGCAGTCCAGATTTTAATAAAGACGACCAGCAAGAGTGTGGGCGCCTGCCATTGCGGTATGTGCAGAAAATGGACAGGTGGGCCCTTGCTCGCGATTGAGTGCGGTAGCGACGTTCATTTTGAAGGCAATGACAGCATATCTGTCTTCAGTTCTTCCGACTGGGCCGAGCGTGGCTTCTGTAGCAAGTGTGGAAGCCATCTTTTCTACCGCCTAAAGAAAGAAGGGCACTACGAAGTTCCTGTTGGTCTACTCGATGACGGAGAACAATGGGTCTTTGATCAACAGATTTTTATCGATGAGAAGCCATCGTTTTATTCGTTCGCAAACCAAACGAAGAACCTGACCGGGGCCGAGGTATTCGCGCAGTATTCAGCGCCTTCAGAATGACAGAGGGGGGCGGTGGTGGTCTTGCCGGATCATCTTCATTGTATTTGGACGTTGCCCTCCGGTGACTCGGATTTTTCCATGCGCTGGAATGTGCTGAAAGGGCACTTTTCTCGTGCCATCGAAGAAGGCGAACGAATCTCTCAAAGCCGGGAGAAACGAAGCGAACGGGGTTTGTGGCAACGTCGATTTTGGGAGCACCTGCTACGTGTCCTCGGACTTTTCTGTTACCTATCTCTCCAACCGATTAATTAGCCGAGCATGAGCCGAGCTTGGTTATTCCTTATTCGCGACGATTCGCAATCGCCTGTAGTCGGCAAACCAATGCCCGTCTGCAAACAGGCTGCATCGCGTCTTATCCTCCACCTTTCGTAGTACCTGCTCTTTTTTATGGTCCGGGACATGGCTCATCACACCCTGGTCAAACATCGCTATCCAGTTCCGCAAGCCCTGCTCTCCGGCTTCGAGCTTTGTTGGCCTGTCAAACAGGACGGCACTTCCTACGAAGAGGCCATGCCGCTCGAGCAAGCCCGAGTATTCCGAGACGCTAGGGTAATACCGGCCGTGCTCAACCTTGACGTCTAACACCTCCCAGATGGCCTCCCGAACGGCCGTCGTGATCGCGGCAATATTTCCTTTGCCACCCAACTCAACGACAACCCTACCGCCTTGCTTCAGGGACTGGGCCATACAAACCACAGCTCGTTCCGCTTCAGTTACCC
>JBPCIQ010000205.1:0-5128 GCA_051006135.1 Pyrinomonadaceae bacterium | reverse complement strand
CTCTTAGGCTGAGTGGTTTTGCAACTTGAGCGGGGACAGGGTCCGCCTTCCTGACCTAGAGGTGAACTAAGTGAGAGATTGATTTGAAGTTGAGTGGATTCCAATCTTGAAACCTAGAGTGAGGGTACAAAGCACTAGATACAAAGCACTAAGTACAAAGCACAAAGTACAGCACCAAGCTTATGCCAAGAATTCTAATCGCTGATGATCAACCTGATGTTCTGGCCGCGCTGCGTCTGCTCTTGAAGGGTGAACGTTTCGAGATCGAAACCGCTTCGTCTCCGGCCGTCGTACTCAAGGCCATCGAATCGCGGGAGCTCGATGTTGTCTTAATTGACCTGAATTATGCACGCGACACAACCTCCGGCAGTGAGGGACTAGAGTTGCTGGCAAGAATCCGGACAGCTGATCCCACGCTGCCTGTCGTCGTGATGACTGCGTGGGGGAATGTCGATCTCGCGGTCGAGGCGATGCGCCGTGGTGCGCGCGACTTCATTCAAAAGCCATGGGACAACGCGCGCTTGCTGGCTGTCGTGCGTACCCAGGTGGAACTGGCTGAGGCCCTGCGTCGTGGCGAGCGGCTCGAAGCCGAAAACCTGGCCCTGCGCGATACAGCGGACGCGGCGGATCGTCCACAAATTATTGCAGAATCGCCGGCCATGAAAGATGTTATCAGACTCGTGGAGCGCATTGGTCCAGCGGACGCTAACGTGCTGATCACTGGAGAGAACGGCACCGGTAAAGAAGTGGTCGCGCGCGCTCTCCACGCGATCTCAGGGCGCTCAAAAAAGCCCTTGGTCTCGCTAAACGCCGGCGCTTTGGCCGAAGGCGTGTTTGAAAGCGAATTGTTTGGACACGTGCGCGGCGCGTTTACCGACGCCAAAGCAGATCGCGTAGGGCGGTTTGAGCTGGCGGATGGTGGCACATTGTTCCTTGACGAGATCGCGAACGTCCCTCTCAATCTGCAGCCAAAACTCTTGCGCGTTTTAGAAACCGGCGAGTTCGAGCGCGTTGGCTCATCAAAAACTCAAAAGGTAGATGTTCGTGTGCTCTCGGCTACGAATTCCGACTTGAACGTTGACGTAGCTAGAGGCAGGTTTAGGCAGGACCTGCTTTTTCGCTTGAACACGGTCGAGGTTCACCTGCCACCCCTGCGCGATCGGCTCGCAGATATTGCGCCGTTGGCTGAACATTTCCTGGGTCAACATCGCGGCCACTACCGGCGGCCGCTCGATGGATTTAGTACCGAGGCAGTTGAAGCATTGCGCCAACATGCCTGGCCGGGCAACGTGCGTGAATTGGATCATGTCGTCGAGCGCGCGGTCCTGATGACCACGGGCAGTGTCGTGACGGCTTTTGATCTGGCGTTGCAGTCGTCCAGTGACGGCGGTGTCTCGGCGCGATTGGAAGAGATGAGTCTGGAAGAAGCCGAGCGCTTGCTCATCAAAAAAGCCCTCGCTCGTTTTGAAGGAAACGCGAATCGTGCCGCCGAAGCGCTGGGGCTTAGTCGCAGCGCTCTTTACCGCCGATTGCAGAAGTATGGCTTGTCATAACCCTGGTTTTGGATGCGGCGGCAAGCCAGGCGCCCGGGCGGTGCATGTTTTCTGGTGAGTAAGATCTTGTTAACTACAACTCAATCCCGTAGGCATGGAATGTTTATAGACCGATTAGCACCGAGCGAGTCGCAAAACATGGAACACCGCTGGCCAGGAAAACGACGATGCTCTGAATAGCCACCGTTCTGCCCACTATGGTTTATCATGGCGCCGTGAGCTTTCATCCACCCCCAGCAAAAACCACGTCAAATTTTTCTACCCTGGATCCTGCGCTCAAGTCCGGCGGACGGCTGACATTTGAGCGACGTGTCACTCTCCTGTCGATTTTGGCCGGTTTCCCCGCGGTCGGATTATGCGCCTTGCTGCTTTGGTGGGACGGATATTCGGCCCGCACGCAGTGGACCGTTGATCTGATGCTTGTGCTCGCATGGCTGGGCATAGCTTTCAACCTCAAGCAACGCATCGTGCGACCGCTACAAACTCTATCCAATATTCTGGCTGCGATCCGTGAAGGCGACTACTCAATCCGCGGAAGACGCGCCGGCTCGGGAGACGCACTGGGCGAAGTGATGCTCGAGGTCAACGATCTCGGTCAGACTCTGCGCGAGCAACGGTTGGGCGCGCTTGAGGCAACGGCTCTGCTGCGCACTGTGATGTCTGAGATCGACGTGGCGGTGTTTGCTTTCGATGGTGACCGGCGTCTGCGGCTGGTGAATCGTGCGGGCGAAAGGTTGCTGGCCCAGCCGGAGCTTAGATTGCTCGGGCGGACGAGCAGTGAACTGGGTCTGGCAGCGTGCCTGGCGCGCGACGAAGGTGACGGTCCACACACGATGCAGATGGTTTTTCCCGGCGGCGTCGGCAGGTGGGACATACGCCGCAGCACTTTTCGCGAAGGGGGTATGCAGCATCAGCTGCTGGTGCTGACGGACCTCAGCCAGACGCTACGTGAAGAAGAACGCTCGGCCTGGCAGCGATTGCTGCGCGTGCTGGGCCACGAATTGAATAACTCTCTGGCGCCTATCAAATCGGTTGCCGGTAGTCTTGCCGATTTGCTCAATCGCCAACCCCAACCGGGGGACATGCGCGAAGATATGCAGCGCGGTTTGGACGTGATTTCGTCACGCGCCGATTCGCTGGCGCGGTTTGTTGAATCATATTCCAAACTAGCGCGTTTGCCGCAACCCCACTTTGAAGCATTAAACGTAGGCGATCTGGTCCAGCGTGTGGCCGGTCTCGAGACAAGATTGCCAGTTAATGTTGTCGTCGGCCCCGAGGTGCTGGTCCAGGGTGACAGAGCTCAGTTGGAACAACTGCTGATAAACGTTGTGCGCAACGCGGTGGATGCGTCGCTGGAAACCGGCGGCGCTGTCGAGTTTGGTTGGACCCAAAACAACGGGCAGCTCGATATGTGGATTAAAGACGAAGGACCGGGACTCGCTAGCACGGCCAACTTATTCGTGCCGTTCTTTACCACCAAAGCAGGAGGCTCCGGCATCGGGCTTGTGCTCTCGCGTCAGATCGCCGAGGCGCATGGTGGAACGCTAACGCTCGAGAACCGTTCCGAACTGCGGGGTTGCGAGGCGCGCTTGAGATTACCGCTGTGAGTGTAGGGATGAACCTGCTGGATGCGAAGCGTGCCCGGTTCTTGGCCAGGATCGGTGGAGTGTTGTACCTCATCATTATCGTCCTCGCGCGCTGGGCGAGGCCGTGGTCAGGGGCAGCATCGTCGTGCCAAACAATGCGACAGCCACAGCCGCCAACCTGCGATCGATGGAGTGGCTCTGGCGTCTCGGGGTCGCCGGAGAAGTCGTGCTCCTGACGTGCGCGACTGCCCTGGCTCTGATCCTTTACATTCTGCTGCGCCCCGTCAGCCGCGATCTCGCGCTGGCGGCCGTCTTCTTTAACCTCGTGTGCATCGCGATCGAAGGGGTCGCCGCGGTTTCTCTGGCGGCGGCGCTCTTTCCCCTGGCGAGCGCCCCATACTTGAATGCGTTCACGCCGGAACAGATCAACGCCATGGCGATGCTGTCGGTCCGCGCCCTATTTTGAGCAATTCCGGGTTGTACCTCGAAGAAAAGGTCATCGGGATCCGCACGGTCCGAGGATTCAGATGGCCGCCGCCTAACCCGCATTGGCCCGTCACTTGCTGGATATCAACTGTCTCCTTGAAGACTCTCGAAACAGTACGACGCTGCCCAGGATGAAGGGAAGCGCTGTATTCGTGATGTATGAATTCTTAACAGCAACGGAAAGAGGGGGAAATCAATGAAACAGGAACAGGTGAATGAGCTTCTGTACCAGGCGCTGGAGACCGAACTAGGGGGTGTGCAGGTTTATACCACCGCGCTCCGTTGCGCCATCAATGAAGAGTTAAAGGAGGAGTGGGAAGAGTATCTGGATCAAACACAGAACCATGTTCAAATTGTGCAGGAAACGATGCAGACGCTCGGACTTGATCTCGGCGTTGCGACGCCGGGACGCCAGGTTGTACGTCACATCGGAGAGTCGCTGGTGAAGGCGATGGAGATGGCGTTAAAGTCCGGCGAGCCCGCGGCAGCGCAATTAGTGGCAGCTGAATGCGTCGTGCTGGCTGAAACGAAGGATCATCTTAATTGGGAACTCATCGGAGAAGTGGCCAAGAAAACTAAGGGTGAAGCAGGGAAAGCGCTTAAGGAAGCCCATGACGAAGTCGAAGATGAGGAAGATGAACATCTTTACCACACCACTGGTTGGACCAGAGAGCTGTGGATTGAATCTCTAGGCATGCCGGCCGTTCTTCCGCCACCTGAGGAGGTTAAAGACGTAGAGACAGCCATCGGCGCGGCGCGTGCGAAGAAAGCGCGAGCAGGCATGCTCTAAACCTACATCTGCTCTACAGGTGAGCAAGGTTGTTGTTACTTGAAAGCGGCGGGAAACTGGTCTCGCCGCTTTTTTGTCGCTCAGGTGAACTTATTGTAAGCGGGAGCGGCATTGCGCATCTGCTTCATCTGGTGGTTAGGCCCAGTCGCTTCCGCCTTGCCATAGGATTTTCAGCTAATTGCTGAACTACCGTAATAGTTAAGCAGATTGTGATTACTCTGAGCCTCACCTACTTACCCTCCCATTGAATCTTCTTACAGCCTAACAATTGAACGCCTGCCAGGATAAATCTTGCGCCTAACTATACCTGATGATGAACTCGCGCAAGGTTTGATGCATTGCTTCAAATGAATCGCCGCAGAAAAGAATCGGTTGATAGTTCGTCGGATCGTATTCCTGCCGCGACATTGTTTCCGGATCTAAGGGGCGCAGTTCGGCAGACCCCATTGCTTGCTGTTCTCCAGCCGAGGACAGCAATCCCGTGCCATAGGCCTTTACTTTGCCGTCTTCCCGAACAACACCAAATTCGATCGTGAACCAATACACGCGCGCCAACTGTTCCATGCGTTCAGCTGAGTGGGTGCGTTTGACAGCTTCGCCTACCAGGCGATTCAGTTCAGCGAGCCGTTCACTTGCCAGAGTGACAGCATGCCCGGTTAGCTCGTGAACCACGTCGGGCTCCGGCGTGTAGTGCGGAGTTGAGTGGTGACGGA
>JBPCIQ010000204.1:0-5734 GCA_051006135.1 Pyrinomonadaceae bacterium | reverse complement strand
GTTCGGCTAACAACTCCCCCGCCACCCCCCCCCCCCCCCCT
Source organism: Pyrinomonadaceae bacterium (assembly GCA_051006135.1). Taxonomy (GTDB): domain Bacteria; phylum Acidobacteriota; class Blastocatellia; order Pyrinomonadales; family Pyrinomonadaceae; genus PSRF01. The sequence continues at coordinate 5,693 of JBPCIQ010000204.1, read as the reverse complement.
CCCCCCCCCCCCCCCCGTTTCTGACTTCCCGTCATCTGGTTGATGTGCCATCGAGGGAACCGGGCTGCGGTTTTGTGTAGTTGAAGAGCATTATGAATCTATCGGAACCTTTCATCCGCCGACCCGTAATGACCGCGGTGTTGACGCTCTCAGTAATTCTGTTTGGAATACTGAGCTTTGCGTGAGGAGTATGATCGGCAGGCAAAAAGTTACGCTGGCTGGTGCGGCAGTGAAGGCAAAATGATGGTGGCAGAGATGCACAAGAAAACGAGGCCGCTCATTTTCTACGGCGGTCACGTAAAGCGACCTGACGGCGACGCATATTCGACGACTGCTTTCTTTGTCTTACCGCAATAGTCACGCATTTGCTCCGGCGACGAACCTTCGCGCGCAATCAACGCACCGAAAATGACGCTGTTGCCGGCACGCCGATCGAACTCTCAGCTAAAGAGTTTGCGCTGCTCGCTTATTTCATTTCCCATCCGGCGGAAACCCTCAGCCGCGACCGCTTGCTTGACGAGGTGTGGGGGTATGAGAACTACCCTAACACGCGCACCGTTGACACTCACATCGTCCACCTCAGGCAGAAGCTGGAGTTGAATCCGGAGGAGCCGCGGTTAATTCTGACGGTTCACGGAAGCGGCTACAAGTTCGTCGGATAAGGTAAAGGATTTATGAGTCAGTCAGCATTCAATGGTGGGTTGGCGTCACGACGTGCGGTTGCTCTCCCGGTATCTCCGCCGCCCCGGCGGCAGTCAGGTAAGCGAGTACGGCAGGGGGAACTGCAGCTGAAACTCGCAACCCTACAGAAGGATTACGCGGATCTGCACACCGAACTCGTCGAAGCAGCGCAGGTGTCTCGGCGCCTTTGCGCCCCGCGTCTGGTTCGATACAACGACGTCGAGATCGCCAGCGAAATTTTCGCCGTTCGCCACGTCCCCGGTGACTTCTTCACCATAGAGGAAACCAGCGCCGGCGTAATCCTGGCCCTCGGTGACATCTGCGGCAAGGGTCTGGCGGCTGGGATGTGGACCACGTATCTGGTCGGGCTGATTGGCGCGCACACCGCAAGGAGCCCAGAGCCGGAGGCGATCGTAAGCGGCGTGAACCGTGATCTGTGCCGGATCGCGTCGGTTGCGCCACTGTCCAGCTTGTTCCTGGCAAGACTCGATCCGGTTACCGGAATGCTCGACTACTGCAGCGCGGGGCATCCTCCAGCTCTGCTTTTACGTGCAGATGGCCAGTTGGAATCTCTTTCCATTGGTGGACCATTGCTCGGCGTCGTCCCCGCGGCTACCTTTGATCAAGGAAGCGTGCAAATATGTACCGGCGAACTGCTACTGATTTGCTCCGACGGCATTCTCGAGTCTTTTAATGAAGCGGACCAGGAGTTCGGCAGGGAGCGCCTTGAGGCCGAACTCCGCAGCGCACGAAGCGGCTCAGCCGATGCCGTGTTGTTTTCAGTGTTGGGCGCCGTCCAGGATTTCGCAGCTCCACGCGCTCTAACAGACGACATGACGCTTGTGGTTGTTAATCATAAGAACACTACCAACGAGAGGAAGATCTCATGAGAATTAAACTCCAAGACACTCTCACCACTAAGCGGATCGCGCCGGCAGGTTGGTTTCTTTTGACGATTGTGGGGCTGGTTTTTGTGCTCATGGGCGCTCCGGCAGCTACGGCGCAGAAAGCCTCGACCTCTGCGGGAGAGTCTCGTTATGCCAACCTCGACGGGGCGCGCATTCATTACCAGAATTACGGGAAAGGCCGCGAAGCAGTGGTGTTGATTCACGGCTGGACCTGCAACCTGGACTACTGGCGGGATCAAGTGCCGGATTTTGCGAAACGGAACCGTGTAATCGCCCTGGACCTTCCCGGCCACGGCCAGAGTGACAAGCCGGAGCTTGTGTACAGCATGGATCTGTTTGCGAGGGCCGTCGATGCCGTCATGCGCGATGCAAAAGTGGAGCGCGCCGTGTTGGTAGGCCACAGCATGGGGACGCCAATAGCAAGACAGTTCTATCGCAAGTATCCGCAGAAGACTTTGGCAATTGTAATAGTAGACGGCGGCCTGCGCCCGTTTGGCGACAAAAAGATGAGGGACACCTTCACCGCGGCTTTTCGCGCGCCAAACTACAAAGAGGCTGGGATGCAGATGTTTGCCGCGATGGCCGGCCCGCAGTTACCTTCCGAGACACAGGAGCGTATCAAGACGTCCTTTCTAAACACGCCTCAGCACGTGATAGTGAGCGCGATGGAAGGCATGAATGACGATTCGATTTACGGACCGGACAAAATGAACGTGCCGGTCCTTACGATTCTGGCGAAGTCGCCGTTCTGGCCGGCCGACACTGAGCAGTTCTTTCGGAGTATTGCGCCGAACCTCGACTTTCAGATGTGGGAGGGCGTGGGCCACTTCCTGATGATGGAGAAGCCGAAGCAGTTCAACGAAGCAGTGATAGGTTTTCTCAACAAGAACGCTCTCTTGAAGTAGGGAGCTGTACCCGAGACATGGCATTAGAATATCTAACTAAAAGGAGAAGATTTCATGGCAAACGTAAAACCAATTCCAGACGGTTACCATTCGGTAACACCGTATCTGATTATCAAGGGAGCGGCCGACGCCATCGAGTATTATAAGAAGGCTTTTGGTGCAACCGAACTGTTTCGCATGCCCGCCCCGGGCGGGAAAGTGGGCCATGCCGAGATCAAGATTGGCGACTCACCGATCATGCTTGCCGATGAGTCCACGGAAATGGGCTATGTCGGTCCAACAACACTTGGTGGCACGCCAGTGAGCATTATGATCTACGTCGACGACGTCGATACCATTTTTAAGCGGGCGATCGAGGCCGGTGGGGAGCAGGTGAAGCCGCTGCAAGATCAATTCTATGGTGATCGCTCCGGCAGTTTGAAAGATCCATTTGGACACATGTGGCACGTGGCTACGCACACGGAAGACGTGGCGCCTGAGGAAATGGAGAAGCGAATGGCGGCATCCGGCCACGGAGGTTGATTGACACCTGTGCTAAAAGACGGAGAACTCGCCTGCTGAACAATTTTCACTTGAGTGGCTTTCAAGCTTGAGCGGGGACCGGCTTCGCCGCCCTGAACTGAGAGGTGACTAACCAAGACCTCTTACCTGCAATTGCTCTCAGGTAAGGAAGGCGGACCCCCGGTCCCCGCCTCAACTTGGAAACCACTCAAGGTGCGGAACCACTAAGCAGCTTCCTGACTTGCAAACTACTGTTAGGTCCTCTTTGGTTTTCGCACAGCCTCTAAAAGCAGGGTTGTCATGGGGGCTGCTTCTCAAACATGAGTACTATCAGCCTGGGAAGCTTGTTTTCATCAGCCTCATGCCACCATTCCTTGAAACTTTGAAGCGCTAACCCATTTTGGGCGGCCGCCTCTGTGAAGTTTGAGAGATGATGCACGAACGCCTGAATTTCAATTGTTTCATCCTGCCGTTGGAAATTGGCCCGCGTTCCCTGATATTGTCGGAACGGATGAAGTTCGCTTATGAAGAACTGCCCACCTGGCGCCAACGCGCGATAGGCTTCGGAAAAAATAACAGTTAAGTCCTGAATGTGTTCGAGTACTAAGTTACAAACGACTAGCTCGACAGATTCAGTTTTGCACGGCCAGGATTTTGTGAGGTCAGCGACGGCGAAGACTACATGCTCACTTCGCAGCTTTGCTTTGGCTTGCTTGAGCATGCCGATTGAAAAGTCGAGTGCGCAAACTCTCTCGCCAATTTGCGCCAGCAACGTTGTATTCTTGCCCGTCCCGCAGCCAACCTCGAGGATGGTGTGATACCGCAGACCGGTAAAGGTATCGGTGGTGACGGCCTGATCGAGGTCGCGAGTCAAGTTGCGATCCAAGTCGTAGCTCGTAGACCAGGATGTGTACGCGTCTTGAATGTTCACTGCCTAAGTACTGTAGGGGCGTTCCTCCGTGGGCGCCTCATGCTATCCGCAGATTACACCGGTTACGCAAAAACATTTCGGCAGTAAGACGACAAAGTCAAAAACCCTTTTGGCCAGTGTTTCTTGCAGTCTATGAAATCTGCGTAATCTGCGGATAGTTTAATGATTCAAGCCGCCCAGGTCGTCGATGCGGAGTTTGGTATCGGCCGTCTCCCAGGCCTTCTCAAATTCGCGTTGCACCATCTGTGCAGAACTGTCTTTTCCTTGCCTCTTGAGGCTTTCCCATAGACCAAACAGAGCGCGACCGTTGCGCCGATGCCTGGTAAGCTCGGCCCGGAATACTTTCTCCGCTTCGACATAGTTTCCATTCACAATGAGTACGCCTCCGAGCAACTCACGCACAGGTAAGTCCCAGTCGGAGGGCTCGTTGTAGCTCACAGCGTCCTCCAATTCTGCCGCGCGATACAATAGCTCAATTCCCGTCTTCTTATCACCGCGCGCTAGCGCTATTCTCCCGGCAAGCATCTGTTCCGCAACCTTCAGGACGTCGGGAGCGGCGTTGTTGCCCAGCGACGCGTCGGTGGGAACAGTGTTCATCGTCGCTCGAAATGCTTTGAGCTCGGCTTCGGAGTTTGTCGGTTGATTCGTGCCAGCGTAAGCCATGCCGCGCGCAAAATGCCAAAAGGCCGTGGTGATGTTCAGGTCGCTGGTGGGTTTAGTTGCTTTCAGAATTTCGTCCCACTTCTGAAAGCGAACAAGTACCACAGTTGCGTAGGGCATGAACATTTCAAGCATCGGCATCGACTTGAGGTGAGGTTTGACGCTGGCTTCCAGTTCGCGCCCGGCTTTAAGGGAGTCTGCGTAACGACCTTTCATAGCGTTGGCCGCTGCCAGAAAATGAATGTTGTGGTTGTAGTACATCATCGGATAAACGCCCTGCGCGCCCCTTTTGGCGATGTACTCGCGGTCAGCGGCGATTGCATCGGCATTGGCCTGGGCCGCTTCGTTGTAGTCACCCGTGCGGATATAAATGTGCGAGGGCATGTGGACGAGGTGACCAGCCTTGGGAGCCAATTTCCCAAGTCGCGCGGCGCTCGGCAAAGCACGGTCAGGATTGGGTGAAGCTTCTACGGCGTGAATGTAGTAATGATTCGCTCCCGTGTGATTGGGATCTCGCTGCAGTACGCTCTCGAGCACCGCGACGATTTCTTCCGTGCCTTCGGCGGGCTTGCCGTCCAGAGTCCAGAGTTTCCAGGGGCGTAGGTTCATCATGCTTTCGGCGTAGAGCGTAGCCGCATCCAAATCGTCTGGATAGCGCTTAACCAGCTCTCCCATTGCGTTCTTGTAATCAACGGCAAGTTTCTGGCGGTCAGCCTGAGGGTTATCTGTGTATCGTTTCGCCAGCGCTGCGATGTAGGCGCGTTCATGTTCCGAGGTTTTCACACTTAGCGCGAGAGCCTTTTGTATGTTTGCGTAAGCCTCTTTAAGCTGGGGGGCGTCGGCTTGCAGATTGTAGTTCGAGCCGAGCGAGAGCGCGATGCCCCAATAAACCATCGCCACTTGCGGGTCGAGTTCAGCGGCGCGCTTGAAGGATCTGACCGACTCCTCATGGTTAAAGGCATAGATATTGGCCAGACCTTGATTGAAAAACCTTTGTGCGTCGGCGTTCGTTGTTGAGACCGGGTGATTCACATCACCTAGTCCGACCGCCAATGACGCTCTTTCCATTTCCTTTGCGGAGTGACTGTGTTGGGCAAATGTTGCCAC
>JBPCIQ010000203.1:0-16066 GCA_051006135.1 Pyrinomonadaceae bacterium | reverse complement strand
GATCTGAAGTATTTTGAGCGGTCGTTACGTCAGTGCTAAGAGCAGCTAGCGCCAAGAACGCAACAAGGAGGGTTATTCTTGATCTAGCTTGAATGAGTGTTTCGCCCGGAGTGGATAAAGAGGCAGTCCCCCTTGGAGGAACTGCCCCTCATTGCTCGGATTATCAGTCTTGCGATTGTCGCCGTTAGCTTAGTAACGACGGCTGCGGTTGCGAAGCTTGTAAGTGTAGAGAGCCGAGCCGCCTCCGCCCGCTAGCGCCCCAATTCCAGCGCCTTTCTTACCACCCACCAAACCGCCCACAGCTGCACCGGCACCCGCTCCCATTGCCACGGTCAGCTTGTCACGGTGTTTTTGCCAAAAGCTCCTGCTGCGAGGCTGCTGATAATTGGAGTAAGCGCGCGGACTCGAGCTTCGCGCATAGCTCCGGCCGTTGTTCCGGTAAACCACCCGGCTCGGACTAGCCACAACTCCGGCCGGTGCCAACGTCGTCCCTGACTGCGCAGCCAAACATCCATCGGCTAATCCTGCTTTATAAGCGGATTGCTCTGTAACAGTGTCAAACTCCGCAGGAATAAACTGCGCGTTGCCAACCTGGCCCACCTGCCCCTGTGTTGCCACAGTATCGTACCGGCTCGCAACTTGCGCCGTCGGCACCGCTGCAGATGTTGCTGAATTCTTCGAATGCATTACAAACGCACCCACAGACCCGCCGACAAGAGCTGCTATCAAAGCAACCGGTAGTAATCTATTTGTCATTATCATCGCTCAGCTTCTCCTTGCTCAAAGTGTCGTTGCCACTATTCTAGCAGCACCCAGCTAATGGCAAGAGGCGTTCCTGAAGGACCCTCGAAGTACGAGAAACACCCCGCAATACAAGAATGCTGCGGGTTATGCATCAGAAAGGCGTCATGCAAGAAAGTCGCAATCGAAAGTGAATAATTGAACCTCGTGTTTAACTCCGACCACCCTATATGGAGCCGCTTGTATCCGAAATGATCACATAGAGTGACGCCAAAGGTGTTGCGATAGCGGTCAACCCCTAAAGAAAAAAGGCCCGAAACATTTTCGAGCCTTCGCTTTTCATCCCATACTACCGACCAATTACGCCTCGACTAGGCTGCACGTGGCAGTGGCGTCGCTTTGACGTCGCGCAGCAGTTCGAGCGCTTTCTTCATCTGCACGTCCTCTACCGCCGGCTTAGCCGCGTTAGCCTCGGGCACCACGTCGCGCCTCTCAATCTGTTGGTTCGGCTTGCCGACGGGATCATCGTCATTGCCGGTGAGGTCATCAGGATCGACCGCTTCAGCGAGTTCAGGGCGTTTCACTTCAACCGTCGGTGCGACGCCCGAATGAGCTCTATCCTCGCCCAGGAACGGCTTACCGCTCGCGGTAGCCCACTTAACGGTTGTCAGGAGTAGTCCGTCTCCCCCTCGGAGCGTGAAAAGCTGTTGCTCGGCGCCGGCACCGAAGCTTTTTTCACCGACCACCTGTCCGCGATTGCGTTCTACCAAAGCTGAAGCAACTACTTCCGCGGCACCAGCACTGCCCGTGTCGATTAGCGCAACGACAGGCCCGCCAAAGGACGCCAATTTCGGATCCGCGGCAAAGGTCTTGAGGGTCTTCCCTTCTCGCCCAGTGGTCTGCGCAATCGTGCCATCCTTTATGAACAAGTTCGCGATCGTCACCGCGTCATCGATTGAACCACCAGCGGTTCCACGCAAATCGAGGACGATTTTTTGTACCCCTTGCTTGATCAGATCCTGCAGACGTGCGCGCGCATCGGCAGCTTCGCCCTGAGCAAAACTATTGATCCGCAACACACCGATGCGTCCAGCCTCCATTCGCGCTTCAGCGGCGGGAGCGCGCGCGGAACCTCGTTTGACGGTCAGCGTAACGGGCCGCGAATTGGCCCGCAGTATCCGCAACTTGACCTCTGAACCCGTTGAACCATTTAAGAGTTGCTTGGCATCATAGAGCGAGATATCGCGCGTCGCTTTCCCATCGATGTACTCGATTATGTCACCGGCGCGAACGCCCGCTTGATCTGCTGGCGAGCCTTTTATCGGAGCAATGACGTAGAGATAAGAGGCAACCTGAGATAACTCGGCACCGATCCCTACTGGTTGGTCTTTTCCGTTTCCGTTAAACTCACGCACCTGGTCTGGCGTCAGATAAGTTGAATACGGATCCAGCCCATAGGCCAGGCCTCGTAACGCGCCTGCGCGGACCTTTTCCATGTTTGGCTCATCTACATAGTCGTTCTGGATGTGCTGCAGAACACTCTCGAAGATTCGCAGTTGAGCATTCGGATCATTTGCCGGTTGCTGGGCACGAGTAGAAATCCAGCCACCAACTACCGTATAAAGGGCGAGGGTGGCGGACAAAAGAATCAAAGCAAATTTGCTGCGGAATGACATTAGTTACCTCGGATGTTACAGCGTTTGCCAGCGCGCTAAGATGGGTCTTCGCTTCCAAAACGTATCATACAGTCGGCATTTGAAGGGCGCAAGCTAAGTCCCTTTCCCGTCTATCGGCCAGTTCGCGGCGCCACAAATTGAGTCTCCAATGCCCTTTAAACTCAAAGTTGCCCTGAGTGTTGCCATGAATAATGAGGAAAACGAGGAGCGGATAGCCGGACCAATTCTCGCGCTCGATCTCGGACAAAAGCTGGTCGGTGCCGCTGTTTGCGACGCTCTGCTCATTTCCATAACGAAACTTGATCCGCTACGCCGGTCTAACTGGAAGCAATTGCTCCGTGATGTGACTGATCTGGCGCGTCGCTTAGACGCGAAAACCCTGGTAATTGGTTTCCCGCTTACCCTAAATGGTTTCAGAGGCACGGCCGCGCTCGAGGTCCAGCGCATTGCCCGGAATTTCGCACAGTCGCTAAACCTGCCCGTTTACCTACAGGATGAACGCCTTAGTTCAACTGAGGCGGAGGAGCAACTGCGGGCCGCGGGCCATCGACCTACGGAAATACGGGCCCTGGTTGATAGTCAGGCTGCTGCTATTATTCTGAGCGATTTCATTGGCGGCGGGCAACAAAGGATTCTGGTCACACGTCTGTAAGATCTGGCTAGTGGGGCCTGAGAGCTCAGCCCAACTAACCCACTCGCAAAACTAACTCATATGAAACGCCTGATTGCACTTGTTATTCTGATCTTAATTTTTGGCGGAGCGGGTGCCGCTTTCTGGATTTACAAAGATCTCCGAACCCCTGTTCATCACACGAGGAGCGGGCAATACATCGAGATTCCAAGAGGCTCTGCGCCCGCAACAGTGGTGAGAAAACTACTAAGTGAGGGCATTATCAAACACGAATGGTCAGCCCAGGTCTATCTGAAATTAACCGGTGCGGGGCCGCGTTTTAGGGCCGGAGAGTACGATTTTCCTTCCCCCATATCGCCAATTTCTGTGTTTACTAAACTCCAAGAGGGAGAGCAGCGTCTCATTCGGATGACCGTCATTGAAGGTTGGACCCGATGGGACATTGCAAACGCCATGGCCAAAATTCCCGAGCTCAAGTTGGCTGACGCCGACTCAGCTCTAAAGCTAATGAGCGACGCAAGACTCGTAACAGATCTGGATCCGCAGGCAAATAATCTCGAGGGATACTTGTATCCCGCTACTTACGAGTTCCCTCCCAATACTTCGCCTACCGAATTACTCAGTCTGATGGTGAAGCGATTTCGCGAAGTATGGAAACCAGGGTGGTCTAACAAATCTCCCGAGATCAGAATGTCGCCACGCCAGATTGTCACCGCTGCTTCACTTATCGAAACCGAGGCCAAGCTTGAAACTGAACGACAGTTGATCGCATCTGTTATTTACAATCGTCTCAAGTTAGGTATGCCGTTGGGAATCGATTCAACCGTGATCTACGCTTCGAAACTTGAAGGAAAGTGGCGGAATGACGGTAAGGTCTACAAGAGCGATGTTGAACGGCGGTCGCCTTACAACACACGCCTTCATACGGGACTACCCCCTGGACCTATAGCGTCTCCCGGCGAGAGCTCACTCAAAGCAGCACTCAGTCCAGCCCAAACCGACTATCTATACTATGTACGCGAGCCTTCCCGGAATGATGGTGCTCACAATTTTTATGCGAACGAGCGCGATTTTGGGTCAGGCGTCCAGGCCCTCCGGGGATGGGAGCAGCAAAGAGACCTGGAGAATGCGCGAAAGAAAGCGCAAGAGAAATGAGTTGGCCACAGATGACTATAGATAAGCACGGATCAGAAGAGCGACAGGAAGGCAGCCCAGGGTCCTCATATAGGTGACGGCATCCTTTATTTTCGTTCTTATCCGTGCTTATCCGTGTTCACCTGTGGCAGGTTTCTTATCGCTAGTAGTCGGGGAGGATTTGCGCTGAATTCCAACATTGACTGCTTGAATTTGCTCGGTCCTTAATCTATTCTCGATTCAGTTATTCTCCTGCAATTTTGTTGGTTTAAAAAGAAGGTGTGCATTATGACTCGGCTCACAGGTGTGTTGTTGATCGTAATTTGTTTTGCCGCTGCTGCTCTGGCCCAAGGCAAAGGTGTTGACAAAGGCAGCGAACGAGTACGTGACACCGGCTCGAGTCGCTTACCAGCCAACAACGGCAGCAAGACTGACGTCGGGACGGGCCGCGGGATTGACTTTGGAAGAGGCCGCACTCCGGACGTCCCACCCATTCCAAACCCCTACCGCATCGCAGCTCGACGAGACGCAATCGTAAAAACAATCGAAGATGTGATGCGCGATCAGAAGCTGATAGTAGACGAAACGGCTTCCAAGCCGGCGGACGGCATTGTTGTTAGCCAGCCTTATACCTTCGTAAAGGGCGCCGTGGTGTCCCAGGCTGAGTTGGGTAGATATGCCGACACTCCGGCCACTGACACTCGCGGTTGGACGCGAGGTCGTTACACATTGACCGTCGAGGTTCAGCCAATTGACGGGACAAGCGCCAACGTGTCCGTGAATGCCAAGGTCGAAGGAAGGACGGATGGTGCGACCGGGGCCGAGTGGGTGACATTACGGAGCCGTGGCTTAGCCGAAGAGGATTTTCTTTCGGCGCTAATTACCGCCATCACCGGTGCGGCGCCGCCCGGTAGAACTCCCTAGCGAAACGCCTTGGTGTTGTCTTATACTTAAAGTAATTCTTTAACGTGTTCTCGAGGGACGATGTTAACTAACTCAGAGCAGCCCAACTTGGACGATGCCAGGCAATCGGTACGGCTGAAGCTAATCGCGGGGCTTTGTGCAATTCTAATCACAGCGGTCGGGTTTGTAGGTTACGCCTATTGGAAACACCGCACACAGCAGTTGTTGGCGCGCGCCGAAGAACCCAAACTGGTTTCTGCGAAGCTTCCGAAAGGGCCACCCAAGGCTCACATCCGTGTTGATGATGCTCTTCTGAAGGCCGGACAAACCGTAATCGGTGGAACAGTAAAAAACACATCAGGGGAGAAGCTGACTGGATTGACAGTAGGCTTGGAGCTTCGGCGAAGAAAAGGCAGGGATATCGAGAACACGTTAGTGCCCGTTGAGCCAACGGAGCTAGCGCCTGATGAGGAGGGCCGCTATGTATTGAAGCTGCCCGCTCAGCAATATAGTTCAGTTCGTCTCGTAGGTCTGAAAGCAGGACCCGATTCTGCTCTGTTGGCCTATACCACGTCTCAGGGAGAAAAGCGGCCTCCTGAAAGACACGAGCCCAAAGTGGTTATTGTGCCGCGGCCTGGTTCACGGGGAGGTGACTTTCTCAACTCTCCTGACACTCCCGCTCGCGTTCCCTAGCACTTAATGACACTTAATCAAGTGTCTCAACACGAGCGCTGCGAAACTACCCAGTTTGAAGTTGTCCCTGAGAAGTCGGCGTGGCGACAATGTTTCATCTGAAACATTAAGTAGCGCCGGCTTATCCGACAGTTTACTCGTCTCCGTTGCCCTGCAGTTTGTACTGGAGTTTTGCGGAGCCGGGAGATTAAGAACGCCTGGTACAACCATTCAAAGTTACAAGTCGTCCCAGTATCTAGTAATGGGTCAGTTTCGTTTGGAGTGTCCGATAAACCTTAGTTTTGTCGTGACGCAACGACAAGCTTAAAGCATGTCGGACATCAACTGACCCACCACCCAGTATCTCGAAAATTGCCTCTACTGGGTCGCTTAGGAGAATAGGAATTCACTTATTGAAGAGAATGAAAAAGAGTTTTAGATCAGCCAGCTGGAGCCCCGGGCGACGATTGTTTCTTATGACAATCCTGGTTGTCGCAACTTACTCATCCGTGGCCGCTCAAGGGACGAAGGCTACGACAAATCCTATTGGTTCAATTAACGCGGACAAGAGCTCACCTTCCGCGGAGGATGACCAAACCAGCAACTCGATGGCGGAGGAGATGCGGGCCAAGCGGGAAATCAAGTTCGCCGAGAAGGAGCACCTTCAGAATCTTGAAAGAGCTAATGAGGCCTCGGATCTAGGACAGCATCTGGCGACCTCTTTCAAAAAGAAGAACTCGCTCGACCGTGAAGACATCAAGAAGCTCGAGAAGCTGGAAAAACTGGCGAAGCGCATTCGAAGTGATGCCGGTGGCTCCGACGATGATGTAACGATAGAGAAGAAGCCTAAGGATCTCGCGGAAGCAATGAACTGTCTGGCCGAGGTGGCTGCCTCCCTTAATCTCAAGGTTCAAGAAACCCCACGCCGAGTGATCTCTACCGAAATAATTGACCAGGCTAATGTTTTACTTGAACTCGTGCGCATTGTCCGTGGGATAAACGGAAAGGTCTAGCCGTTGATGCGAAAACACCCAACAATGTTCGGCGATTTGCTTCCTTCAAGCCTATTACTCTCTTGCGTCTTCCTGACAGTTCCCATCTTGGTTCAGGCTCAACAAGATGACGAGGTGGTAAGTGTAAATACTGACCTGGTTGTTCTCAACGTCACTGTTACCGATAAAGCGGGTGCATATGTGCCGGGATTGCGTTTGTCCGACTTCAAGGTTTATGAGGATGGAAAGGAAGTTCCGGCCAAACTAATTTCGAGCTTTAGCCTGCATGAGTCGCCTTTCGCTTCAGTGGTCCTGCTGGACACCTCTGGAAGCATGGAAACGCGATTGACCTTAGGTCGATCGGCTGCCATCAGATTTCTTGACGGGCTCCGTGAAGAGGATGTGGCCGCGGTTTACAAGTTTGATTATCGAATAGAACAAGTACAGGATTTCGCTTCTGGACGCGACCTGGCGCCCATGGCTTACGGCATAAAGGCAAGAGGGATGACTACTCTGTACGACGCAATTGCAGAGGCTGCGAAAGCATTAGCGGAACGCCAGGAACTGCGGAAGGCTATTGTGGTGTTGTCAGATGGGATGGATACCTATAGTAAAACTTCATCAGGTAAAGCATTGGAAGCAGCACTGGCGGTAGGGGCGAGCATCTACGCCGTCGATATGTCTGCGACTGACACTGGCCCTCGAAACCCGCAAAGCGCGATGATTCTAAAGAGTTTTGCGGAAAAGAGTGGCGGGCGTTTCATCGCAACGCCCGGCGGTCCGGCGCTCCGCGACGCGTTCTCGAGCATTGCGCAGGAGTTGGGCCACCAATACACGATCGCTTTCAGACCGCAAGATACAACGCGCGATGGCCGCTGGCGGGAACTTGAAGTAAAACTCTCCCGTGGGGATCTGGTAGTCCGCACGCGCAAGGGGTATCGCTCGCCGAAGCGCTAAGCCTGTCCACCGGGCGTCGCTGCTCAGTACCTATCGACTTGTCTTGTTAAGCGCTTTGTCGCGGTGGCGTTCGAAGGCGAGTTCAATCAAATTATCAAGCACGCGAGGGAAAGGCAGCCCTGAAGCTTCCCACATCTTCGGATATCCGGAGACCTCAGTCAGCCCCGGCATCGTATTCAATTCATTGACAAAAAGATCTCGATTATTTCTTGAGAGAAAGAAATCAACCCGCGCAAGGCCCGCACCGTCTACTGCTTGAAAAGCCTCGAGGGCCATTTTCTGTATTTTTGCAATCAGGGATTTTGGCAGTGGAGCCGGAACCACAAATTTGACGTGTCCCGTGTCAGTGTATTTCTCCGTGTAATCAAGGAAACGCGCCGCTTCATCGTAGACAACATACTCACCGGGCAGGCTGGCCTGCGGTTCATCGTTCCCAAGAACCGCACACTCGATCTCGCGCGCATCAAGTCCTTCTTCCACAATTATTTTGCGATCGTATTGAGCAGCCAGCTCAACTGACTTAACTAAAGCACTCTTATCCGTGGCTTTCGAAACACCAACCGAGGAACCGAGATTAGCCGGCTTCACGAAGCACGGAAAGCCGATTTCGCGGCCGACTCGTCGAATCACTCTTCGTGGATCCTTTTGCCAATGAGACCGAAGAAACCAAATGTGCTTACAGATGGGAAGGCCCGCCTGGCGGAACAACGACTTCATCGCCACCTTGTCCATGCCGCAGGCGGATGCAAGCACTCCGCACCCCACGTAAGGAATGTTGGCCATTTCCAACAATCCCTGCAGAGTGCCATCCTCGCCGTATGGTCCATGCAGCACGGGAAAAACGATGTCTAGCTGTTCTGAAGGCAACGGCCGGCCATTAGCCTCTAGCGAGAGCAGGCCCTGATGTGAAGGATCACCCAGGATGGCGACGTCCCCAGTACTTTTCGAAGCAACTTTTGAGGGAAGGGCCGATTGCGCACTCTGAGGCAAAAGCATCGCCGCCTCAGGAGGTGAAAGCCACTTCCCTTCCTGCGTGATTGCTATCGGAAGTACGTCATACTTCTTTTTATCAATTGCCTCAATAAGTGCCATGGCGGAACGGAGCGACACTTCATGTTCGCCGGATTGCCCGCCAAAAATAACCCCCAAACGAACTTTTTTCCCCAATTGCAGCTCCCGAAATATTTAGAGAATCGTCTTGCCAAGAGCTGAAAGGATCAGCTCCACACCCAGTTCAGCCGTCCTGTTGTTAACGTCAAGCGCCGTATTGATCTCCACAACCTCGAGCGAACACATGCCGCCAGCCTCAGCAATTTTTTCCATCGCCAGATGTGATTCACGATACGTGAGACCGCCGCGTACGAGCGTGCCAGAGCCAGGTGCGTCACCGGGATCCAGCGCATCTACATCGAACGTCACCGCGTACCCACCAGAAGCTTCGGTTGCGATCGCTATTGCCTCGTCCATGCAAGCGCCCATTCCTCGCTCATCGATCTCGCGCATTGTAAAAAAACGCATGCCAAGCTTACCGATCAATTCGCGCTCGCCGCGATCGATGTCACGCGCCCCAACGTGCGCGCAGAACTTTGGATCAAGCTTGGGAGCAAAGCCCGCAATATTCGTAAGCGCAGGCGCACCATAACCCAGCAGAGCGGAAAGGGGCATGCCATGTATGTTGCCCGAAGGAGTCGTTTCAGGAGTGTTCATATCGGCGTGCGCGTCAAACCAAATCAGACCCAGGCTTTCATCCCGTTCGCGACAATATGAGGCAACGCCGGAAATTGAACCAATTGCTATCGAGTGATCACCCCCAAGCACTATAGGAAACTCCCCAGCTTGCATAATCGCGTGCACATCTGTCGCAAGCTGTTCGCACGCGACTCTGATCTCCTGGAGGTATTTCAACTTGTCATTGGCTTCCGGCAGCGACTTAGGACGCTCAAGTCGAATGTCACCTGCATCACTTACCTTGTATCCGAGTTGGGCAATCCTTTCGTTCAGGCGCGCAACCCGAAGGGCGGCCGGCCCCATATCCACGCCCGCCATGCTAGCGCCGTATCCGAGCGGCACACCTAAAATTCTAACTGTTCTGGCAGGCGCCAAGTCCGTAGCGCCGTGGGCGAGGACGGTCTCTGCAACTAAGGGATCGTGCATAAAATGAACTTCTAGGTTTAGCCGCCGCCAATATTAAACCCACCCCCCCCACTCGACTGCGCGGGGAAGAAGGGCTTTAACAGTCCTGCGAGCGCTGCCAGGTTTCGCGTCTGGATTAAGAGTTCTCCCGGACCAGTGAACTCGGCGACTATTCCCTCGCCGCTCATCATACTCCGGAAAAAACCGGCGGCAGCCTTCCGCAAAGTGTATTGAGTTGTTCCTTCCCAAGCCACCAGATGACCCGTATCGACAACGTAGCGCTCACCCGGTTGTAAACGTTTCTGATGAATAGCACCGAAGGATGAAACCAAAAGCAGACCCTGGCCTTGCACAAGTAGAACAAACAGCCCTTCACCGCCAAAAAAAGATTTTGCGCCGCCCCATTTTGTATCAACGGACAGACTAGCGTCGCCGGCGAGATAAGAACTGGATTGCACGAAAAAGGACTGGTTATTCATCTCTATAGCGGCGATATCGCCAGGGGCTCCGGGAGCAAAGGTTACTTCTCCGGGCCCGCCGCGCGCCGTGAAGGTGGAAACAAACGCCGACTCGCCTCCGGCGGCGCGTTTGATTGCGCCAAATAACCCACCCTTCATCTGCGACTGCAGTTCAACGTTTGCCGACATGGAGACCATTGCTCCGGCCTCCGCCTGGATTGATTGCTCAGCCTGCAGCTTGATTACCGCCAGCGAGAAAGAGGGCTGATGTAAAACTTCGTAATCATAGCCGCGACCTTTGCCACGAGAGTCGTCATCGAGGTGGATACCTTGCGTACCGGCCCTGCCGGTTGTTTGTCCCCCAACCGACGGTACGGCGTCTAAGCGATTACCGCACGCCCCGCAAAAGCTTGCACCCTCCAACATCCCGGCGCCGCACTTCGGACAGTTCATATAGTCACTCCTTGAGATTTCACCTGAATAATGGTTACCGCTTCTTCAGGCGTGCGGGCAAAATCCAGTGCCGCAACATCCTCGTCGCTAACCGCGAGGTGCGCTTGCCACGCTTTCACGATCGGCGGCCAGCATTCCCCAAGCAGCACCAGCGGACGAGGACCTATTACGCTCGTCTGAATCTTGTTCCACACAAGTGATAGCTCCGTCACGGTGCCCATACCCCCGCGAATGGCGATGAAACCGATTGAGCGAGTTATTAATCGCTGCAACCGTTCATAGAAATGCGGTGTGGCAACCTTGTCGGTGAGGTAACGATTCGGTTCGCCCTTGAACTGGTTCATGACGATACCGAGCACACGCCCGCCACCCTCGCGAGCGCCACGGCTGGCTGCTTCCATCACACCGAGGTAACCGCCAGTACAAATAGTGTAGCCTGCCGCCGCCAGCAGTTCACCAACACGTCTTGCCTGGGCATATTCAAGATCGGCTTCATTACATTTTGATCCGCCGAAGATGGTCACAATGCGCTCCGGTATCTCGCTCATTTATCAACCTCGCCACTCAACATCAATGAGCCCGCCTGCCGGTACTGAATATAGTCATCGTGGGTCTTAAACGAAGTGCCGCTGTACCTCTCGGGCAGGGGTGCCGGATCGTAAATCCTGGCGTCAACCACGTTTACGAATCCAGCCTGCTGAAATAAGGAACGATAGTCCGCAATACTCAAAAGATGGACGGGTACCCTGAGCATATCCATCCACTGATGAGAGGGTCCATTCTCCTGATACAGGTCGACCACTGTAACAAACAGGCCACGACGCTCCAGCACACGATGAATCTCTCTTAAGGCAGCCAGGATATCTGAGTAGTAGTAGAGCGACTCCATTGAGAAAGCGTGAGTGAACGCTTCATCACCGAACGGTAGATGTTCGACGCTTGCTACACGAAACTCGACATTGATAAAGGAGGCGGAGGCCTCCTGCGCAATACGAACCATCTCATCCGAAATGTCGATCCCGAGGACCCGACCTTTCGCGGCTTTCTCAGCCATGATCCGAGTTGCCCATCCAGACCCGCAACCAACATCGAGCACTCGCGCGTGAAGCGGGATATTCATTTGCTCGATGGCCTGTGCGCCTACCGGCTTATGACCCGTCTCCATGCTTTCGCCGCGACCAGCTTTGGCCCATTCATTGAATTCGAGACGAAGACGATCATCCATCGAAAGTGACATTGAGCTTTTGAAACGTCTCGCGGGCCCCTGCTTTAACCCAGGTGTTGCGGGTCTCGTGTGTCCAACAACACTCAATTACAGAACCGGGAGCGGATGTTAGCACTCAAGCAGGAATTGCTGGCTTTGCTTAGAAGCTTTTGATCACGTTGGTTGAATCTACCATCGGTCGCTACGGCTCTCGGATCCGTATTAAGTAGTGGCTCTCCCGTAGTGCAAGAATTCTCTAGCTTTCACACAGCCTCGGTATCGACCAGATGTTAGCACCCAAGTCAGCTTTCCCGCTCTTTAGAATCAGGTGGTCTAAGATCGTCTGGTAGGTTGAATCTAGCATCCGGTCGCTACCGCTCCCGGTTCCGTATTGCGTGGCGATCAAACCAATCGCTGGTTCTACACGCAGAAGTCTTGACACAGTTAGAGTAGCGACCGGGCCAACGTACAGCACATGTTTGATTTAAGGACGAATCCGATAAAGCATGCGGGGGAAAGGAATCGTTTCGCGAATATGCTCAATACCGCACATCCATGCGGTACAGCGCTCAATGCCCATGCCGAAACCCGCATGAGGCACACTTCCATATCGCCGCAAATCAAGATACCAGTCAAAGTCTTCCAAGGGCAGATCGTGCAGGGCCACCTGTTCTTTCAGGAACTCCAATGAGATCGCACGTTCACCACCACCGATCACTTCACCATAGCCTTCGGGCGCGAGGACGTCGACACCCAGAGTCAGTTCGGCCCGGTCCGGATCGCGCGCCATATAAAACGCCTTAACAGCAGCGGGATAATGATGGACCATCACTGGCCGCTCAAACTTGCCTGAAATGAATGTCTCATCCGGGGCCCCGAAGTCACCGCCCCATTCGCACCGCGACTCCAGTAAACCTTCCGCGTGGCCTTCCTGCAGCATCTTGACCGCATCGTCATAATGAAGACGCGGGAATGGAGAGATGATGGACGCGAGTTTTGAAGTATCTCGCTCCAGCACTTTCAGCTCCTCAACTCTGTCTTCCAAAACCCGAGCGGCCACTTGCGAAAGCATTCGCTCGGAGAGGATCATTACGTCGTCCAAAGTCGCAAAAGCCATTTCTGGCTCGACCATCCAAAACTCAGTCAGGTGGCGCCGCGTCTTGGATTTCTCCGCTCGAAAAGTGGGACCAAAGCAATAGACCTTACCGAATGCAGCCGCTGTCGCTTCATTATAGAGCTGGCCTGATTGCGTGAGATATGCTTTCTCACCTTCGAAGTAATCCACCTCAAAAAGCGTCGTGGTTCCTTCACAAGCTGCGGGCGTGAGTATTGGGGCGTCACAAAGGGTAAAGCCGTCACTATCTAGAAAGTCGCGCACTGCCTGAACCACTGTGTGACGCACCTTCAGGATTGCGTGTTGGCGACGCGATCGCAGCCACAGGTGCCTTTTATCCATCAGGAATTCAGTGCCATGTTCCTTTGGTGTGATCGGATAGTCGTGAACTTCCTGAAAGACCTCGACATCTAACACGTCAATTTCGTAACCGCCCGGAGCGCGCTCGTCTGCGCGCACTGTTCCACGAATAGTAAGCGCCGATTCCTGGCCTAGCGCTTTGAGAGCTTCCCAAACTTCGGGTGTTACTGTTTGCTTCAGAGCCACGCACTGGACGACACCGGTGCCATCTCGCAACTGAGGGAACAGGATTTTACCGCTCGAGCGAAGGTTGTAAAGCCAGCCTTTCAGAGTAACCTCTTCACCAACATGTCTCCCCAGCTGCGAGATAGCGGTCGCTGGAGCTGCTGCCAATGTTTTTGATTCAGTCGCCATTACGTTAGTTAAGCCGTCCCAGTCTTGGGCAGTCGCTCAGCAATCATTCTTCGGAGAGTTGGGAAGCGGTCAAGCCACTCAGCCGCCTGCTGGACTATTACTAAAGTTGGGGGAATAAACTGATCGTAAAACGATCCGCGTCCGCACACGGCCGTTTGATAAGAAAAGGTGCCGATGGCCTTCAAACCACGTTGAATTGTCATCAAACGAAATTCTCTGGCAAATTCATCGGGGTCGAGTGCCTCAAGACCTTGGAGCCGTCGTTCCTCCAACAACAAAAGACGATAATCGCGCAGTTCGGCAAGGGATGGTGGGGCGGGTTGCCGATCCAACAGAAATGAAACGAGATCATAACTGGCCGGCCCCATTCGGGCATCTTGATGATCGACCACCCGTATCTGGTTCGCCTCGTCAACCATCAGATTCGCACTGTGGAAATCGCGATGGCAAAGGACCCTTTGGACCGCGGATAGCTCCGCAGCAATATCGTTAAGTTCGGCCTTTAGCTCGGCCGCTTCCGCGTGCCGCAGCGTCTCACCTCTTAGACTCTGGAAATAATGCTCAACAAAAAAATCGAGTTCCCATGAAAGCTTCGCTTCATCAAAAGCAAGGCGGCTGGAGATGGACTGCAACTCATTCGCTTTTTCCGTGGCTTTCTAAATGCGCGCGATAATACTTATTGCGCGCTCCTTGTAGTCCTCGCATTCATCCAGGGACGCAGCCTCGAAAACGCGGAAGAGTTGCCGGTCACCCAGATCTTCCTGAACGATGAGGCCGCTCGCACCGTTAACCGCATAGATTTCCGGTACCGGAATATCGCTCCCTCGGAAAAGCTCCGTCACATCCAAATAGGGGTGAAAGTCAGGATCAAATGGTTCAGGATAGGCGGCGGCTACTGCCCTCCCCTGCTTCCAGGGAATGCGAAAATAGCTGCGCGTCGAGGCGTCTGGGGTCAGGGCAACAATCTGCGGGTCATTAATCCCTTCAGCTTTGAGAAACCGAAGGAGTCGATCAGTGGCGCAGAGTTCGAAAGCGTTGGTAGTCACCTGTTTTGCTGAACTCATCTTGCCGAAGCGGGTCTGCCGTTCTGGTCGTTCTCAACAATAGGCGGGACTAAATGCCGGTCCCGCCACGCTCGCTGGAGTTTTGTGACCAGATTGTATCATTGCGTTAAAGGCACCACAAAGTTGTCGCCTTGAACTTCTCCCCTCAGAGCTTTCGGTGGGGCAATCTTCCCCTCCACGAGCGACTTTCTTACAACAATGGCATTCACAATCGCTTCGCCGGCCTGAATTCGCACCCCATCACCGAGTACAGCTCGATTTACTCGAGCCTCGGGTGCCACCACGACATTGTCCCAAAGAACGGACTGTGAAATTTCCGCGCCATCCGAGATTTCGCAATTGGCTCCCACCGTAAAGCTCAGGTGCCTTTCGGCCAACAGCGCCAGACTGATGTCGAGATAACGCTGCAGTGTGGAAAGCTCGTACCATGTCCCTTTAGCCACGTGCACTGCGATGCGCTCACCTTTAGCCAGGGCCTGCGGATATACGTCGGTAGTCGAATGTGAAAAGACGCCGCGGGGAATGTAGTCGAAGATTTCTGGTTCAAGAAGCTGGATGCCTGTGAACATCAAAGGGACCTCGGTTTCTAAGGAGGTTGTATTGGGCATCCCACCAAATCCCTTTAGAAGGTCATTGGAATGTTCGACTACAGTAAATCGTTCGCGCTTAATATTGGGCAGTAAGATCAGTGTGGCGATTGCCTTGTTGCGGCGGTGGGTCTCAAGCGCGTCGTTGAGGTCGATGTCCGTGATTATTTTACCGTTGATGACGACAAAGGTTTCGTTGCCCAACATTGCACGCGCATTATCGAGCGCGCCGCTGGTTCCCAGGATCTGTGGCTCTTCGACAAAGTGGAGATTGACGCCAAACCTCTTGCCATCCCCCAGAGCCGCTTGTACTGACTCAGGGCGATGATGCAGATTTACTACGATGTCTCGGCAGTCATAATGTGCAAGATATTCGGCTACGTAACCAACGAGTGGCTTACCCAGGATGGGGATCGCCGGCTTGGTACGGTCTTCGGTTAACGGCCAAAGACGTGTGCCGTAACCGGCGGAGAGTATCATCGCACGCATGGCTTGCTATTCTATCTTAGGAGCGCAACCATCGCTGATTGAATGGTGACCGGCCATCCTCTCGCAGGGCTGAATGGTTACCCGCAGGTGACGCCAACGGACATCGGGACCTTGACCGAAAGCAACGCTAGCACTCAATACAGA
>JBPCIQ010000202.1:0-4953 GCA_051006135.1 Pyrinomonadaceae bacterium | reverse complement strand
GATCAACAGGCCGCGCTACTTTGCCGACCAAGCTGATTTCTTCCACGCAATATGATGGTGCGCCGCAATTCTCTCCCGACGGCCAGAAGATAGTCTTCCAATCCGAGCGCTCAGGACTCTCTGATATTTGGATCTGCGACCAGGAAGGCACGAAGGCCCGGCAGCTGACTTTCATCGGCGGCCCGCTGGTCGGCACTCCTCGCTGGTCCCCCGACGGCCGCCACATCGCATTCGACGCGCGCGCCGAGGGCCATTCTGATATCTACGTGGTGGACGCGGAAGGAGGCCGTCCGCGACGCATCACGATGGAGACTTCCAATGACGTTGTGCCAAGCTGGTCGAGGGATGGGCGCTTGGTCTACTTTGCCTCGAACCGGACGGGCACGCGGCCCGAGGTGTGGAAAGCGCCAGTTGCAGGCGGTGAGGCTCGGCAGGTGACGAAACAAGGAGGGTTCGCGGCCTTCGAGTCGCTGGATGGCAAGTATCTCTACTATGCCAAACTTGATGCTGCCGGCCTGTGGAGGATACCGGTAGAGGGTGGTGAGGAGAGTCTCGTCTTCGATCAACTCAAACCAAGGGAGTGGGGATACTGGGCAGTGGCGGACGGTGGGATCTATTTCATCAATTCAGAGGCAAAGCCGCATGCGACCATCGAGTTTTTCAGCTTTGCCACGAGTCGAGTAACTCCGGTTGCAACAATTGAGAAAGAGCCGATCAACTGGGCCTCGAACCTGGCGATTTCTCCTGATGGCCGGTGGATTCTGTACACCCAATTGGATCAAAGCGACAGCGACATTATGCTGGTGGAAAACCTTCAGTGAGGAATTTAGAATAACAACAAGCTGGTCAGCCAAGGCCTTAACCCGGGCTCAATTCGGATTCTTCAATTCATAGGAGATGTGATGGCTACTAAGAAAACTGGAACTAAGCTAACGACTTTGCCGGCTGGGTCGAATCCCCTGAAGGTGACCCTTACTTCAGGGCCGAAGAAATGCAAGCCGTTCGTGCTCGAAGTAATGGTCTTCGCTCCGTCCTCAGGCTTCAAGATCCAGGTCATGATCGAGAAGAGCTGCTCGCCTCAGGCTGACGCGATCTGGAAGATCGTTTTTGACCTCTGGAAGAGGTCGGGCGGTGCCGGCTTTGAGCAACTGGTCCATGTCTCGTTTACCGGCGGCACCCCGGTCGAGCAGAAGGGAATTGAAGCGACCGCGGCCAACGGCATCAACGATAAACAGGCTGATGTCATCATCAACCAGGCTGGTCCGGCGGTCCTCGACCTCAAGAACGCGAGCAAGATGACGCCAAAGCAGCTCGAGAAGACGAAGAAAGAACTCAAGGCAGCCTCGATCAAGGTAGCGAACTTTGCTCTTTAGGCTGCGCTCTGCCGTTATCCGGGGCGCGGTCCGCGTAAAAACTCGGAAATTCCACCCACGGGTAACGGAGAGGCTGTGAAAAATTTTAGTCGATCGCGGATACCACTCAAGAGACATTAATTTGCAGGTTGGGAAGGGCGGTTCACCCGCTTGCTTTAGTAACACTCCACCGCAGATTGTCAGCCCGGCATGGCGGGGAGTGTTCAGGAGACGAGAAAAGACACATTGAGGCTTGAACGTAACGCATCAGGGGGTAAACCGCCCTTCCCAACCTGCGAATTTCCGTATGTTGATTGGTATCCCGGACCGATTCTAATTTTTTCACAGCTTGGGGAGTGGGTGGATTGCAGAGTTCTTGACACAAGCTGGCCAACCCAACTCTGGGGATTACAACCATGTTACGACGGAGTTCCGCGCCACTCGTGAGGCAGGGCTGGGTCCTGGTTTTTCTGTTCGCGCCGATCTGGGCGACCCAAGCCCGTGCTCAGTGCGTTGATAGCAGCGAAGTCAACAACTTCAAGGTCCGTAGGGTGAAATTCAGAAGCCTCTTCGGGCTAGTGCCAAAGGAGCTTCGCCGGCAGTTGGATGGACACCGAGGTGAGCCCTACTCGGCGAATCGGGCCACACAATACATCAACGAGATAATAAATTTTCGCGCCAACGATCCGACCCAGCAGAAGTACGAGCGATTGATCGCCAACAAACTTAAGCTGGCGGTTAAAGGCGGCCAAACCTCGCTGGAGTGTGTTGAGAAGATTGAGCCCGCGGAATGCGAGAAGGCTTTTCCCGGCAGCCCCCAGTGCGTGGATGTGACGCTCAAGCGTTATTTCGTTGAAATTGACGCGCTCGATTCGAGCCCATACATGGTTCTATTCCCGCGCTCGGCTTTGACCGCCCTCTACGGCGCAATACCGCGCCCGTTGCTGGCCCTCAACCCCAGCTTCGACTTCAATCAGGACAGGGGCTTCGGTCCCTCGACTGGAATCGACACCGCCACCGACCTTCTTGACCTGCGAGACATATTCGGGAAGGGTGAAGCAACCGAAGCCCCGCACACCCCCAGTACTCAAGCCCGCGCAACGCCCGCTGCGGTGCCATCTCCCACTGTTACGCCAGATGACCTCGAGATCACGATCCCTGGTGAGGACGCGAGAATCTTGCCGTCAGTTGTGGGCGACGACGAACCGCCTGCAGATCTAAAAGAGAGCGACACCAAGTTGCTGTTCAGTCCGAAAGCGCGGAAATCTCTCACCAAGAGCTTTTACGATACAAGCGCGGGGCTGGTGCTGGCGCGTACGAAGCCACTCCACCTGTTTCAAAACCTGGCGCTGGCGGCGGGCTTCAACGCTCGCCACCTGCCCCATGGTCGCGGAGACTTTTTGCGGAACGCCGCGACACTAGGCTTCAGCAGCGACATCCGGCTGAAGGGTGGTCCGGTTAAATTGATCAACGTCGGCGTGGGGTATCGTTGGTCGCGCAACCGTTACTTCAGCGGTGGCACCGGGGCAGGCGAGATCAGTTCGGAGAATGGCTTTGAGACGCGCGCCCTCGCTGACGGAGTCTTCGGCAAGGGTTTCATGCGCGCTGCCCTCTGGTTCGATGGTGGCGCACTCAATCGCGACCGCGGCTCTTACCGGCGCGTCGCTGCTCTCGTCGGGTATAGCAAAGATTTTGCGATCCCGCGTAAGAAAGAGTTTCACAAGATCAGGCCGCCGGAACTAGGAGGTAGTGAGTGTTGGACGTCTTACGCCCAGGACCCGAAAAAGAACGAAGCGACAATCGGAGTTGAAATCCTCGCGGGCCTGGGTCATTCGTGGGGCGCTGTTCCAGAGTACGCGCGCTTTTACGGTGGCGCCCCAGCAGGGCAGTTTCTTCACGACGAACTGAGCGCGCAGAGTTTGACTGCCTTCCCGTCTGGTCCTCTGCTGCGTAGCCTCGGTCAGAACCAGGCTGGTATCGTCGTCGGGCCCAGTGCTTTGGTGCGAGGTGCTACCTCGTTCCAGTACGCGAATGTGAACATCAGCTTTCCAATCCCCGCGTGGTCGCGGCCGCTGATCCCGCATGAGTGGGTCACAACCTCCAGGCTGAGGACGGACGACGAGGAATTCAGAGGCCACGTTCCCGAAGGCGAGCCCATCTGTCGCGACTTGAAGTCGACGGTTAAGACCCTGGTGAGTGTCAGCGGCGTCAACCTATTGGTAAACCAGAAAGCGCGCGATTTGCTGACGGATGAGCAGAAGACTGACCTGCGTTTGCGCAGCGAAGAGAACCGGACCGTCGCTGAGCAGGCCCGGCTGGACGTCGCCGAGTCGGCTCTGGCCAGGGCAAAAGATAGGGTGAGGCCGAAGGTCGAAGAACTCTTCGCCCGGGAGATTCTTCCCGTTACTAACTTCATCGCCGATCACGCCAACCTGGTCGCCGTGAAACCGCTCTTAATGGTTGACGTGGGTCGGCTGAGTCTCTCGGGCGGCCTCGACAACCGCACGCGGTACGGGGCCGGCGGCGGGATCCAAATAGATGTCGTCCTTGCGCGTTTTGAGTTTGGGTACGTGGCTTCGTTCAACCGCGCGCCGGGTGATGCGCGCGGCAACATTGTGGGGCGCGTTATCTTGAAGCGCTTCTTTTGAAGTACGCAGCATGACATCAAGATAACAGCCATGGTGAAAGGTTCAATGGTGAAGACTACATCACGAAAGAAAACCTCAAGCAAGAATGCCAGGAGGACG
Organism: Pyrinomonadaceae bacterium; assembly: GCA_051006135.1. Classification (GTDB taxonomy): domain Bacteria; phylum Acidobacteriota; class Blastocatellia; order Pyrinomonadales; family Pyrinomonadaceae; genus PSRF01. The sequence goes on along the minus strand of JBPCIQ010000202.1, from coordinate 854 downwards.
AGCTCTTCATTCCCCGAAAAGCAGTGGGCCATGCCTGCCGGGTTTCATTCGGATGATTCGGAAGTCGCTAGCTTGCAAGATGTGGTTGATCCGACCGTGCCCACAAAGCAGTTATCGGATCTTACGCTCGAACAACGTGCCGAGTTAGCAGTGAAGCGTCTGGCGCTGCAGCCGAGTATCCAGCTAGCGATGATTGGCGCGGGAATGATAGACAAGGAGCGCGCGCTTACCGAAGTCAAAAACAAAACCAAGGTCGGAAGATTGCTGATTGAGATCGAGCATCAGATGATTCGCAACCTGCTGGAACAGGCGCAGAAAAAGGATGCTAAAGCTCGACATCCACGAAGAGCAAAGCTAAAAGCAAACCGATAGTTTCCAAGTCTGATTATCTCAGTTAGGGTCATTTCGTGTGATTCTGTGGATCGTATTTTTCGCTTCATTTGGTATGCGCCCGGAGATACACAGGCACGGTAGGCTCCTGGAGATGCGATGACGACAAAGGTTTTAAGCACTAAAAAGCCCGGTAAGAAACCCCGGAAAAAGCCTGGTAAGAAAAAACCGCCGCCAAAAACAGTGAGCTTTACGATGGAGGCGGTGGTATTGGCCATTGACGCCAACTTTGATCCGGTGACGAAGGCTCCCTTTGAGTATCGCGAAGAGAACGTCTATCCCTACTTTGAGAAGAAAGGGTTCAAGGTGGTCCGCCGGCAGGGCGCCTCGGCTCGTCGCGCGGAGGTAGCTCCGCAAGCACGCAAACCGAATGTGGTTTATCTAACCTGGGTGGGCCACGGCTTTCCTGATCGGTACACTGGCGACAATCTCGATTCGATTTGCAGCAAAGGTCACTTAAGACG
>JBPCIQ010000201.1:0-9884 GCA_051006135.1 Pyrinomonadaceae bacterium | reverse complement strand
GCTCGAAACCTCAGCCATGCGCAGAACTCTTTATAAGATTGCTTTTGTCCAGGGTGATGCGACGACGATGCAGCAACAGATGGAATGGACGAAGGGAAAGCCGGATGAATATGTCGCTCAAAATTGGCAAGCCGAGACCGCCGCGTTTTTAGGTCAGCTGCGAAAAGCCAAAGAATTTTCCAACCACGCCTTTGAGTTAGCCGCAGCGCGCGACTTGAAAGAGGTTGCGGCGCAGATTGCTGCAGGAGCCGCAGCGCGAGATGCGCTATTGGGTGATTGCAGGCAGGTGAAAGAGCAGACTGCAAAGGCACTCGGCATATCGCACCGGCAGCTGACGATGATCCCTGCGGGCAACGCACTGGCTACCTGCGGCGAGCTCAGCCAAGCGCAAACTATTATTGATGAGCTGGTCAGGCGTTTTCCGAAAGACACTGTGCTCAATAAGATTTCGCTGCCGCTTGTTCAAACCCGCATTGAACTGCAGAGAGGCAATCCGGCAAAGGCGATTCAGTTATTGGAGACGACCAGACCTTACGAAAGGGCGGCTCTTTTCCAGATCGCCTACTTGCGCGGTCAGGCATACCTCAATCAACAAAGGGGAACGGACGCCGCAGCCGAATTCCAGAAGATACTCGACCAAAGGAGCTGGCAGACTGCCTCTCCTTTATACCCGCTCGCGCACTTGGGGCTGGCGCGCGCCGCAGTCTTGAGCGGCGACACGGCGAAGGCACGCAAAGCCTATCAAGATTTCTTCGCACTCTGGAAAGACGCCGAACTGGACATCCCCATTCTGCAAGAGGCCAGACGGGAGTACGAGAAGCTGAAATGAGAGACAGCCGGTCAACGGATCAGCTTTTCATCGTTGTGAGTAGGCCGACTCAAGTTACAGTCAGAATCAGACAACGGACTTAAAATCCGTTGTCCGGTAAGGACGTGCAGGTTCGACTCCCGCCCTCGGCACCATCTATTCCCAATCTCATTCTCCGTCCGTCTCAGCTTCTAGCGCCCGCAGCCTATTGCGGATAAGATGAGCAGGCTATATTAGCGCCCAGTAAATTAGCCTGAGAAATAACTGGCCTGTACCATTGAAGATGGCACCCAACCCGGCCGTTAGAAATCCGTCCGAAGCTTGGCTTGAGAGTGGCAGCGGCGAAGTTTGCCTCGCATTCTTGTGCGGCGCTGGATGGAGCGCCCACGATCAAGATTCCTCCTGAGGTCTTAGCTGGGAGCTGTGATTGCGGTGTTCTTGAACCCGCGAGATAAAGGATAGATGGCAGAACTATTGCCCAACACTAATCTGTCGCACTACCGCATCGTCTCCAAACTCGGGGCCGGCGGGATGGGCGAGGTCTATCTTGCTCAGGATACAAAACTCGACCGCCAAGTCGCGCTCAAGATTCTGCCCGAAGATTTGGCGAGCGATGCGGAACGCATGCGGCGCTTTGTACAGGAAGCGAAAGCTGCTTCCGCGCTCAATCATCCCAATATCATCACCATTCACGAAATTGGCGAGGCTGAGGGCGCGCACTTCATCGCCACCGAGTTTATTGACGGCCCTACCTTGCGCGAGCGTCTGGACCGAGGCCCCCTGCCGCTGGACGAACTGCTTGGCATCGCCGGACAAACAGCAGAAGCGCTCACTGCAGCGCACGCCGCGGGCATCGTGCATCGCGACATCAAGCCGGAAAACATCATGCTGCGCCCCGATGGTTACGTTAAAGTTTTGGACTTCGGCATCGCCAAACTCACCGAACACACAACGGGAGCAATTGATACTGAAGGCGCGACGGCGAAGCAATTCAACACCGGGCCGGGCAGCATCATGGGGACGACCGCCTATATGTCGCCCGAGCAAGTGCGCAGTCAAGTACTGGATGCGCGCACGGACGTTTGGAGTCTGGGTGCTGTGCTCTATGAGATGATCGCCTCTCAGAAGCTGTTTCCGGGCGAGACCCCGGGTGACGTTATTGCCGCGATCTTAAAGACCGGGCCGCCCCCTCTGGCGCAAGTCAGGCGGGATTGTCCTGCCGAGTTGGAACGCATTGTCAGGAAGGCGCTGCACAAGAAACGCGAAAAACGCTATCAACTGGTCTCAGACCTGGGCCGGGATCTGAAAAGCCTCAAGCGGCGTCTGGAATTTGAGGCCGAACTCGAGCGCAGCGGGGCACCGATTGAGAAGAGCGGCGAACTGAGGCAACGAACTAGTGCCGGCGCTGCCGAAGGCACCGCGGCGGAGGCATCAACACAAACAGCGAGTGAGATTCACACGACGTCGAGCGCCGAGTACATCGTCTCCCAAATCAAAACTCATCGGCGTGGCTTTGCGTTCGCGCTGATCCCGCTGGTCATCGTGGCTGCCGCGCTCTCCTACTTCTTCTACTTCAAATCCGGCCACGCGCCTCTCCTGACTGAAAAGGACACAATCCTGCTCGCCGATTTCGACAACCAGACCGGTGATCCCGTCTTTGACAGGACGCTTAAGCAGGGATTGGCGGTGATTCTTGGGCAGTCGCCGTTTCTGGATATTTTCCCCGAATCGCGTGTTCGAGAGACGTTACAGTCGATGGAGCATAAGCCGGACGATGTCGTAACCGAGCCACTCGCGCGCGAGATTTGTCTGCGACAAGGATTGAAGGCTTTCCTGACGGGTGCGATTGCGAGCTTGGGTAGTCATTACGTGATTACGCTTAAGGCGGTCAACGCGCAGACGGGCGACGAGATGGCGAGCGAACAGACGGAGGCGGAGAGCAAAGAGCAGGTGCTGAAAACAATCTCGCAGGCGGCGACCCGACTACGCGAAAAGCTAGGCGAGAGCTTGAGTTCGATTCAGAAGTTTGATGCCCCGATCGAGCAGGCGACAACGGCATCGCTTGATGCCCTCAAAGCCTACTCGCTCGGACTCGAGCAAGCCAACAGCGGGAATTATCCAAAAGCCATTCCGTTTCTTCAGCTGGCGATTGAACTCGATCCGAATTTCGCTCTAGGCTATTTGTCCCTGGCACGAAATCAACTGAATAGCGGACGTAACAACGAGGCGACCGTCTCGGCGAGCAAAGCCTTTGAGTTGCGCGAACGAGCCACTGAAAACGAGAAACTTTACATCACGCTTTTTTATTATCGCGTAGTCACGCATGACCTGGAGAAAGCGATCGAGGTGGGCGAAGTATGGAAGCAAACCTACCCGCATAATTGGCGGACTTATCACGCGCTGGCTGACCTTTACATTGACGTCGGACAATTTGAGAAAGCCGTCGCCAATGGGCGTGAAGCCATGCGTCTGAATCCTAAAGTCGCCGCCGTCTATTCAAATCCCGCCGGCGCGCTCATTTTTCTAAACCGCTTTGCCGAGGCGAAGGAAATCTACCAACAGGCGTTGGCAAATAATCTGGATGCCCCTGAATACCATATGTATCTTTACTGGATTGCCTACTACGCCGGTGATACGGCGACGATGGCGCAAGAGCAAAAGTGGGAGGATGCGAATTCTTATCCGTATTGGTCCCTCACTTTGCAGGCTCAGACAGCGGCGCTGGATGGCAAGTGGCACAAAGCGAAAAACCTGTCGAACCAGGCCACAGCCATGCTCGAACGCAGCGGGATAAAAGGATTTGTGGCGCGCCTTGCCAGCCACGTTGCCTTGACCGGCGCGGTGTTCGGCGATTGCCAGACGGCAAAACAGAAAGCGACGCAAGCCCTTGCCTCCGTGAACGACGCTAGTTATTCAGAGAGCGCAGTCGCCCTGGCGATGTGCGGCGAAGTCAGCCAAGCTCAGGCTCACATGGCTACACTTGCCCCGCTTTATCCAAACGACACGCGGTTCAACGGCATTTGGCTGCCGGTCATTCGCGCCGCCATTGAACTGCAACGCGGGCAACCGGCGCAGGCTCTCCAATTGCTGGAGCCCGTCAGGAGATACGAAGCCGCGAGCGACTTTCAGCCCCAATACCTGCGCGGTCTGGCTTACCTGCGTCTGGGTCAGGGCGCGGAAGCCGCCGCCGAATTCCAAAAGATAATTGATCGCCACGGCCTATTCGACATAGGGGGCCCTGCGCTGTATTCGCTGGCGCATTTAGGACTAGCGCGAGCGTCTTCTGTGAGTGGCGATGCGTCAAAGGCGCGCAAGGCCTATGAAGATTTCTTGACGCGCTGGAAAGATGCGGACGCAGATCTGCCGATCCTGATCGAAGCGAAGAAGGAGTACGCGAGGCTGAGGTGAAATTGCATCGATATAGCCGAGTGAGATAGAAGAGATGGAAGGACTGCTGACCAATGCAACTCTGTCGCCGCTCTTGCTGGCAATTCCTGATTTCGTAAAAGAGGGGACTTAACGGATATTTAAGTTGGGCGTCTAAATAATTTGCCAGGAAGATATCTCGGTCCCAGTGGTCTGATGAGTTCAATAGTTGAAGACCGAGATACGGGTCAGTCTTTACAATGGCAGTGGCGATATTAGCGGTCGTCATGATCTTCTCTAACAATCTTTGAGCTTCACCGCTTTCTGCTGAGTAGCTGGGTAGTAAGCGCGAGAGCGAGGCGGCGGGTCTTGCGGTTAACCGAACCGCTAAATCGTTGTAGGTATTGAACTGGCGCTGGCCTCCGCTCGATGTATTTCAGCTCAGGCTGCTCTTCGTCGTGGCCTATTGCAAGAAGAAAGGCGTTCGCCGGTGGGGGACTCAGAAAGCGCCGAAGCCTTGAGAGTGCGACGCGGTTCTTTGCGATATTAGTCAGTTGTTCAAAGTTACTTCTTATGAGCAATATTAATTCTTGATATCTTTCAGACCATGACAACTCATCAAGCAGAACAGAAAATCGATGAACTTGATGCGGAGACAGGCGAGCATGCTTGAACCGAAGCCATAAGACAGAAGCTGCGGCAAACGCGACCACGAATGAAGCTCGCTCCGGTGTAAAGTTCCACCGATAGAGACCGAGACGAGGCGAGAAACCAAAGGAAGCGAAGAAAGGAGTAGAATTGTAAATAGACTATTGCGAGAAATGCCGTTGTAATCGAGATCCAATCAAAAAACCCAAGTCTAAGACTAATCAAGTTGGCGGGTCCTCGGCATGATTTGATATGCCGCGATCAGTAACCCCAATACTGCAATGAGGCCGTCAATAGTCATCCGGGGGACAATCCTGAGCCAATGGTATTCGATTCAGAACACACTGTCGTCGCCGAAAGGATCTTCCGTGTCATGGTCAACGCGGTCTGTCTTGCTTGACGATGTCCGCCGGGAGCCCAGTGCCTCGATCAAGCGTTCACCCTGCGCCAGTAAGTGATCATAAGTCATCACCGTTAGTCCTGACAGCCGTCGGTTGAGGCCGTGTAGGGCGCGGAGTTGAGGTTCGCCCCACCCTTGTGACCTGCCGATTACAATTGTCGCTCGGGGATGGTACGCGACCACCTCTGGTCGGTCGCGTAATCCGTTAGCCGCAACCTCGTGAAGCACGTCGAGGTAGCGATGACACTGTCCTATCGCCTTAGAAACCTCGGAGGAAAAGTAGAAGTTCTTATGCTCACGGTCGTAAACCAAAACCTGCATGTCCGGTCGCTTGAGTTCGACGATGTCCCGATAACCTGCAATCACATTGGGCAGTAGAAGGTCAAGGGTGTCACCAGTTGATATTTCTCGGACGTCGTCACGAACCACGTACGCGTTTCCGAAGGCCCAAGAGTGCGTCTCGCACCACTTCTGATAGACGGGCTCAGCGGCTTCGCCAGAATCTAAGAAGAGTCGCAATTGCGCGACAGCAGACCGCATTTCAGTCAACCGGATTGCGCCTCGAAAGGCCGAAAGGAGTGCCCCACTGAGCTCGGTGTTTTGAAGGATGCCGAACGATTTCAGTCTGACTCAAAATCTTTGTAAGAGCAGTAGCAACTGTGGCAGGGTCGTGAGAGCCAAGGTGTGCCGTTCCTTCAGAAACCCTCACAACGAGATAGTTACCATCCTCGCTCGAATCCGCAACGGCTAGGTGCGTCCTCAGCGCCGACAAAAGTATGCGGGACGCTGCTTCGCCGAGCGATAGAGACTTCTCCTCAATAACAGCCCAGTCGGTGGGAGGTGGTGCCTTTGCATAACTAATAATCCTGATGGCGAGTTCCGTATGATCGGAGTGCGGGACAAAGAACGGAACTACCACGACTCGGCGCTTTGAAGAATCTGATAGAACGACAGTGTCACCATAGCTCACGCGTCCTGACTTTGCCTGACGACGGCGTACCGTTCCTATCGTATTGTCTTCATTAACCATACCCCGGCAAGATAATACTGTAATTGACTTTCCATCAAGGAACACGGTCCTGACCTGGGCCGCGCGATATTGGGCTTTTAGCCCTAATCGCGTCGCGGAATTTACAGAGTGCGGTTGGACACTCGTGAATACTGGTGGTCTTGAGGTATGCTCCTCAGAGAGACGTCAATTTCAAGGAATGAACAAAATTGACGTTTCTCAGGCCCGCCCTGGCCATCACAAGGCCCCTGGGTTCCTTCGTGAAGATCTACTTCTAAGCCCGAAGCAACGATGACGCAAAAGCCCGAAGAAAAGGCTCGCGAATTAATTGACGCAAATCTGGAAAAGGCTGGCTGGCTCGTTCAGAGCCGAGAAGAACTCGATCTGACTGTCGGCCGGGGTATTGCTGTTCGCGAATTCCCGATGAAGTCGGGCTTTGGTTTTGCCGACTATCTACTCTATCTCGACAGGAAAGCGCTAGGCGCAATCGAGGCTAAGCCCGAAGGAACTCTCACCGGAGTCGAGGCGCAATCGGCGAAATATGCTGCCGGACTTCCAGATAACTTGCCAGCGCATCACAGACCCCTGCCTTTTCTCTTCGAGTCAAATGGCGAAGTAAATTATTTCACCAACGGTCTTGATCCGATTCCCCGGAGCCGCCCAATCTTTAACTTTCACCGCCCGGAGACATTAGGTGAATGGGTCGCGCAGTCCGCGCAGCTTCGCGCTCAGCTCACGGAATTGCCGCCGCTTGATGAATCGGGGCTTTGGAAAGTTCAAGGGCAGGCGATCGGAAATCTGGAAGAGTCGTTCAGCAAAGCAAATCCGCGTGCGCTCATCCAGATGGCTACCGGCTCCGGCAAAACGTTTACGGCAGTCAACGTGGCCTACCGGCTACTCAAGTTTGGTGGCGCAAAACGCATCCTCTTTCTCGTGGATCGTGGAAACCTGGGCAAGCAAACCGAGGACGAATTTATCAACTTCGAACCGCCCGACGACCCACGCAAGTTTAATACGCTGTACACGGTTCAGCGGCTCAAGACAAACTCGATCAACCCTGCAGCTAAAGTAGTTATTACGACCATTCAACGCCTTTATTCCATACTGAAAGGCGAGCCGGAGTTTGACAACGCTAATGAGGAGGGATCGGGCTTCGATTCCGCCAAACCCTGGAAAGGCGAGCCGCCCGACGTTGTCTATAACACTGGCATCCCGCCCGAATTCTTTGACTTTGTCATCGTGGATGAATGTCACCGCTCGATCTATGAACTCTGGAGTCAGGTGCTGCTTTATTTTGATTCGTTTCTGGTTGGTCTCACCGCCACGCCCTCCGGAAAGACCATTGGCTTCTTTAAGCAAAACTTGGTGATGCAATACGCGCACGAGGAGGCCGTGGTTGACGGCGTAAACGTCGGCTTCGATGTTTATCGCACTAGCACGCGTGTCAATGAACAAGGGGCCACCATCGTGGTGGAAGACAGCGGCGTCTATGTCGATAAGCGAAACAGACTCACCCGCGCCGAACGACTGGAGGAATTGGACCAGGATCTCACCTACACCGCTAACCAGCTCGATCGTGACGTAGTTTCAGAGAGCCAGATTCGGACTGTCTTACAACAGTTTCGCAACAGGGTACTACCCGATGCCTTCCCGGACCGTAAAGACAAGCAGACCGGCAAGGCTGAAGTGCCGAAGACGTTGATCTTCGCCAAAGACGATTCCCATGCTGACGACATCGTGCGTCTAGTCCGCGAGGTGTTCGAGGAAGGTAACGAGTTTTGCCAGAAGATTACCTATCGCACCGGCTTCACCAAGATGACAAAGAAGGTAACAGAAGACGATGGTAAGGAGTCCGAAGTTACGGAATGGGTGAAGACTTCCAAACTGACGCCTGACGAGATCCTCGGAAATTTCCGCACCGGCTACCATCCGCGCATTGCAGTTACCGTAGATATGATTTCCACCGGCACGGATGTGAAACCCATCGAGTGTGTATTCTTCCTGCGCAATGTGAAGTCAGCCGGATTTTTCGAACAGATGAAAGGACGCGGCGTCCGGGTCATCTCGCCTGACAAGCTACGAGTTGTAACACCCAGTGCGCGCGCCAAGGAGCGTTTCATCATCGTGGACGCGGTGGGTGTCTGCGAGCAGGACAAGACCGATTCCCACACACTCAACCGCCAGCCTTCGGTGTCGTTAAAGCAGTTGCTGGAATATGTGGGGCAGGGAGGAACCGATCCTGATGGGCTGACCACGCTGGCTGGTCGTCTCGCTCGTCTCCAGCGCGAGTTCAGCCCCGAGCAGCTTTCCGAACTTAAGGAGATCGCAGGCGGCAAGTCTTTCCCGGACCTTGCGCATGGGTTATTGCTAGCGTGTGATCCGGACGCTCAAATCGAGGCCGCGAAGGGTCTAGCGGGCGTGGTCGAACAACCGGATGAAGTACAGATCAAACAAGCCGCCGAACAACTGGCCCAGGCGGCCGTGACACCGTTTCTGAAGGCCGCGTTTCGCCGCCGGATCCTGGAGATACAGCAGCAGAACGAGCAGACCATCGATCGGCATACGATCGACGAAGTGCTCTATGCCGGGTTCGACGTGTCAGCGGTTGAACGGGCTCAAGCAAAAATAAGAGACTTTCGTGCCTGGATTGAGGAGAACAAGGATGAGTTGACCGCCCTGCAAGTGATCTATGCTGGGACGCGTCCGTTAAGACTCTCGCTGAAAGATCTAAAACAGCTACGCGATGCAGTGAGACGTCCGCCACTTAATGCCTCGATCGAATCACTTTGGAATTACTTTCATGCAATCAAGCCCGAAAGCGTGCTGGTTCCCGAATTTCGAGAAGATAAGAAGGAGCAGCCACTTACTGATCTTGTCAGTCTCGTGCGGCATGCGTTGATGCCTGACTTTACTCTGGTTCCTTATCGCCATGAAGTACGTGAGCGGTATCAGGCATGGCTGGTTGAACGTGACGCGGACAACGCGTTCAAGTCCGAACAGCGTCAGTGGCTTGACCGCATGGCTGAACACATTGCGAGCAGCTTGGCGCTTGCGCCAGACGCCTTCGAAACCGGTTGGTTCAGCCAGCATGGTAGCCTTGGCCATGCGCATGCGCTCTTTGGTAATCAACTCACGCCGCTGATTGCGGAACTGAATGAGAGGCTAGCGGCGTGAGCGGATCTCCTACGGAACAAACACCTCTGAGCTGGGCCATCGCAAAGCTCAGAGATATTGCTGTGGTCGTGATGGGACAATCGCCGTCTTCTTCTACTTATAATCTCGACGGTAAGGGGTTGCCATTCTTTCAAGGAAAAGCCGACTTTGGTTTCTTGTATCCTACGATAAGGGTCTGGTGCTCACGTCCCAATAAGATCGCTGAACCGGATGACGTTCTCCTTTGCGTTCGAGCACCAGTTGGCCCGACGAATCTAGCAGCGACCGAATCTTGTATTGGACGCGGTCTTGCCGCAGTTCGCCCTGAGGCAGGAGTTAACCTTAGATACCTGCTACATGCCTTTCGGACATTCGCCGGAGAACTTGACGCTAAAGGTACTGGGACGACTTTCAAAGCGATCTCGGGGAAGGTAGTCCGCGATTTCTCTTTTCCCATCGCTCCCGCCGCCGAGCAGCAGCGAATTGCCTATGTATTGGAC
>JBPCIQ010000200.1:0-14250 GCA_051006135.1 Pyrinomonadaceae bacterium | reverse complement strand
TTGCCAAAAAGCGCAAAAAAAGGATGGTTTTTCTTTTGGTGTGGGGTGGCACCCTCCTTCCCCCCCCCCCCCCAGTTCTGTATTCGGCAACCGTTCGAATCTCAACGTTCGGGAATCATCATCTATTCTGATTTGAGCGCAGCCTCGGAAGCTTTCCACAAGGAAATTGGCCGCCAGGCATTTGGAGTCGATGAAGAATACACAACTGACAAACGTTGAGCGCCTGGCGGGCAGGCAACGGCCAAACGGTCAGCCACTCATGCACCAAAAATGGGGCAAGCTTCTTTTCATCCATTGGCGCGTCGAGGAAGAGCTGTTGCGCCCACTGATTTCTGCATCACTGGAGATTGATACTTTTGATGGCTCAGCGTGGATTGCGATCGTGCCCTTCACCATGTGGGACATTCGCGCTTTGCCTCCGTTTATTCCCCCAGTTCCCGGTTTGAGTTCAATGCATGAGTTGAATGTCCGGACCTACGTTCACCTGGATGGTGTGCCGGGTGTGTGGTTCTTTTCGCTTGATTGCAACAGCGCAGTAGCCGTGCTCGCCGCGCGCACCTTCTTTTTTCTGCCCTATTTCAATGCCGGAATAGAATGGGATCAGCAAGCACAGACTATCAACTACTCGTTGAACCGCACTGACGGGCTGCCCGCAGAATTCCATGCCTCGTGGACAATTGGTGAAGCGCTTAGCAATTCACAGCCAGGCTCGCTCGAGTTTTTCCTGACCGAGCGCTACTGCCTCTACTGCGAGCACGATGGCGAGATCTATCGCGCGCGCATTTATCACGAGCCCTGGCCGCTACAAAAAGCATTACTCTCTTCCTTCGACTCGACTATGATCGAGTCGCACGGTCTCCCCACGCCCACCGGCAATCCACTGCTCCATCACGCTGAAGCGTTAAGCGTGGAAATCTGGCCGCGGAAAGCGGTGAAAAAAGAGGGAAACCAGCCGCAGATTAAAGCGAATGAACGCGGATCTGAAATAAAGCAGTACGGCGAAGCTCATGGGTATTAAGGAGATCAGAGCACCCATCACATGGATCCATTCTTTCTTGCGTTCTTTCAGATTCGCGTTCATTCGCGTTAATCCGCGGCTGATTTTCAAACTGACCACTACCGCTCTGAGTGTCGTTGACAGCCGGGACTTGAGGCTCGTAAAATACGACTTCTATCGACCCTTTCTTGCTGCTGGTCACTAGCTACTGAGGAATCCGTTGTGAGCCTGGTCAAGATCATCGTCATCACGGTTTTGATAGTCCTGAGCATTCTGCTCCTGGGGCGCTTTTTTATTTAGTTTTGGCATTCTGATACCCGCTCGAAACACGTAACGGGAGCTCCCAGGTTCAAGTGCAGGTTGTTTACTTTTCGCTCGACCGACCTTCCCTCCTCATCGCTTTCTTTCTTCTCGTAATTACCGCCATCCAGCCAGGCAGGCTAGTCGCGCAGGAGTCCGCAAACGAAGGGGAAGTCATAAGGACTAGCACTGAACTCTTACTATTTCCTATTCGCATAAGGGACAAGCGTGGTCAGGCTGTGCAAGGTCTAAAGGAGAGCGACTTATCATTAAAAGACAAGGATCGGATTACGACGGGCATGTACTTCTCGCCTGGCGCCGACCGAGTGGCTCTCATTTTCGCTCTCGACCAGTCCGGCAGCTTGCGAGAAATCATTTCGCAACAACGAGAGGCCGCGGTCGCATTGTTCGAGCGATTTAGCGACAGATCCAGCGTCGCGGTTCTGCGTTTTGCGGAAATGCCTTCGGTAGCAGCCCCATTCGATCGAGCGTCGGCCTCAGCGCGCGCTGCCTTCAGTTTTTCAACCGGCGCTAATCGCCATACAGCGATATTCGATGCAGCGGCAAAAGCTGTTCGGATGTTTGACGAACTTCCGCGCGTGCGGTCGGAGCGTCACATCGTTATTCTGATTAGCGACGGACTCGACAATGCTAGTAAGACCAAGGCCAGCGCGGTGATTGATGCGGCGCTAGACAAACGTGTCTCATTCTACGTGATTCATTTGCCTCTCTTTGAGCCGCGCGAAGGACGACTTGCCGTCCGTGGTCCGTCGAAGGGCTTTCGCGAACTCGCCGAAAAGACTGGCGGCAAATATTTCCTGGCAGCAGACGCCAATTCTGCGCTTAGGCCGGATCAGAAAATAGATCTGATGCCCGTCTTTCGAGCAATCGAAGAGGATCTAAGAAGTCAGTATCTTGTCGGTTTTTATCTCAGTGAGGCGGCGCACGACGGACACGACCATCGCTTTTCGCTCAGTCTTTTGCCGGAGGGCATCGAATACTCAGTGGGACGCTTCGGTTATTCGCGCACTCATAAGTTTTTCGTCAACAAGCCTCGCAGCGCTCTTAAACTTTCCAACTAGGGTAGGTGGTTTGAGTTGCGTCAAGGTCGGTATTCGAAAACTATCATGAATGAAAATGAGGATTTGGAATTGCAGCCCATAAGGCGGGCTCTGATCAGCGTCTCCGACAAGACCGGAATCGTGGATTTCGCGCGCCAGTTGCAGCGTTTCAATGTAGAGATCATCAGCACGGGCGGAACGGCCGTCGTGCTACGAGATGCCGGACTTGAAGTGCGCGATGTCTCGGAGATAACCGGTTTCCCCGAAATGATGGATGGCCGCGTCAAGACCCTGCATCCACGAATCCACGGGGCACTCCTCGCCTTGCGTGACAATCCTGCCCATCGGAAAGCGATGCAAGAGCATGGCATCGAGCCGATCGATATGGTCGTTATCAATCTCTACCCATTCATGCAAACCATCGCTAGTGAGGGTGTAACGCTGGACGAGGCAATCGAGCAGATAGATATCGGAGGTCCGGCGATGATTCGTTCAGCGGCGAAGAACTGGAAGGACGTAGTAGTAATAAGTTCAGCGGAGGATTACCCGGCTGTCGTGGAAGAACTAAACAGCAACAATGCAGTATCTGGCGCAACCCGACGAAGGCTGGCTCAGCAGGCCTTCCTTTGCACGGCGACATACGACTTAACCATCTGCGGCTATTTGGCATCTTCAGAGAAACAGTCAGGCATTGGCATTGGCTCTTTCTCGGGTCCCCCATTGCCTGCAAATAGTAAAGCTATGATCGATGACCGAGACTTCTCGATAGAAACCTTCAGGGGTTCTCTACCCTCCCATGCTGAGTGGACAGTAAGTAAGACTGCGAATCTGAGGTACGGCGAGAACCCTCATCAAATTGCCGCGCTCTATCAGACGGCATCGCATCACGGTATTGCCAATGCCCAGCTGCTTTCCGGTAAGGAGATGTCATTCAATAATTACGTCGATGCCGATGCTGCCTGGCATCTCGTGTGTGATTTCAATGAACTGGTTTGCGCTATCATCAAACACACAAATCCGGCGGGAGTAGGACTGGGGGAAAACGCCGAAGAGGCTTATCGAAAAGCACTCGCAACTGATCCCGCCTCCGCATTCGGGGGTATCGTCGCGTTTAATCGTGTAGTCGATGGGCGAGCAGCAAGAGCAGTAACCGAAATATTTACGGAGGTGGTCATTGCCCCGGAATATGATGCTGAGGCCCTCGAGATTTTGCGCGCAAAAAAGAATTTGCGCGTTTTAAGCACAGGTGCGCCGAACACTCCAAGCGAGATTGAGTACAGACAGATCAGTGGGGGCATGCTTGTGCAGACGCGCGATAATCATCAACTCAAGCCCGATGGTCTGAAAGTTGTAAGCAAGCGCCGCCCCACCGAAGAAGAAATTCGATCTCTGCAGTTCGCCTGGATCGTCTGCAAACACACGAAGTCGAATGCCATAATTTATGCTCGCGACGGGCAGACCGTGGGAGTGGGCGCCGGACAAATGTCGCGCGTGGATTCTGTGAAGCTTGGATCCGTGCGTGCCCAGCTACCGATCAAAGGTTCCGTGCTCGCGTCGGATGCCTTTTTTCCCTTCCGCGACGGAATTGACGAGGGAGCGAAGCATGGAATTACTGCCGTGATTCAGCCCGGCGGTTCTGTCCGCGACGCCGAGGTTATTGCCGCCGCTGATGAGCATGGGCTGGCAATGATCTTCACGGGAATTCGTCACTTTAAACACTAAGCGGAAAGCTAACCTTAAACAACAGGGGCGACTTGATGATGCGAACAAACACGGTTATGAACTATTCGATAGCAGATAACAAATTTGGGACTTGCTACCGGATCGCCCCATGAACGATACTGCGAGCACGTGAACTAATCGCGCGTCTTGCTGAGGGAATATGGCCGATTCAGATCTAGGACTCGAAGCGACAGAGTTTGTCCGCTGCCGTTATTGCGGCCAGCGTAATCAAACGAAGCCAGGAGTCAGCGAAGCCCGTTGCGGCCGCTGTCGCCTTCGCCTCTCGGAAGAGCCACACAAGAAGTTTGCCAACCTGGACAAGGAACAATACATCCACCCGGCAGACAGACGGGCGCTTGCAGCTTTGAAAGCGATTCCCGGTATTGATTCTGCCTTGAAGAAACTTCTGGTTGTGACTGGCGAATCTGCCATTCGAGTAATCTTTACCGCCAGTTCAGTGAAAGTTACCCCGCAGCAGTGTCCGGACCTCTATGCGAAGCTGCAGATAGCCTGCACCACGCTCGGCGTGGACATGCCTGATCTTTTTGTGCAACAGAATCCCGTAGCGAACGCATTCACCGGGGGAGTTGAGCGACCTGTGATCGTGCTGTACTCGCAGCTCATCGAACGTCTTACCGACGAAGAGGTCCTGGCTGTCGTGGCGCACGAAGTAGGTCACATTCACGCGGAACATGTGCTCTATCTTACGGCGGCGCGCCTTATCGAATATCTCGCGAAGACCGCCGTCCTCGCATCACCCTTAACCGGCATCGTCAAAGAGATTCTGACGCTGACCATGCGGACCGCGTTGCTGGCCTGGGCGCGGCGCGCGGAACTTTCTTGTGATCGTGCTGCTCTTCTTGTTACCCAGGATCCGAATGTCATTGGCCGAACCATGATGAAACTCGCAGGTGGGACGTTCGCGTCCAAAGTGGATTACGAACTGTTTCTCGCACAAGCTCGCGATTTCGAGAAGAATTACGACGATAAGGCTCTCGATCGTTTCTGGGCGGATGTTATCACTTCGGGCATGAGCCACCCGTTTCCGGTCTGGCGAATCTCGGAGATTCTTAAGTGGGTCGAGAGTGGTGAGTACAAGCAGTTGATGATCGGCACGCCAGAAAGCGCTGCGGCGTAAATAGTCCAAAGTCTAATGTCCAAAGTCCAGGTCGATCAGTGGATTCTGAATTAGACTTTGGACATTGGACTTTGGACAACGGAAACATGCTAAAAGACAAACTCGGGATAATTTTCGGTGTGGCCAACAAGCGCTCAATCGCCTGGGCAACCGCGCTATCACTCCACGATGCGGGAGCTCGTATTGCTTTTGCCTACCAGGGTGAACGGCTAAAAGAGAATGTTGAAGGTCTCACCAATGGCGCCATGCCCGACTCACTGCTTGTGCCTTGCGACGTAACGAAGCAGGAAGAGGTTGACGAAGCTTTTCGTCGTGTCGGTAAGGGGTTTGGACAACTGGATTTTCTTGTTCATAGCATCGCTTACGCCCCACGAGAGGCGCTTGACGGCGAATACCTGGATACCAGCCGGGAGGCGTTTCTCACCGCGCTGGAAATCAGCTCGTACTCGCTCGCTCAACTCGCCCGCGCGGCGGTGCCACTAATGAAAGAAGGCGGCAGCATAGTCTCGATGACTTACTACGGCGCCGAGAAAGTCGTTGCCGGCTACAATGTTATGGGAGTGGCCAAAGCGGCGCTGGAAGCGAGCACCCGTTACCTGGCTAACGATCTTGGACCGCGCAATATTCGCATCAACGCAATCAGTGCTGGTCCGATTCAAACCCTTTCCGCCCGCGGCGTCTCCGATTTTACGACTATGTTGAAGCATCATGCGGAGCGCGCTCCGCTGCGGCGCAATGTGGCGCCGCGCGAAGTGGGCGACACAGCACTCTTTTTATGTAGTCCCCTGTCTTCGGGAATCACCGGCGAAGTCATCCACGTCGACTGCGGCTATAACATCATGGGTATTTGAGTAACTCGATGGATAAACCGACGGAAGCGGAGCAGCGTCAACCGCATACTACTCAGGACGAACAACTCCTTGAGAGTCCCCGCAGCGACGAGTTCACTCACACCGACACCTGGCGTGTGTTTCGTATTATGGGTGAGTTTGTTGAAGGTTTTGATGAGCTTGCAAGTCTCACGCGGGGCATCTCAATTTTTGGTTCAGCCCGCTCTAAACCCGATGACCCATACTACAAGGCCGCACAGGAAACAGCGGCGCTGCTCGCGCGTAAGGGGTTCGCCGTGATCACCGGAGGCGGTCCCGGCATCATGGAAGGAGCCAATCGCGGCGCATTTGAAGCGGGCGGACTCTCAATCGGCTGCAACATCGAGCTGCCTTTCGAACAGGGCGCCAACCCGTATCTGACCCGAACTCTTACCTTTCGATATTTCTTCGTGCGTAAGATGATGTTCGTGAAGTACAGCCTGGGCTTCATCATCTTTCCGGGAGGGTTCGGCACTCTCGATGAACTCTTTGAGGCGCTGACTCTGATTCAAACCCGGAAAATCCGCAACTTCCCCGTGGTCATGTTTGGTTCTCAATACTGGAGCGGGCTCTTGACGTGGATTCGCGACGTCGCACAGAAGGAAGGAAAGATCTCTGAGCAGGATTTGAAGCTACTTCATCTTACAGACTCACCAGCGGAAGTCGTTCAGATTGTCATCGACAGCCAAAGCTCTTTGCGCGTGCTGGATAAGAGCACGTCAGATGACTACTGAGTGCTGGAAGAGCATTAGAACTTGCCTCCGCGCTGAGTTTTTAACTCTCGGGAGCGAGACTAGTTAAGAGCCATTCAAGGTAAGGTGCCGACCCTCCTGTTATAGGCAACGCAATAATTTCAGGAGTCTCGTAGGTGTGCAGGGCCCGTACTTCACTCTCGAATTCTGCAAACTTCGATCGCACTGTCTTAGCGATCACAAGAATTTCAGCCTGCCGTTCGATCTTGCCTTTCCAACGGTAAACCGATTCCATCCCTGGTAGGATCTGGACGCACGCAGCGAGGTGTGCCCCAACCAGCATATCTGCTAAGCGCGCCGCCTCTTCTCCGTTAGCGGCGCTCATCAAAACCACGATTGCTTCTGATGATTCTGCGGTCACGACCTGGTACTACCTAATCAACCGCCAAGACTCCAAAAGCGCCAAGGGAAATCAACCTGGAACCGATCAGAAAACTGAGCGGTTGGCCGCTATCCCCGTGTCGCCCGGTCACCCCGTCTCCGCTTCTCCGCGTTCTTCATCCTCTTCCAAAGCTCCAGTAAGAGGTGTCGTGTCGTTCCCAAAGAAAGCGCTGTAGAGTTCCTGGGCACGGTCGAGATCACGTTCGTCAACCAGAATAACCGCGCCCGGCGAAGTGCTTGAAAGCAGTGGGGAAAGCGCATCCGCACCGCCCGATTGCACGACAGAGCGGATTCCGTTCTGCCTGAGGATGTCGTTAACCATCTCGGCCTCGACAGGCGAACCCATACTGTGAAGGTTCACAAAGCGTGCCTCACTGTGATCGTGTACGGCGGTACTCGAATCAAGTCGTTGCACAAGCTCTGAGTTGTCGTCAGGGCAACGCTTTATTCCGGATTGGTACTCAGATTCGCAAACAGGACAGAACATAAGGTCCCCCGTGGTCAGTGGTCAGTGGTCAGTGGTCAGTGGTCAGTGACAAGATAGAGCGTTAAAGGTCGCTTGTCACGAGCAATCTACCGGCGTCGGCCAAACTCATCACTTATCGTTTATTTATCGTTTATCACTTGTAGTTATTTACTTGTCACCACTCGGTCGAATGGAATCTCTTCAAAATGGGTCATCTGCTTGAACGCTCGAAAGCGAGTATTAATCTCGGCGTGAGTTAATCGTCGCACTCGTTCTGTGCCAAACTCCTCAACGTTAAAAGAAGCCATGACCGAACCGAAAATCATTGCCCGTCTCATGGCGGCCTCATCCAGTGTCTCCTGACTTGACAGGTAACCCATAAAACCGCCTGCAAACGTATCGCCCGCTCCCGTGGGATCAAAAACAGATTCCAGTGGATAGGCAGGGATCGCAAAGTAATTCTCAGGCGTAAACAAAGCTGCGCCGTATTCGCCACGCTTCACGATGAGCGCCTTCGGCCCCCACGAAAGAACAGTCCTGGCCGCCTTTATAAGATTCGGTATCTTGGTGAGTTGCCGGACCTCCGCGTCGTTGATGATCACCAGATCAACCCCTTTTATTGTGCGCAGCAACGACTCTCTGGCAATTTCTATCCAGAGGTTCATAGTGTCCAGGGCTACCAGTTCCGCCTCCGGCACTTGTTCGCGCACTTCACGCTGAAGATCAGGCTGGATGTTGCCTAGAAAAACGAGCCGCGCTTTTTTCGATTCATCGGACAGTTTGGGCTTGAAGTCGGCAAAGACATTCAGTTGCGTGTCGAGCGTATGGGCAACATTCAAGTCATAATCATAGCGTCCGCGCCAGAAGAAGGTCTTGCCATCAGGTATCCGTTCGAGATCAGTCGTGTCTATCTTGTGGCTATCGAACACCTCTAGTTCTGCCTCGCTAAAGTCGCCGCCGACCACCCCGACGATCCGAACCTCGGTGAAATAACTCGCTGCGATCGAGAAATGCGAGGTGGAACCACCCAACATCTTTTCGCACTTACCAAAAGGCGTTTCGACAGCATCAAACGCCACCGAGCCAACTACTAACAATGACATGTAATATGGTCTCCCAGGAAGATTCTGGCGTTTTTGCTCTTAGATACTGAGCCTTTGGCGCCTCGCGCTCACTACCAAGGTACTACTAGCCGCTCACTGCTTACCGTCTTCGGCCTTTGGCTTAGGCGGTCCACCTAGAACGCGCAGACCCTCTTCCGTCTGTTTACGAAATTTGCTTTGCGGGTACTCGTTCAACAGTCGCGACAGATATTCGCGTCCAAGTTCCCGGAACTCTTCTGGTTTTAAGCTTCGCTTATTGTTGCCATCGAAGATCACATACAAAGATGACGGCTGCTTGCCTTTGTTCTCAGCAAGAGCACGAGCACTTTCACCAGCGTAAAGAAGAACTTCATCAATACTCGCAAAATGCGGATTACCGGCGATGATCTCCTCGCAACGCTGTAACGCAGCGACATAGGCCTTTCGCAACTTGAAATAGTGGCGCGCGACCTCAAGGCTGTGCAACGAGTCCTTTTCGAGATCAGGGTCGCGGATAGTAGATGGGTCTTGACCCCCTTTTACTCCACCTTGCGCGTAAACAGCCGGTGTACAAAGGATATACGCGAGCAGCAGAACTATTAGCAAACGACTCTTTCTCATAGCGTACCTCTCAACTGACCTTCGACAAATTTTACCGGCAACCGGCGGAGCAGCTTGGGTGTAGCGGCCGGCTAATAAGAATCGGGGTTACGACGGCCCGTACTTTTTGATGATAGCTGCGAGCCTTTTCCTGGTCTCCGCCGGCCAGAGGTCAGGCGCCGTAAAGATTGCATGCTTCAGTGCCGACCCGCAATTGCAGTTGCGCGGACTCTGAGCAAGTCGCCCAACAGCCTCTCTCATTATAATCTGGGCATTGCGAACATTCTTGTTTAGATACTCAATCACGGTGTCGACGCTTACCGCGGCGTGAGCCTCGTGCCAGCAATCGTAGTCAGTAACCAGCGCGAGCGTGGCATAACAGATCTCCGCTTCACGGGCGAGCTTTGCTTCCTGCAAATTGGTCATGCCTATCACGTCCATGTCCCATGAGCGATATACGTTTGACTCCGCTTTCGTGGAAAAAGCAGGTCCCTCCATACAGATATACGTTCCTCCGCGATGCACCTTAACGTCCGCAGCCTTGCACGATTCTTGCAGCACGTTACCCAAATCGCCACAGACGGGATGCGCAAATGTAACATGCGCTACGATGCCATCACCGAAGAAGGTCGATTCCCGCGCCCTGGCTCTGGTCCGATCAAAAAACTGATCCGGTATCACCATGTCGAGCGGAGCGTACTGTTCCTGCAACGATCCCACCGCGGAAGCAGACAGTATGCGCTCCACACCCAATAGCTTCATGCCATAAATGTTGGCCCGAAAGGGTACCTCTGTTGGCGTGAAGCGGTGTCCTCTACCGTGTCGCGGAAGAAATGCAACTCGTTGCTGTTGCAAAGTTCCTATGATGAAAGCATCGGACGGACTGCCGAAGGGAGTATCAACCTTAACTTCCTCGACGTCCTTAAGTTCCGGCATCTGGTAGAGGCCGCTGCCGCCGATGATACCAATTTGCGCTGTCGTCATGAGCTATGCGTAAATCAATCTTCCTCGTGGTTCTGGTATAGGGCGTCCCGTCTCTCGCGCCGTATCGAGCCACTCTTGGATGACCACTTCCGCGCTGGCAAGGGCATCATGGTAGGTCGGACCATCAGCCATACAACCCGGCAACTCTGGAACCTCGGCGATGAAGGACTGATCGTCTTCGCTCCAATAATAATAACTTCGTACTTAATCATATTCTGATCGGCTCTCCCACTTAGGATTCGATCGATCAGTTTACGGCTTTGCGTCAAATCCACCCCCTTCTTCCGAAGCTACGCTAACCGGAGCGAGCTTACCGTCCTCCTCAACCAACCGGCACAGAGGCTCATCAGGATCATGATAGAACAGGCAAAGCCAGCCTTCGCGCGCCGCCTGTGGCAGTAGTCGCTTCTTGGCCGCCAGCGTCTCCACCGGAAAGAGATCGTATCCCATGATCCAGGGAAACTGTACGTGCGCGCGCATCGGCACCAGATCAGCAAAGCCGAACAGCGTTCGCCCGCCCCGTTCCAGGCGCCAACACTGCATCGTGCGGTTGTGGCCGGCGTGCGTTTCCATGCGCAGACCCGGGACAACCTCGTAGGTTGGCTCCTTTAACTCCAATTGCCCACTTTCATTTAGCGGGCGCCAATTCTCCGGCAGGTAGCTGGCCCGGTCGCGCTCGGTCGGGTCCTCAGCATGCTCAAACTCCGCCCTGGAAACAAAGTACCTAGCCCTGGGGAAAGCGGGCACAACCTTGCCCTCTTCCGTGGGCATTGTGTTTCCCCCGGCGTGATCAAAGTGCAAATGAGTATTAATGACTATTGTAATGTCTTCAGGCTCAATACTGGCAACCGAGCGCAGGGAATCGGCCAAAGGCCGTTCACGGGTGATGCCATACATGACATTGTGCCGGGCAGACCACTTCTCACCGATGCCCGTTTCGATCAGTATTCTTTCGCCGCCTGTGTCGAGAAAGAGGCAATTCGTATTTAAGCGAATGCGGTTCTGATCGTCGGGCTGACAGACCTTCTCCCAGAGAGTGCGTGGGACGACACCAAACATCGCCCCACCGTCGAGGCGAAATTCGGTGTCCGAAACAACTTCTACGCGGTAATCGCCAAACTGCATTTCGCTCTCGGCTGGTGTACTGGCCTGACTATCCCAGTAAAACTCCGTGCCTCGGTGGTGATACGAGTTCTCCCATTGATCACCACGGAGCACGGAGTTCTGCGAAACGGCGGAGACCCGGATACTAAAAGCGCGCCTTCATTTGCTGCGCGGCTTGGAGTCTGCAGGTTTCGCTCTCTCTTTCCCCTGTGGCGCAGGTGGAGGTGCCTCGTCGGCGGGGTGCTCCTCGGGAGAGAATCCTGGAGGCATTGCGGGCTGCTGCTGCGGGTCCGGCATCTTTACCTGAAAGTTATCCGCAACGGCAACATGCGAGCGCTTTTTGATCTCGTCGAGGACCTTTTTTTGCTTCTCTTGTTCTACCGCGGCTCGCGCTTTGTCGCGCCCGCTTTTTGGAGGGCCAAGCGGATTGTCAGCTTGTCCACCTTCGCCAATCAAAATATGACGGGCATGGACCTGCTCCCCGGGTTTACCTTCCTGATCCTTGTCGCGACGTTCTTCGAGTTTGATGATGTGGTAGCCAAATTTGCTTTCCACGATGTCGCTGACCTCGCCGGGCTTCAGCGCAAACGCAGCCTTTTCAAACTCTGGCACCATCTGGCCCTGTCCAAACCATCCGAGGTCACCGCCTTTTACTTTGCTTCCGGGATCGGTTGAAAACTCTTGCGCCAGTTTCGCAAAATCCTCACCCGCACGCACCCGCTTCAAGACTTCTTCCGCCTTCCCGCGGTTTTGTTTCAGGTCAAGCTCCGGATGCTGGGCCACGTAGGCCTCGATCTCTTGATCAGTTGCCTTCATCTTCTCCGCCAACTGCTCCTGTGCGTACGTTTGGGCAAGTATGCGGGCCTGCTCAAGCATGATTTGCAATTGCACGACGCGCTGTTTGTCAACACCCGCTGCAATTCCCTTACGCTCACCGATCAGCACCTGACCTAGTTGACGTCGCACCTGCTTGATCTGTTCTTCCGGTATCTGCCCACTCGCCAATTGAGGATTCTTTGCCTTAGCGTCGTTTATGAATTGATCGAACTTCTCGGTATTACCCGGCTGCTTGAAAAATTCTTCTACTTCCTGATCTGAAACATTCGGCGCGCCGGTGGCGGCGCCCTGCGACTTGAAGTGATTTTCAGCAATAACTACAGCTCGCACTAGGTCAAGCTGTCGCTTAATGTCGGGCTTGTTAGCAACTCCCTTGACACGTGCCTCTTCGGCAACGGCCAGCAGGCTGCGAATGTTTTCCGCAAAGTCTTTGCGGGCCGCCTCATCCGAAGCGAGACGGGCACGAAACTGAGGTGGCTGGTCGTCGGCAACGAGGGCCATATCCTCTCCGGTGAGGTTAACAGCGTCGGCTCGCCGGGCCTTAACCTGCCAGGTAATCAATCCGATAGAAAACACAACTGCGACGGCTGCCGCAATCCAAGCTTTTGTTGTTGATTTCAAAGCACTTTCCTTTCGATTATTTAGAACTAAGCCTCTAGGGGTGCTGCACCAATTCCAGCAGCACGCCATTAACTGATGAGGGATGAATAAAAGCTACGAGACAACCGCCTGCGCCAACGCGTGGTGTTTCATCAATCAAGCGCGCGCCAGTTTTTTTCAGTTGTGCCAGTGTCCCGCGAATGTCATTTACCCGGACGGCGATATGATGAAGGCCAGGTCCGCGTTTTTCAAGAAACTTCCCGACAGGTGAGTCCTGCCCCAGGGGCTCGAGTAGTTCGATGTGCGTTTCGCCTATCGGAAGCATGGCGATGCGAACGCCCTGCTCGACGATCTTTTCCGTCGAATCCACCTCCAGGCCCAAAGCATCGCGCCAGACCGCAGTCGCTTCCTCGAGCTGGCGTGTCGCAATACCGATATGGTCGATTTTCATGTTTGTGCGTTAGTCAGTTGTTCGTTGTCAGTTGTTCGTAGTTAGGTTATTCGTAGTTAGGCTATTCGTAGTTAGTTATTCGTAGTTAGTTATTCGTAGTTAGTTATTCGTTCTTCCGGCACTTACTGACCACCACTGACCACTAACCACTAACCACTGACTACTGACCACTGACCACTGACTTCTGACTTATCAGTTCTTCGACTGCAGAATAAGGGTCTCGCTGTCGCGTGGCAACCTCACCTGCCAGACGGTCGAGTCTTTCAGATGCTGAATCGGAAGCCAGGGTTTGCGAAACCAGTTTTTCTCGCAAAAGCTCAAGTATTCGCCACCGGGCTATCGCCCGTCGCCGCTGACTGCCCAGATCGGTCTGAAAATGGAAGTCGCGATAAGCCTGCACGGCGGCAGCGAACTCGACGATGCCCTTGCTCTCGGTGGCAATTGTCTTGATGATTGGCGGCTCCCAGCCATTCTCGCGGCTGGACAGCGAGAGTAATGCTTCCAACTCCTTCTCGGTGGCATAAACGCCTTCCCGGTCCGCCTTATTGATCACAAAGATGTCGCCGATCTCCATAATGCCGGCCTTTATTGCCTGAATATCGTCGCCCATTCCCGGCACAAGCACAACTACGCAGACGTCAGCGGCTTTGACGATCTCAACCTCATCCTGGCCCACACCGACCGTTTCGACGATCACCTTTGCATATCCTGCGGCATCCAGTATTGACACCGCATCGACTGTGGCTCGAGCAAGACCTCCCATGTTGCCGCGAGTTGCCATCGACCGGATAAAAACCCCCCGATCGAGACCCAGGGCTTGCATCCTTATGCGATCGCCGAGAATGGCGCCGCCAGAAAATGGACTCGAAGGGTCAACCGCGACAATACCTACGCGCTCTTCAAGGC
>JBPCIQ010000199.1:0-20860 GCA_051006135.1 Pyrinomonadaceae bacterium | reverse complement strand
GTGCTGGCGCGCGCGTTGTTGTCGGGTCTCATTCTGACGTGCCGCACGCTAAGCGTGGTTGGGCTTATCAACGCGAGCTCGAGTTGCTCGTCGAGTCCGGACTGACGCCGATGGAAGCCATAGTTGCCGGTACGACGCAGAACGCACGGTTCTTCCGCGTGAGCGACCGGCTGGGAAGTATCGAATCGGGAAAGCTCGCAGACCTGGTGCTTGTCGAAGGCGAGCCACAAAAGAAGATCAGCGACATGCGCCGAATCAAGCGCGTGATGCTGAACGGGCAATGGGTGAGTGGCGTAGGTGGAGGCGATAATTGAGGAAGGGAAACACCAGTTCATTATGTATCTCGGCATTCGCAGTGGCCGCAGCGTTGCTGCTCATTTGCGGCGTCGCTCAAGGTAAGGGCAAAACGGTCTACGTTCATCTGCTCGATGGTAACGACACGGGCGGGGACGGCAGCTACAAACTTCCTTACAAATCCTGGCGGGTTGCCTTGCGTCACGCGGGGAGTGGGGACACGATCATTGCCAAGAACGGCGACTACCGGAAAGCGGGACGAGAGGGCAGTTGGGGCGGGCTTAAACTAATCTTGACGATGGCTGACCAACGGGAACCCGGCGACCCCACTCAACCAGTTCCTACAGGAGTGCCGGCCGAATCCGTCGGCATCTATCGCTATGATCCAACGAACCCGCTAACCATCCGCGCCGAGACCAAACACGGTGTTGTTATTGACCACGTTCGCTTTCATCTGGCGCGCGGGATTGTGATCGACGGGTTCGAGATTTTGCCAAACCCCTATTACACGGACGAGGCGGGCAAGAAGCTCAACCGCCGCCGTAATGGCATTCACGGCGATAGCGTGTATGAGCCCGAAGACACCTACAACAAGGTCAAGACCAACGACCCGCCCGGTGGACATACCGCGGCCTGGTATGACCGATCGCTCTGGACCAGTCACATCACCGTTCGCAATTCGAAGATTCATTATGAATGTCCGCCCTCCGGCTGTACGCCTGCCTACGATCCTCTGCAGGACGATCACCGGCTCTATTTGATCAAGTTCAACCAGGCCCACCACATCACGATAGAAGACTGCGAGCTGTTTGACGGTAAGAATTTCCAGCGCAAGCCGGCTATCGATCTTCCCTGCAGCGACGATGTGATCGTGCGTCGCAATCTGATCCGTAACTGTCATCGAGGGGTAGTTAGTAAAGGCGGGGGCCGCAGGGTACTGATCGAGGCTAACGTCTTTATTGATAACTCGGGCGCAGCCTTCTCGGGCGGCTCGACTGATCCTGATCTCTTTATCGACGGGCGCTTCGGTGACCCTTGCTCGTTCGCGTTCTTTGAGTCTTATGACATGACGGCGCGCGATAACCTGGTCGTCTCCACGCGACCGGGCGAACGGCCGGTCGAACCCGTGTCGATCTGGGCGGCGAAGAACGCGAGCATCGTCAACAACACGTTCGTCGGCATCGGTGAGCGGGGCGTGTTGCTGGTTCGCCCGGGAAACGAAGTTGACAGCCCGGCCAAAGGATGCGGGCGTTCGGTCCGTCTGACGCGAACCGAAGATCTGACTCTGAGGAATAATATCTTCATCCTTTCCGGAGTCGTCGACGAGACGATGCTCTATCAGATTGCGGGCCAAGGCACAACGGTCGTGCGGTTTGACCGCCGCGACAATACTTTCTTCAACCGTGGCCACGACGTACCCATCGGCGGGCTAGCAGATCCCAATCGCGAGTCAGGGTTTAGCAAGGGCGATCCGCAGTTGGTCGGTGGGCAGGGGACTGATTACTCGACCTGGATGGCAGCGACTAAACTCAAAAGCAATTCTTCGTCGCTCGGCCGTGGCGTCCGCAGCGGTGGCAATAAATAGAACCCAAAAGTATGTCCCAGAAGTGGTGTCCTACTTGAAACCGCAGTTGAGGGCAGGCGAACGATCCACGAAATCACACTAAAAAGCACGAAATGCCTTTAGTGTTATTTAGTGAGATTTAGTGGATCGTCCTCGAACGGATGAAATTAGGAAGCGTTGGGAAAGTAGTATGCCGCCTGCTAGGCAGGGCTCGATCCGCAGCATTGGAGCCCTCCTTATGGTCGGCCTACTGCCCCGTCATCGAGAAAAATGAAAACTGAACAAGAAGATAGCCAAGACGAAAAACAGCCACATCTGTTGCGACGTTTCGGCTTGCTTGAAGCCACCGCGCTCAACATGTCGAACATGATCGGCATCGGACCTTTCATCACGATCCCGTTGCTGTTATCAACGCTCGGCGGCCCGCAGGCCATGCTGGGCTGGCTCGTAGCTCTGCTCATTACCATTTCAGACGGGATGATTTGGAGCGAACTCGGCGCAGCCATGCCGGGCTCGGGCGGCAGTTACGTTTACCTCCGCGAGGGTTATGGTCGCGAAACGTTTGGGCGTCTAATGGGCTTCCTTTTTATCTGGCAGTTCATTCTGAGCGGCCCATTGGAGATCGCGTCCGGCTACATCGGCTTCACACTGTATCTCGGCTACATTTGGAAGGGCATTACTAGGGTAGAGTCAATCGTCATAATTACTTGCCTGGGGCTACTGAACATGTTCCTGCTCTACCGAAAGATCACATTCATCGGCAAACTCACCATCAGTCTGTGGGCCGGAACCCTACTGACCGCGCTCGCGGTTATCGTCACTGGCGCGCTCAACTTCGATCCGCGTCTGGCCTTCGACTTTCCGCCCGGCGCGTTTAACTTCTCGCTCGGCTTTTTCCTTGGGCTGGGCGCGGCCACGCGCATCGGGATATATGACTACCTTGGTTACTACGACATCTGTTATATCGGCGAAGAGGTACGCAATCCGGGCCGCACCATTCCGCGCTCGATCATCATCAGCGTGATCGTCGTCGCGTTGATATACATCGCAATAAACTTCTCTATTATCGGTGTCGTGCCCTGGCGCGAATTCGTGCCGGCCGACCAGCATCCCGACTCGGCCTTTATCGTGTCTATCTTCATGGAAAAAGTCTATGGCGCCGGTGTAGCGACAGTGTTTACGGCGATGGTGTTATGGACCGCATTCGGATCAGTATTCGCGCTGCTCCTGGGCTACTCACGCGTGCCTTACGCGGCGGCCGTCGACGGCTACTTCTTCAAAATCTTTGGTCGGCTTCATCCTAAGAAGAATTTTCCCTACGTTTCCCTCGTCGTAATCGGCGTTATCGCGATCATCTGCAGCTTCTTCTCGCTCGGCATGGTGATTGATGCGTTGATCACGACGAGAATTCTGGTCCAGTTCGTCAGCCAGATTCTTGCTGTGAGCTTGCTGAGGAGGAACCAGCCAGAGATGAGTCGCCCGTATCGAATCTGGTTCTACCCACTTCCGAACCTGATAGCACTTGGCGGCTGGATTTTTGTGTTCGCGACTACGGCCTGGCCCATCATCCTCTTCGGCATGGGAACCCTGGTGCTGGGTCTGCTGGCATTCGTCATCTGGTCGCGACATACAAAGCAGTGGCCTTTCGCGACGGTGCCGGAAGCGGAACTGTGATGAAAAGACCCTGATGAAAAGACTCTGATGAAAAGAATGGTCAGCAAAAACAAAAGCTTACCGTTGGCCCTTGGCGTTGTAATTTTGGTAACCCTCGCGGCCAACGGTCAGGAGTCGCGGGTGCCAGTGTATGAGGTTCGGCGCACAGCAATCCCGATTAAGGTCGATGGCAAACTTAACGATAGGGCATGGGCGAAGGCCCCGCTCGTCGGCGATTTCGTCAACAACCTGGATGGTTCGCAGAGTATGTACAAGACCGAAGCGCGCGTGCTATACGACGACAACTTCCTATACTTCGCTTTCCGCGCCGTAGACGACAACATCTGGTCAACCATGAAGCGTCGGGATCAGCATTTGTGGGAGGAGGAAGTGGTGGAAGTTTTCCTTCAGGCTGATCCGCTCCAGCCAGGTTATATCGAGTTGGAGGTGAATCCACTGGGCACCATCCTCGACCTCTATATGCTGGCCGCACGTAAGCCACTGCATTACGAAAGTTGGAACAGCGAAAAGCTGCGTTGGGGAGTGCAGGTGTTTGGCACTGTGGACGGCAAGGGTGGGGACAAGGAATGGACGTGCGAGATGGCTCTACCGATGGAAGACATCGTGACCGCGCCCCATCGCCCGCCCAAACCCGGAGATCGCTGGCGGATGAACCTGTTTCGTGGGGAGCGCTTTCCCAAGCCCGCCGATCTGGCGTGGTCGCCGACTCTACAAGCAGATTTTCATATTCCGAAAAGGTTTGGCGAGATCGTCTGCAGGTGAACTGGAATGTATTTAGTGAGTTGAGTGATCTTGCAGCTAGGCGGGGACAGGGTCCGCCTTCCTTACCTTGAGGTTACTCAGTGACCTGAGGTTGTTTGAGTAAGAGGTCATTTTTGATCAATTAATCCCTGGCAATGTCTAACTGGCGCAATCCAATCTCTTTGATCTTAGCATCGGGCCACTTCTCAAGCCGCTGGTAGCTGGGATGGTTTAGCTTTTCCTGACAGGGGTTGCGCGCGGCGTTGTAACTACAGATGAGGGACCAACGCGGATTCGGGCTGTGATTCGCATCTGAGCGGTGAAGCAGATTGCAGTGAAAGAAGAGGGCACTTCCCGGTTCCATCTCACACGAAACCAACTCTAAATAACTAAGTACCTCGTTTACCCGCTTCAGCTCAGCGCCTTTCTGCTCGCCGGCTCGTTCATGATTTAGACGGCCCAGGTGATGCGAACCCTTGATTACCTGTAGGCAGCCGTTCGCAGTTGTTGCGCGATCAATCGCGATCAAGCAACTCGCCATGTAAGGGAATAAACATCCATTGTCGTACCAGTAACCATAGTCCTGGTGCCACTCCCAGGCGCCACCGACGAAAGGCTCTTTGAGCATCATTTTGTGATGGTAATGATAAACTTCTCCAGCCAAAACTTGCTCCATGGGTTCAACAATGCGTGGGCAGCGAACAAAAGCGCTGTAAATGTCATCGTCCAACGAACCCGTAATCCATAACTTAGTCCGGCCACTCGACAGGTCAAATCGCTCATGAGCTTGTTGCTGTATTTGCTGGTCACCCCTGGCGATACGCATGAGTAAATCCATTTCTTCGGCATCGAACAGTCCGGTCACCATCAGATACCCATCCTGATGGAATTGTTCTATCTGTTCCTCGCTGAAGTGGGACATGAATTTTGTGCTATGCGTAACTTATCACGAACATTCTGCAGCAGCGCCTTTGCAAGAATAAATCAAAGGCTGAGCAATCAGGTTTCACCTTCACCTTAGGGAAGTTAACATCGGCAGTCTTGACATAGCTAAAGATCACGAACAATAGTTCCAGCACAATTATTTCTCATTCTACTTTAGTTGCCTCGGACACGTTCAGGTTCGCTGAGCCTGGTACGCTTGCTGCTGCTCTTCGAGATGCTGGAGCGGATTCAGTCAAGGAGCGGGTGCTGAGATTTCATATTGAAGCGCCAATCTCTCCGGCTGGGTTCTGGGAGCTGCGGTCTGAAACGTCGGGCACCCTCAGAGAGAAGCTAAACATGCTGTCGGACGAAGAGAAGGAACAGACGGCGCAAGAGGTAGAGGAAGCCGCCTGAGAGTTCTTCCCCATCAATGAAATGAAGTTTCCCGCGCAGATGATTATCGTTACTGGAACCAAACCAATTGATCGCGACGCCACGAAACGATAATGTGCTGCTCACGGAAAGCGAAGGAGGTTGAGATGTTGACTAAATACCGCGCTTATTCCAGCGAAAGCCGCTTACGGCTGTTGGCCTTTTTGTCGTTAGGACTCTCGTAGCCAACCCGAGCGTAGCTTGCTCATCATTGCGAAGAACACCACAGTCCGCAGGCGTAATTCTTAATGAAAGTAAGGGCCAACAGCTTTGGAAATTTGAAACCGGTGGTTGAATTCACGCGAGTCCCGCAGTTGCGGGCAATGTACTCTTTATCGGTTCCTGTGCCGGTACGTTTTATGTCCTCGACAAAACCACTGGGCAGGTGAAGTGGAGTTACAACATTCGCAAAGATGGTGATCAAAACAACTTCCACGGAAGTCCGCTGATCACGGATGATCTCGTTATCACCGGCACCGACGGCGGGTCACCACCTACCGGTATTGGAAATGTCTACGCCTTTGATAGAACCACTGGGACAGTTCGATGGAAGTATTCTGCTGGTCGCGGAGTGCCCACTGACATTGTTCGCCTGAACAATAATTTGTACGCGGTCACGTTTGATGATGAACTAATCTGTCTCGACCTGAAAACAGGACAGCTCAAATGGTCTTTTCGCTCAGGCAACCGAAACGATGAATTTTTCGGCAACGTCTCACCGGTAGTTGAAGCTAATCGGGTGTACTTTGGCGGATTGGATGGAAAGCTCTACGCTTTAGATTCCAAGTCCGGAAAGAGACTTTGGGAAAAGGATCTCGGTGCTCGGATTTCAGGCTCTCTCGCTATCTCTGGCGGCTCTTTATACGTGGGATCCGCCAATAAGCGGATTTATCAACTGAATGCCAAGAACGGGGAAGTAATCTCAGAATTTGCTCCTGACGCGGGGATATATTGGGCCTTTGTCATAAGCCAAGATTCGGTCATTACTCATGTGGGTGATAGAACACTCGCATCTCTTCCAAAGTCATTGGGAGAACCGCGCTGGACACAAGAATGGACCAAACCATGGTCTTCGTCGCAACCGTACTTGTGGCGAGAAACAACTATTGTGGGAACCGAAGACGGTGAAGTCGTTGCGTTCCGATTGTCAGACGGGTCACGGGTTTGGGCGGATAAGTTTACCGGCCCTATTGGCGGAATAGGCGGCGATGACAAGATTCTTTATATAGGGACCCGAAGCGGTACTGTCTACGCCTATGCCCCGAAATAGCTGCACTTGAGCCATTGATCATCAGGAATCTGATTCAAAGCGACAGGATCCAATGATGCGACGTGTAAGAATCTTCCGTCGGGCTTTAGGGCGAGAGAGACTTACAGAATTCTAAACAACGACGAGTTTGTTGAAGTCTTTGAGCTTGCCGCGCCAGGAAAAGAATTTGCGGTCTATTCGGAAAACCATTTCAAACGAGCTAGTCATGGAAGCTGAACCTTATGAAGCAATTGTGATTGGCTCAGGCCAGGGGGGAACCCCGCTTTCGATCGCCCTTGCCAAGGCGGGGTTGAAAACAGCCATCGTCGAGCGAAACCACGTTGGCGGCACTTGCGTGAACGTGGGTTGCACGCCCACGAAAACAATGGTGGCAAGCGCGCGCGTTGCGTACCTTTCGAGGCGGAGTACAGATTATGGCGTTGATAGTGGGCCAGTGACGGTCAGCATGTCGGCAGTTCGACGCCGCAAGAAGGAAATCGTTGAAAGCTTTCATGACGGAGTGCTTCAAAACATCGAGAAGACTGATGGACTTGAGCTAATAAAAGGCGAGGCGAGATTTCTCGGACCGAAGTCACTTGAGATTCTCTTAAGTGAAGGTGGGACGCGTCTGCTTACAGCTGAACGCATCTTCATTAACACCGGCGCCCGTCCCGCAAAGCCGCCCGTTCCTGGCTTAGACACGGTTGCGAGTCTGGATTCGAGTTCAATTATGGAACTCGAAACGCTGCCTGAGCACCTGCTGGTGATGGGTGGCGGTTGGAATTCAGCCAGATGTTCCGCCGGTTTGGTAGTCAGGTAACGATTGTGCATCGCGGCGATCATCTGTTGAGTCGTGAAGACCCGGATGTGGCTGACGAAGTGGCCAGGATACTTGAGGAAGACGGAATCAAAGTGCTTTTGAACTCTGAGGCAGTTCTCGCTAAAGGAGATAACGCCGGCTTAAGCCTGACAGTGAGAATAAAGGGAAGAGAAACCATATTAGAAGGATCCAATTTGCTGGTTGCTGTCGGACGACGGCCGAACACGGATCGGCTAAACATGAAGTTGGCGGGAGTGGAAACTAACCAGCACGGCTTTATCAAGGTGAACGATCAACTCGAGACGAACGTAGCGGGAGTCTATGCTCTGGGTGACGTTCAAGGTGGTCCAGCTTTTACGCATATTTCTTACGACGACTTTCGAATCCTGCGCGCAAATCTGCTTGAAGGCGGTCATGCAACCACGAAAGGGCGGCTAGTCCCTTACACAGTCTTCATAGATCCGCAGCTGGGTCGGATTGGAATCACCGAAACAGAAGCCAGGAATCAGGGTTTGGACATTCGCGTGGCGAAGTTGCCGATGACTCGCGTCGCCCGGGCCATCGAAATGAGCGAGACTCGGGGCTTCATGAAGGCGGTGGTTGACGTTAAAACAAAACAGATATTAGGCTGCGCTGTGCTTGGCATCGAAGGTGGTGAGTTGATGGCTATGTTTGAGATTGCGATGATGGCTCGCCTGCCTTACACGACCCTTCAGGATGCTATATTCGCGCACCCTACGCTGGCAGAGTCACTTAATAATCTCTTTATGGCCATGGCCGCGTAAGAGCAACGCTGGAAGTTCGCTGGTGTTCAACTTCCGTTCGGTTAAGGATGACTGGTGTTGAGGACTCAACCAAGAATTACGAACACCCTATTGATTGAAACGCTGCAAGAAACTCGCGCGCGCACGCTGGAGCTTGTCGTTGACCTGAACGACGCTCAGTTGTTGGGTTTTGCTTTGCAAATCGTGAATCCGCTCCGCTGGGAGATTGGTCATTTAGCATGGTTTCAGGAGTTCTGGGTCTTACGACACCTCGGTAGCCAGCCGCCGATTCTCAAACACGGTGACGAGCTTTACGATTCAGCGCGGGTTGCGCACGACACTCGTTGGGATTTGCCATTACTTGATCGAGACGAAACCGTGGCTTATATGCGGCAAGTTCTGGAGCGGGTAATCGAGCAGACCAGTTGCGGGAGCCATATCCTGAGAGACGCTGAAGGCTACGATCAGGATTACTTTCTGAATCTGGTGCTGTTACACGAACAGATGCACGACGAAGCGATCACTTACACACGTCAGACTCTGAGTTATTCCCCACCCGCCATCGGCAGTGCGCTAAAGCAGGGTGACGATGTCGCGGAGCAAACTCACCTCCTTCAAACCGACGATTATCTGACAGGCGACGCAGAAATACCTGGCGGCGAATTCACTCTCGGCGGCAACTCCGAACAGGGGTTCGTCTTCGATAACGAACAGTTGGCACACGAAGTTGAGATTGGCCCTTTTGCGATCTCAAAGACCGCAATGACCAATGCTGAATTTAAGGCTTTCGTTGAAGACGATGGCTATAGAAGAAGCGATCTCTGGACGGCAAAAGGTTGGCAGTGGCGCGCGAGCGTTCGCGCGGAACATCCGGTCTACTGGCGCCGCGAAGGAAACGGTCGCTGGTTGCGGCGCACCTTCGACGAATGGGTCGCGCTTGATGAGCGTCTGCCAGTGATCCACGTCAACTGGTACGAGGCTGATGCCTACTGTCGCTGGTCCGGTCGGCGTCTTCCGACGGAACCGGAATGGGAGTTGGCCGCCAGTGTAGAGCCAACAACTAAAGGTCGAGGCATTGGAGAGCACAAGCGACGATATCCCTGGGGCAACGACACGCCTACTCCGAATCGAGCAAATCTTGATTGGCGCGCGATGGGATGCATGCCGGTTGACGCGTTCCCCGCAGGTGACAGCGCGTTCGGGTGCCGGCAGATGATTGGCAACGTATGGGAATGGACGGCGAGCGACTTCAACCCCTATCCCGGATTCGTGGCTGGCCCTTACAAAGAGTATTCCGAGCCGTGGTTTGGTAATCACAAAGTGCTACGCGGCGGTTGTTGGGCGACTCGTTCACGCCTTATTCATAACACCTATCGGAACTTCTACACACCTGACCGACGCGACGTATGTGCCGGGTTCCGCACCTGCGCCTTGTAACTAAAATAAGAATGAGGATTGTAATAGTTACGCCGGCTCCTCCGGACTCACGCTACGGAAACCGGATCACTGCGGTTCGCTGGGCAAAAATTCTGAGAGAACTCGGCAACCGCGTCTCGATTTCACAAGCGTACGATGGTGAGCAGTGTGATCTGCTAATCGCTTTGCACGCTCGGCGCAGCCATCGATCGATCATCCGCTTTCGTCGCAAGAATATCGAAGCCCCGATCATCGTCGCTCTCACTGGAACAGATCTCTATCGCGATATTCGAAGCAATCGTCTCGCAGCGAATTCCCTTGATATCGCTACCGCAATCATCGTGTTACAACCGAAAGCTATCGAAGAACTGCGGCCAGACTTGCGAGACAAGATTCGCGTAATTTATCAGTCAGTGGAAGACATGCGGCGACAAGCAGTCACGAGTAAGAAGTCAGCAAAGCCAACGACTAACATGCGTACACCCGGCGAGCGCACGAGCAACATCTTTAATGTATCTGTAATCGGTCACCTGCGTGCTGTGAAGGATCCTTTTCGCGCTGCAATGGCGGCGCGAATGGTTCCTGATTCTTCACAGATTCGTGTCTTGCAAGTAGGCAGGGCAATGAACGAGGCAATGGCGAACAGAGCGCGCAAGGAAATGCGCGTTAATAAACGCTACCAATGGCTTGGTGAGCAGCCGCAATCACGCGTCCGCCGCATCTTATCGAAGAGCCATCTCTGTGTACTCTCATCCCGCATGGAAGGAGGAGCCAACGTGCTGTCAGAAGCGATAGTAGCTTCTGTACCCATTCTAGCGTCGCGTATCGATGGCAATGTTGGCATTCTGGGTGAAGATTTCCCGGGCTATTTCGGAGTCGGTGATACGAAGGAGCTTGCGCATCTTTTGACGCGTGCGGAGACTTGCCGGGAATATCTGGCGGAATTAAGATCGCGGGGTAGAAACCTGGTTTTCCTTTTTCATCCTGCGCGTGAGAAGCTGGCCTGGGAAGATTTGATCAACGAATTATCTAGCAAAGATTAATGTTCTCGCTTTCGGCTTTGAATCCAACATAGGGAGACCGTCGCCAGGTATGAAAATCTTGTGCAATGTTCGAGTCTGTTCACTGATACTACTTGGGTGTCTCGTTTTCGGATGTAGTCGAAGCATCCCCGAATCTTCATCTTCTCAGAGTGCTGTGAGCTCAGTTGCCTCACCGGATCAGCCGCTAATCGTTCGTGCCAGCGAATCCCCGACAGCCGGCGATAGCCGCGAGCCGGAACTCAACGCTACTCACGACGGGCGGATCATCCTTAGCTGGGTAGAAAAGATTGGTGCCAAACGTTATGCCTTGCGAACCGCAACGCGAGACAGACAAGGCTGGTCTGAGGCGCGCACCGTTGCCGACGGTGAGAACTGGTTTGTTAACTGGGCGGACTTTCCCTCCGTCATTGCCCTGCAAGACAATTCACTAGCCGCACACTGGCTGGTAAAGAGCGGGTCCGGAACTTACGCCTACGACGTAAACATCGCCAGGTCGAAAGACGGCGGCAAGACCTGGAGTAAACCCATCGTTCCTCATTTGGATAATACGCAAACCGAGCACGGTTTCGTCTCGCTGATACCACTCCCGGACGGGCGCGTGGGCGCGGTATGGCTCGATGGTCGTAATATGAAGAACACGAAGGAGGAACATGATGGCCATACACCTTCGTCTGAGAGCATGACCCTGCGGTACGCCGCTATCGATGCGAACGGCAATCTCTCCGACGAGGCGCAGCTCGACGAACGCGTGTGCGAGTGTTGCCAAACTTCAGCCGCGCTCACTAGTGAAGGCGCCATTGCGGTTTACCGTGACCGCTCCCAAACTGAGGTCCGGGACATCTATTCTGTAAGACAGGGCAACGGCACTTGGGGGGCACCTCGACCGGTACATTCGGACAACTGGGAGATCAACGGATGCCCAGTCAATGGCCCATCGGTCGCTGCTGATGGTCGGCGCGTGGCCGTGACCTGGTTCACGGAAGCCAGTGATCAGCCGCATGCGAAGGTCGCGTTTTCAGGCGATGCTGGAGCGACGTTCGGTGCTCCAATCCAGGTAGATGACGGTGAAGCTACGGGGCGTGTTGACGTCTTACTCTTGGCCGATGGCTCCGCACTTGTATGCTGGATGTCCGGCACGGCAGAGGGTGGCGCGATCAAAGTGCGCCGGATCCGACCTGACGGTGCACTCGGCCCAGTATCGGTCATCGCTGAAACCGATATCTCACGGTCCAGCGGCTTCCCACGGATGGCACGGCTAGACGACGAGGTGCATTTTGCCTGGACGGAATTCGGCAAACCCTCACGCGTGCGCACGGCGTCGGCAAATGTCAGCGCTTAGAGATGACGGAACCCACCTGGTTTGTTGCGGCGAACAAAAGTCTGACTGTAAGATGCGTTCGTCAAAATCACACTTGCTTTCCCCCCTGGAATTCTCACTTGATCGCTATATGAGGTGCCTACATGCTTGGAGAAAAACAGCGTCGAACTCTAAATGTTTTGATAGCTCCTGGATAATTGGGACATCAAGGACTCCAACAACCAGATTATATCAGTCCGGGGAACTAACAAACTGCGTTACATTATCAGCGACCTTGGAGCGACGTTTGGCAAGACAGGAAGCCTGCCGCTTTTCTGGCGAATAACACGCAGCCGCAATAATCCTGAAGATTACCAAAAAGCTAAGTTCGTTGAAGGAGTAAAGGGCAATATCGTCAACTTCCGTTATGGCGGAAAGAAGAGGGAGATCTTTGACGACATCACAGTCGCTCAGGCCAGATGGATAGGTAGCTGGCTGTCGCGCCTAAGCAGGAACCAAATCACAGATTCCTTTCGCGCGGCCAACTACAGCCCTGAAGAGGTGGAAATCTTGACCGAAGCCGTGTTGGATAGAATCGAACAACTACAAACCTTGCCGGGAGAATCAGTAAGTGGCGGTTGACCTTGTCCTTGACAACGTTCTTACCGGTAACTACAGTTGGCGATGGCGATGGCTAAGTGGACTACATCACTGTTCCTGATCGTGACGCTCGGTGCGAGTGTGCTCTCTGGCATGCCGCTGCACTCCAACGAAGAGAAGTGCGCCATGCACGGTATGAGCGGCATGGATTGTTGCAAAACCGCGCAAGGTCATGGCGACGAGACAGACGTGGCCTCCGCCCGAGTATGCTGCGTGGTGAACTGTCCGCAATCAGGAACCACCGGACCATCTGGCGTCCAAGTGCCGAAGAGTTCAACGGTTCTCGCAACTGCCATTCACCCCGCGCTGGTCCAGCCACCGGCGACTGAGCCGATTCCGGTTCTTATTTCATGTTGGGCGCATAGCCCGCCAGGAAGTTCAAATCCCGCTTATATTCGTAATCTCGCACTCCTGATCTAACACCCTAAAGCCGCAGTGTGTCTTCTTGCCGCCCTGAAGCGATGAGGAGAGCCGTACCGAACTGTCGCGCAGATAGTTCGCCCGCTCTTTTCGCAGCTTCGGAAGGCAAGAGTTTCGCGCTGCGGCTTTGGGTTTGTCGCACAGTTGTCTGCGTAGTGGTATTGCTTGCTGCGCAGGCGCCAAATTTTTTTCTCAGTCATTAAACTTGGAGGGTTAGAAAGATGATCAAATTCGCAATCGCGTTAAGTTTTATAGGATTAGTGATCTTAACCGTGGCTTGTGGTTCTAAAACCACTGAGACTGGAAAAGTCATCAAGAGCGCGTCAGCGGGGAATAACCTGACAGTGTCACTGGCAACAAGTGATGGTGTGCTCAAGCACGGAGACACTGAGTTTACCCTTACGTTCACCGACACTTCAGGCAAGCCTGTTGATGTGGGGTCGGTTGCCCAGACCTTCCACATGGCTCAGATGGGAACAATGCCGGCGATGAACGATGGGGCAACTTTTACCACTACTGACACACCAGGTGTTTACCGCGGTAAGGCCAACATCGAGATGGCGGGCGAGTGGAAAGTGCAAATTACTTACGACGGCCCAAAGGGACGTGGACAGGCGTCGTTTCCGGTAACCGCTCAATAACCGAATAACAATTAACCAATGATTCACCGGCTCATCGAGTTCAGCTTACGGAACCGCGGACTGATCGTCGTGCTCTACATCGGTCTGGCGGTATGGGGTTACTGGGCGCTGCTGCGCACCCCGATCGACGCGATTCCGGATCTTTCGGACAATCAGGTCATCGTCTTCACTGATTGGCCGGGTCGCTCGCCACAGGAGGTTGAAGATCAGGTGACATATCCCCTGGTGACAAACCTTCAGGGGCTTGCTGGCGTGCGGGTCGTACGCGCGAGCTCGGCCTTCAGCTTCTCCATGATCAACGTCATCTTCGAGGACAACGTTGACCTCTATTTTGCTCGCACACGCGTCCTGGAACGGTTGAATTTGGTCACTAAGCAACTACCCGAAGGCGTGGTCCCGACGCTTGGTCCTGATGCCACGGGAGTGGGTCAAATCTTCTGGTACACGATTGAAAGCGACCAGATGGATCTACGCGACCTGCGCAGCTTGCAAGACTGGTTTGTTCGTTACCAGCTCAACTCAGTGCCCGGCGTCGCCGAAGTTGCCTCGGTAGGTGGTTACGTTCAGCAGTATCAGGTGGACGTAGATCCTAACAAGCTCCGGGCCTACGCTATTCCGTTATCAACCGTCGTCGAAGCCGTGCAGCGCTCGAACAACAACGTGGGCGGCAATGTGGTCGAGCAAGCCGGCGCGTGGGCAGTCGTCCGCGGTATTGGTCTTATAGAGTCGGTAGCAGATGTAGAGAACGTCGTGATAGGCGCTCCTAACGGGGTGCCGATTTATGTGCGAAACGTGGCTGAGGTGAAACTCGGGAACGCGTTTCGCACGGGCGCTCTCGACAAGAATGGCAAGGAAGCGGTGGGCGGTGTCGTAATTGCGCGTTACGGTGTCAACACGCTCGAAGTGATCGACGCCGTAAAGCAGAAGATTGCTGATCTGCAGCCTGGGTTACCGCAGGGTGCGCGGCTCGTTCCTTTTTATGACCGAACCCAGCTCATCAACCGGGCCACAGGCACTTTAAAGCGAACATTAATTGAAGAGCTGCTGCTGGTGACCCTGGCCCACATCATTTTCTTATTTCACTTTCGCTCCATCCTAATCGTCACGATTCCTTTACCACTCGCAGTGCTGATTTCCTTTCTGTTCATGAAGTACATGGGGATCAGCTCAAACCTGATGTCCCTGGCGGGAATAGCAATAGCCATCGGGGTATTGGTGGATGCGGGGATCGTGGTTACAGAAAACGCCTTTCGTTTTCTCGAGAAAAATAAGGTTGACCCAAAAGACAGGGCTCGTGTCTGGCAGACCGTATTGGAGTCTGCAACTTTAGTTGGGCGGCCAGTCTTCTTCTCGATGGCGATAATCATTCTCGCGTTCATTCCGGTCTTTGCTTTGACTGGTCAGGAAGGCAAGCTTTTTCATCCGCTGGCTTTTACTAAGACGTTCGCCATGGCGGCCGCGACCATAATTGCCGTGACCCTGGTTCCGGTGCTCTGCACGTTTCTCCTCGGTGGGAAGTTTCACTCCGAACAATCGAACCCCGTGATGCGGTTCCTCCAGGCGCTCTATCGGCCGGCGCTTGGGTTTGCCTTGAATCATCGCGCTATCACAATTTCGGTCGCGGCGCTTCTGTTTGCGGGCGCTTTGGTACTGGCCACAGGGATTGGCAACGAGTTTATGCCGCCTCTGAACGAGGGCGATGTTATGTACATGCCGGTTACTGACCCGGCAATTTCAATCGACGAAGCGCTCAAGATAACAAGCAAGCAAGATGCGATCTTGAAGAGTTTTTCTGAAGTTGAGTGGGCAGTCGGCAAATCGGGCCGGGCTGAGACCTCCACCGATCCGGCGCCGGTTAATATGAATGAAACGATCGTCCATCTGAAGCCGCCCGAGCAGTGGCGGCCTGGTATGACGCGCGAGAAGTTGATAGCGGAGATGGACGAGAAGTTGCGAATGCCCGGTGTAACCAATATCTGGACCCAGCCGATCATCAATCGCATCGACATGCTGACCACCGGAATACGTTCGCAGGTGGGCATCAAAATCTTCGGTAACGATCTCAAGATCCTGGAGGAAACTTCTCGCCGAATTGCGGAAGTGGTCAAAACTGTGCCGGGCGCCGTTGACGTCTATCCGGAGCAAATCAGCGGCGCTCCTTATGTGGACATAAAGATCAACCGGACAGCCGCGGCGCGATATGGAATAGATGTAGGCATGATCCAGGAAACAATTGAGAAGGGGATTGGCGAAACCAATCTAACCGTAACAATTGAAGGGCGCAGACGATTTCCTGTACGCGTGCGTTATGCGCCGCAGTTTCGGGGTGGGCCGCAGTCCCTGGGCCAGATTCCCATTTCGTCTTCAACCGGAGCACCAATCCCGCTCTCTCAGTTAGCGGAAATTCGCACGGTTGAAGGTCCAACAATGATCTCCAGCGAGAATGGATTGCTGCGCGGCACAGTACTACTAAACGTGCGTGGCCGCGACGTGGGAAGCTTTGTCGATCAGGCGAAGGAAGCGATCGCCCGCCAGGTGCAACTTCCCACTGGCTACTACGTTTCGTGGAGCGGCCAGTATGAAAATCAGCAGCGCGCGCGGCAAACCTTGATGATTGTCATTCCGATCGTGCTGGTTGTCATTTTCGGATTGCTCTACATCACTTATCACTCCGTTCTGGAAGCAGCTCACGTTCTGATGACGGTCCCTTTTGCGCTTACCGGCGGCGTGTATCTGCTTTGGCTGCTCGGTTACAATTTTTCGGTGGCGGTCTGGGTCGGATTCATCGCGTTATTCGGTACAGCGGTGCAGACGGGCGTAGTGATGGTTATCTACCTCAATGAAGCGGTCGAGCGAAAGAAACTGGAAGTGGGAACGCTAACGCGTCAAACGTTGAAGGAGGCGGTGACAGAGGGTGCGCTGCTGCGTCTTCGTCCAAAGGTGATGACAGTCTCAACGGTCGTAGCCGGTCTCTTGCCTATCATGTGGAGCACAGGCGCAGGGTCTGAAGTAATGAAGCCGCTTGCAACGCCGGTATTGGGTGGGATGGTTTCAAGTCTTCTCCACGTCCTGATTGTGACACCGGCGATCTTTTATTCGCTGCACGCGCGCGCACTAAAGAGAGAAGAGAAGGAGCGGACCTCGAAAGAAAGTCGGAAGGTTTTCATCGACGAGACCGCCGGCCAAACTCCGACTGAAAGGCAGACATAAGTTGTCTGTAACAAGGGAATGAAGTGAGGTTTACTGATGCCTAAGAAGTTACTAATTGTTTTGTCCGCGCTGATTGTTCAGTGCCTGTCCGGTCCAGGGCCTACGTGGGCGCAGGGAACATCTGCGATGCTTGCGCAACAGAAACCCCAATCGTCCTTATCGCGATACTACGATCCAATAGCCGGACTGTCGGCTAATGAAGCGGTTGCTTACGCCCTGGCACATAACGGCGAATTGGCGGCGGTTCGTCATGAGATCGAAGCCGCACGTGGATTGGTTCAGCAGGCGTCTCTTCGTTCGAATCCGCAACTTGATATCGAACGAAAGGAACAGATAAACGGCTCGGACAACGACACAATGGTCGGTGCGATGTTGCCGCTGGAGTGGGGTGGACGGCGATCAGCGCGCATTTTGGTAGCGCAACGTGAATTACAGATGAAGGAGACCCTACTGGCAGATCGTGAACGCCTTCTTGCTGCCGAAGTCCGCGCTAAGTTTGGTGAGGCCTTGGGTGAGTTGCTGAAATTAGGATTCACCGAAGATCTGCTTTTGACAACAGACGAAGGATACCGGCTGGTGGCGGCTCGGGTTACCGAGGGCCGGACGGCACCTCTGGAACAGAACATGGTGCTGGTCGAGGTTAATCGCATTCGCTCAATGAGAGAGAGCGGTCAGGGAAAGGTCGAAGTGGCGCTGCTCGAGCTGCGCAATCTTATAGGCATGCGAACCGAGGAGCCTTTGCGGTTGCGTGGAGATCTGGATCATTCAATCGAACCGCGGCCTTCCCTGGCCATTTCATCAGAACTGGCGCTGCGCGAGCGGCCCGATTTGCAAGCTGCTCGAACCTTGGAGACTTTGGCTGACGCACGCATTGCACACGCTCGGAGTGAAGGACGAATCGACG
Source organism: Pyrinomonadaceae bacterium (assembly GCA_051006135.1). Classification (GTDB taxonomy): domain Bacteria; phylum Acidobacteriota; class Blastocatellia; order Pyrinomonadales; family Pyrinomonadaceae; genus PSRF01. The sequence goes on along the minus strand of JBPCIQ010000199.1, from coordinate 2,807 downwards.
CGAGTGTGACGGGCAAATATGAGCTGATGAATTTTGGCTTTCCTCAGAGAGGTTTCGATTCCAGCGGCCAATTGGTCCCGATTCAGGGCAGATTTCATTCTCTCGCGGTCGGCATCACTCTTGATCTGCCAGTTCGGAATCGTAAACAAGGCGCGATCGTAGCCGCCGTCGCTGAGAAAGCTGCGGCAACACAGCGCCGCGAGTTTGCCGAACTGACCGTACAACGCGAAGTGGCCTCCGCTTTTGCGCGTTACCAAAGCGTAGCACGCGCTGCTGAGATTTACCGAGTGGGTGTTCAGGGACAAGCGAACGCTAATCTCGATGTAGTGCGACAAACCTACGAGCTCGGCTCAAAGTCATTGCTTGATGTCATCGCTGAACAGAGACGTTTCATTGAAGTGCAGACGGGCTACATTGAGGCGCTGGTCAGCACTTATCAGGCGCACGTTGAAATTGAACGCGCGATCGGTGCCCCCAACTTGATTAAGAGATGAGCAACACAGAAGAAAGACCCGAGAAACGTGATACGGCAGAGCCTGACTCAGGTGTACCCGTGACGTCCGGCTTCGAAAAGGTCACTACCCGTTCAACTAGTCGCAGAACAAACCGAACAGCGATTGTGGCAATCGTCGCAGTTATAGCTATAACGGCGGTTCTAATCCTGGCCTGGGTGTTCCTGCGATCCGGGTCGAGTGGCGCGGGCCGAGCAGTACCTACCCCCCGCAACATCGGCGCTGAACAGCCAGGTTCAACTGCATCTTCAACTGAGCAAGCGACCATAGCAATCGACCCTGAGGCGGCGACGCGCGCTGGTATTAAGACTGAGCCGGTTGGGGAGGCGTTGGTTGCTGGAGGTGTCATGCCTGGCCAAGCCACAACCGGTGTGGTTCAAGCCAATGCCTATCGCGAAACTCCAGTGATGTCTCTTGTGGGAGGGATTGTGCGTAGCGTTGGACCGGAACTCGGACAAAGTGTGCGCAAAGGCCAAACAATTGCGGTAGTGTCCAGCAACGATCTTGCCGACGCTCAATCGAAGTATCTCGCGGTTGTCGCCGAGTTGGTTGAGCACCACAAGCATCATGCGCGTACTGAGAAGTTGGTTGAGATAGGCGCGGCCAGCCGCGAGGAATTAGAGTTGGCAACGACTAAGCTGAAATCAGCCGAGTCTGAAGTAGCAAATCTGCGTCAGCGACTCTTGCTTCTGGGTTTGAGTTCTCAACGTGTCAGCGCGCTGCGTTCTACATCACAAGTCAGTTCGGAAGTGAGCTTACCGTCACCTGCTTCAGGTACTGTGACCAGTCGCACCGTCAATTCGGGTGAGGTCATCGAGGCCAACAAAGAACTACTGCGCGTAACTGACCTGTCCAGCGTGTGGGTAGTGGCGCAAGTTTATGAAAAGGACCTCGGCAAGATTCGTATAGGCAGCGGCGCAAGCATCACCACCGATGCCTATCCAGGTCGGGTCTTTCGTGGCCGGGTATCTTACGTTGATCCGAAACTCGATCCTCAGACTCGAACCGCTCAAGCCCGGATCGAATTAGCCAACCCCGGCCAGCAACTCAAGATCGGCATGTACGTGAACGTGGCTTTCGCCGCTGTCGGCGGCGCGGAGTCGACCGTCCCAGTAGTGCCTGTCGCAGCAGTGCAGAACATGGGCAATAAACAAGTTATCTTCGTTGCTACGGGCGATCCTAATGTCTTCGCGATGCGGCCCGTGCGACTGGGGCCTGAAACTAATGGCCATTATCCAGTGCTGGAGGGCTTAAGCGTTGGTGATCGGATTGTCACCGAGGGCAGTTTCCTGCTGCGCGCTGAATGGCTGAAGTCCCACCCAAGTGGACAGTGATAGTATCCAAAAGGTTCAGCTGCAGGGGCTGGCTGGGACGCGGGTAGTACGGTGCAAGCTCGGCTTTACCGCCGGCACCGCTTATAATGCCGCGTCGGTCTTGATCGTTCGCTGACTTCGGATCGCCTACCTCGTCCTCCAGTGAGGCCGACAAACCACCGTTGAAGCTGAGATTCCGGCGAAGCTAATTAATAATGGCCATCAAGAAATCTGAACTCTATAGCTCTCTTTGGAAGAGCTGCGACGAACTGCGCGGTGGCATGGACGCCTCGCAGTACAAGGACTATGTGCTCGTCCTGCTGTTCGTCAAATACGTCTCCGACAAAGCGGCAAGTCAAAAGAACTACCTGCTCGATGTTCCCATAGGCGGGCGCTTCGCCGACATGGTCGCGCTCAAAGGCGACAAAGAGATCGGCGACAAGATGAACAAGATCATCTCCAAGCTCGCCGAGGCGAATGATCTTAAGGGGGTCATTGGCGTTGCTGATTTCAACGATGCTGACAAACTCGGCAAGGGTAAGGAGATGGTTGACCGGCTCTCCAACCTCGTGGACATCTTCAACAACCCCAGTCTCAACTTCAGTGGAAACCGCGCCGAGGGAGATGATCTGCTGGGGGACGCCTACGAATTCCTCATGCGCCACTTCGCCACGGAATCCGGCAAGAGCAAAGGTCAGTTCTATACTCCGGCAGAAGTATCTCGTGTGATGGCCCAGGTTGTCGGCGTGGGCAGCGCAAAGAGTGCAAACCAGACGATTCACGATCCCACATGCGGATCCGGGTCGTTACTATTGAAAGCGCACGATGAAGCCAAACACCGGACGGGCCTTGACCTCGCGCTCTACGGGCAGGAGATGGACAACGCCACTTCCGCCTTGGCGCGGATGAACATGATCCTTCACGACTGTCCCACGGCGGAAATCTGGCAGGATAACGTCCTCGCCAGCCCGCACTTCAAAGG
>JBPCIQ010000198.1:0-6429 GCA_051006135.1 Pyrinomonadaceae bacterium | reverse complement strand
TCGGATTGCTCTTCCCCAACACCTTTGTGATCGCCGCCGTTAACGTCGTCTTCCCATGATCCACGTGCCCGATGGTCCCTATGTTCACGTGCGGCTTTGACCGGTCAAATTTTTCCTTGGACATTTTCAGTGGCCTCTTAATTAAAGATTCATTAAAGCTCTAACGCGAGCTGCAAATTTCTGGAGCCCGCGATGAGATTTGAACTCATGACCTCCTCCTTACCAAGGAGGCGCTCTACCCCTGAGCTACGCGGGCGCGGGTCCTACCTAAATACAAAGAACTGGAGCGGGCGACGAGATTCGAACTCGCGACCCTCAGCTTGGAAGGCTGATGCTCTACCAACTGAGCTACACCCGCCCAACGAATTCCGGATCGCGGCATGCAGTCTCCGCCCTTCTTGCATCCGAAATCCTCATTTCGAGAAACGAAAAGTCTCCTGTGCAGGGGGCAGGATTCGAACCTGCGTAGGGCGTTAGCCCGCCGGGTTTACAGCCCGGTGCCATTAACCACTCGACCACCCCTGCATACCTTTTCAAGTGCCTAATGGAGCCGGCGAAGGGATTTGAACCCCCGACCCTCTGATTACAAATCAGATGCTCTACCAACTGAGCTACGCCGGCCCGCTATAGAGCAATAGCGCATTCCGACAAAAGGCGGATACTACCAACAGGATACCGAAAACGCAAGTCGAACGCAGAGTTAGACATAACTGTCAAGCGAGGCTCCGGGAGCAGAACGCCGGTTTCAAAGTGAGGCATTACTTCATTACCGACGGATTCCCGGTCGATTCACAATCACTTTGCTTCTCAGTCGAGACGGTCTGAAGTTATAGGTTAGTCGGCCGCCGTGGAAATTCTCGCGCTCTCGGCTTTGCGTCTCTCAGCTCGAGAGGCAAGAACTGAGGTGTAGAATGAACGGAAGTATCCATACATCGACAGGCATGCTGAGATTACCACCAGCCACAGCAGGGCCCGCCCAGTAGTATAGACCAACACCTGCCAGTCGTTACCCGTAGTCTGACCTTCGCCAAAAAGGTGGTGTAACGCCGCCCGCAATTCCGGCACCGACCAGAACTCAATTGCCGGAAATGGCTTGCCAAAGTTTGCCACAGGTGGCTTTCCAGAAACGCTGGAGGCAATTAGCAGAGCCACGGTGACGACCTGGGCCAGCATTTTGAATTTACCCATCTTTGACGCTGCTATAACTACGCCATCTGTTGCGGCGATTGAGCGCAGTCCGGTAACTGCAAACTCACGTCCTATGATGATCACCACCGCCCAGGCTGGAGCGAGCTGGTTCTCAACCAGGGAGATTAAAGCGGCCGAGATCAGCAGCTTGTCGGCAATCGGATCTAGCAATTGGCCCAGACGCGTTACTTGATCGCGGCTACGGGCGAAGTGTCCGTCCAAAAAATCAGTAAGAGCAGCACCCAGGAAAAGCACGACGCCTAATAAATGCCGCGGTACCCCGAACCAGTTTTCTGAAAAGGGTGTCAGGAGAACCACAACCAGAAGCGGGACGATGAAGATCCGCAGCAGTGTTAAAGCGTTTGGAAGGTTCAAACTTAGACCGCCCCAAGGAACAGCAAGCAGAACAGTTCGTGCGTGCGATTGCTCGCAGTGTAGGACTCGCTCGGAAAAGGTGTCAAGAGAGCTAGCTTACAACTTGCTCAATCGGTTTGTGCTCGGCTATCATGTTGGTTTCTTCGCCACAGGATATTCACATCTGTAGTGAGTGGCGGTTTAGTAGCATGGCAATCGATCGAATAACTGTAAGAGGAGCTCGCCAGCATAACCTCAAGAACATTAACGTAGAAATACCTCGCGATCGATTTACAGTTGTCACCGGCCTTTCCGGTTCCGGCAAATCCTCGCTCGCCTTCGACACCATCTATGCTGAGGGACAACGTCGCTACGTTGAATCGTTGTCGGCTTATGCGCGGCAGTTCCTGGACCAACTCGAAAAACCGGACGTCGATTCGGTAGACGGGCTTTCCCCGGCAATTTCCATCGAACAGAAGACGGTTTCCCGCAGCCCCCGCTCTACAGTCGGCACAGTAACCGAGATCTATGATTACCTGCGTCTGCTCTTCTCTTCGATCGGTCATCCCCATTGTCAGTTGTGCGGAGCGGCGATCACGCGGCAAAGTGTGGAGCAGATTGTGCAAAACGTGCTCGCATTGCCCGGTGGCGAGCGCGTGATGATCCTCGCTCCCATAGTCAGGGGACGTAAGGGTGAGTTCAAAAAGGAGCTTGAGAAACTGGCAAAGGGCGGATTTCTCCGAGCGCGCGTCGATAGTGAACTGCTTTCCCTGGATGAAGAGATCAAGCTTGATAAGCGGCGCAACCATACCATCGAAGCAGTCGTCGATCGCTTGCTAATCAAACCTGGAATCAACGAGCGACTTTCAGAATCTGTCCGCACGGCTTTAAAGCTCACCGGCGGAGCCGTGTTGGTATCGGTTGTCGATGGCGAAGAGAAACTTTATTCGGAGCGGATGGCGTGTGTCAATTGCGGCATCAATGTCCCGCCACTCGAGCCCCGGTCGTTCTCATTCAACTCGGCCTACGGGGCCTGTAAGCGATGTCACGGACTGGGCTCGGTCCTCGAAGTGGATCCAACCAAACTCATTCCAGATACCAACACTCCTTCCGACAAACTGGCTTTCATGGGTTCGGCGGATCGCCAGGGTTCTGCTTATCTCAAGAGCGCGCTTTTGGCAGTTATGAGTCACTTCAAGAGTGGGGCGACGACACCTTTCAACGAGCTGCTGCGCGAAGTTCGCGAAGGCTTCTTCGAAGGAGTCAGCGGTCAGTTGCTCTTCCACCAGGGCGCTTATTCATATCAGACCCGCTGGAAAGGGGCATTGCCTTGGCTGCGTGAGCGCCTCGACGAAGCTCCCTCTGAGAAAATACGCGTGGCGCTCGAGGAACTTGTTTCCCCGGGGATCTGTCCGGAATGCAAAGGAAGGCGCTTGCGGGCAGATTCGCTGGCGGTTCGCTTGGCCGGGCGAGGGATTGCGGACTACACGACTTTGCCGATCGAGGATGCGACTGAGATTTTTGCTGAGATAAAATTAAATCCGCGCGAGTAGAAAATTGCCGGCTCGATACTCCGAGAAATAGTCAATCGGCTTCGGTTCCTTCAAACTGTTGGGCTTGGCTATCTAACTCTTGATCGCGTGTCGTCTACGCTATCCGGCGGAGAAGGTCAGCGCATCCGCCTGGCGACCCAAATTGGATCACAACTCCGAGGCGTACTCTACGTTCTGGATGAACCTTCTATAGGGCTTCATCCTCGGGACAATCAGAAACTACTGGAGACATTGTGCGCGCTTCGCGACCTTGGCAACACGGTCCTGGTTGTAGAACACGACGAAGAGACGATTCGTCGAGCCGATTACGTCATCGATCTTGGACCGGGCGCAGGTTCTCATGGTGGCGAACTGGTTGCCTACGGGACGGCGGAAGACATCGCGAACAATCCTAATTCGATTACGGGACTTTACATTCGAGGCTTGAAAAAAATTGATGTGCCCAAGCAACGCCGTGCGCCTAACGGCAAGTCCCTCATCATCCATGGCGCGCGCGCGCACAACCTAAGGGAGATTGACGTCTCCTTCCCGCTAGGATTGCTAACGGTTATCACAGGCGTTTCCGGTTCGGGTAAATCAACTCTGGTTGGAGACATCCTCTACCCGGCGCTGGCGCGTCACCTGTATGGTTCTCTATCCGACGTTGGCCCCTACACCGCGATTGAAGGCCTCGACAATGTCGATAAAGTTATTGAGATCGACCAGTCGCCGATTGGCCGCACGCCACGTTCAAACCCGGCGACTTACACTGGATTGTTCACGCCGCTGCGCGAACTCTACGCAATGCTGCCGGAATCGCGTGAGCGCGGCTACAAGCCTGGACGCTTTTCATTCAACGTCAAGGGTGGCCGCTGTGAAGCTTGCGAAGGCGATGGCATGAAACGCATCGAGATGAACTTCCTGCCGGATGTTTATGTTCTCTGCGACGTTTGCCGAGGCGCCCGCTACAACCGGGAAACGCTTTCCGTAAAATTCAAAAGCAAATCGATTGCCGAGTTATTGGATACCACCGTCGATGAGGCCTTGCCGCTGCTGGAGAATATTCCGCAGATTCAGCAAAAGTTGCAAACGCTGCTGGACGTAGGATTGGGCTACATCAAACTGGGCCAGTCCGCAACTACACTCTCCGGCGGCGAAGCGCAACGCATCAAGCTGGCAAAGGAGCTGTCAAAACGAGCAACCGGCAAAACAGTCTACATTCTCGACGAACCAACCACGGGCCTTCACTTCGCCGATGTCCACAAACTCCTTGACGTGTTGCAGCGACTCGTGTCACTCGGCAACTCCGTGCTGGTGATTGAACATAATCTTGACGTAATCAAGAGCGCAGACCATATCATCGATCTCGGACCGGAGGGCGGCGAACATGGCGGGCGGGTAGTGGCCAGCGGCACTCCCGAGCAGGTTGCGCGCTCGCGTCGATCTCATACGGGTCAGGCCCTGCGAACTCTACTCAACGGCCGGGTTAACCGCCACAGCAGCAGCAATGACTCATGTCACGACGAAAAGAAAATCGCGTGATAGTGCGTGCTATACTGTTGCGCAAGCTACCTTTCGAGCCAAACGGGAATAGTTAGCATGTCGATCTATGGCGATGATCTACTGCCGCTCAACCTGCAAAGTGTGAGTACCTACCCGCTTGTTTCACGACCAAGCAAAGTCTGTCTTAAGCATTTCGCTCGTCCGATCGATGAGAGATCCTCAATCGAGGATTTCCTGGCCAGTCTTCCTGATATTCTCGGCGTTCAGCACCTGCGGAGCGTTGCCGCACAGATTCGCAGGGCTAAGCAGCTCGGCAAACCGATCATCTGGGGTTTGGGCGGCCACGTGATTAAGGTGGGTTTGGCTCCCGTGATTATAGACCTCATGAGGCGTGGTTTCGTGACCACCATTGCGGCCAACGGCTCAGTGCTGGTCCACGACGCGGAAATAGCTATGGTCGGATCAACCTCGGAAGACGTTGATGCGACGTTGGGGGAAGGCGCCTTTGGCGCCGCGGAAGAGACCGGAACATTGCTTAACACGGCGGCGCGCGAAGGTATGCGAGATGGTCTTGGCCTTGGTGAGGCACTTGGACGAGCACTGCTAGCCCTAAAACCCAGGCATCGCGACTTTTCCCTGCTCTGCGCGGCTTACCAGAGCCGCATACCGTGCACTGCGCACATTACGATTGGTGGCGACATTGCTCATTTTCATCCGAGCGCCGACGGAGCAGCTCTTGGGGCAACCTCGCATACGGATTTCCGTTTGCTCGGGGAACTAGTGCGCCGCATGAACGGTGGCGGAGTCTATCTAAATGTGGGCTCAGCGGTCGTCTTGCCGGAGCTCTTCTTAAAAGCTGTTACTCTGGTCCGCAATCTGGGCTACGAACTGACCGACATCACGACCGCCAACTTCGATTTCATCCAATCCTATCGTCCCGTGACCAACGTGGTGCGCCGACCTACCGCCGGCGGCGCCGGGCGAGGCTATTCAATTACAGGCCATCACGAACTAAGCATTCCGCTCCTCGCCGCCGAACTGATCTGCGGAAGCGAGAAGGACTAGACGGGTCTTATATCAGCACGCTTTCCGGCCTGGCTTTGGCGAGCAAATATATGCTTCCGGTCGAGCCATAACTAACATGCCGATTCATCAGACAGCCGGTTTGAAACTCCGCGCGCGCTGCAACACGTTTATGTGCGGCAATCGCCGCGCATAGTTAATCGGCGCCTCGCTGATGTCGAGCCGTAACCTGTCCAGCTTGCTCTCACTCTCAAGACTTCACAAAGCATCGCGCCTGAGCCACAACCCAGATCAGCCACAACTGCCTTCAGAGATGCGACCGCCTCGACGATGCGTTCGTACAAATCCATGCTCGCAACTGAGGACGACTGAAAGCCAGAGTGAAGTGCGTTACCAGTGGATAGACGGCCGATCGTAGATACGCTCTCGCGCCTTCTCATATGGGAGATTGTGGTCTTCAAGTTTCAGTCGGACGTACTGGCGCAACGATTTCGCAACCTCATTCGGCGACATTCCAGAAGTCGCCAGGAGACCTTCCACGATTGCATCCATACATTGGCGACGACCCACCGGGGAACCAGCACCCGGGAACCAGCACCCGGGAACCAGCGCTTGACAAGACCTTCCCCAAATCTTAATCTATGTGCCGAAATTGAAAGTCATTTTCAATTAGACGACTTGAGGTGTTACGGAATCATGCTTAATAAAAACTCTTATTCCCGCGGGCTTCGCGCCCTAGCACTGTGGCTCATGCTTCCCATTTGCGCCTCAGGGCAGTCCAACACCACCTCAATTTCGGGGCGTGTGCTGGATCAGAATTCAGCGGCAA
>JBPCIQ010000197.1:0-5045 GCA_051006135.1 Pyrinomonadaceae bacterium | reverse complement strand
ATTTAGTGCATCGTTCTTAGCTTCTCAGCAGCCTGCCAAGGCTCTTGTGATCGGGATCAGAAATGAATCGCCAAATCAGAATCGGGATTATCGGGCGTGATGGTTTCTGGTGCAATGCGGTTGTCGTTGAATGGGAACACCAATATCCAGAACGAAAGCTTGTCGCAGAGACGAGCGCTTACTACCTCATAGAACCTGAATGGCTTGACGATCTAAAACTTATCGCTCAGGAATGTTTTTCAAAGATAGTAGTTGCACCTGCGGATCCCAGCCGGCGTTCATGGTTACGTCGTTTTATGCCTTTTCGACAGAGGATAGGAGAGCCATCTTGAGTAGGCACCGGACAAAACCATTTACCACTCATGATTTGCTGTTATTGCTAGTGGCGTTCCTGGGTATTTTTCTGTATGGGCTGCTGGCTGCGCTACCCGGCTCGGTGCTCCCGACGCTCGAGCGCAACCTGTATTTACCCGGTGACAGTGATGTCGCAACTTTTTTGTTAATTAATGCCGTCGGCGCAGTATTGGCCTATTTGGTGAGTGGCCCCATCATCGACCGACTTGGCAAGAAGTTTGCTCTTTTGGCTGGCACGGCAATCGTCATTGCCTCAATGGTTGGTTTTGCCTTGACGGTGACGCAGGTAGGACCCGCAACGGCGCTCCCTTTGATCTTTGCTTGTTCGCTGCTCCTGGGCCTGGGCGCGAACGCAATAGTAAGCGCGGGCCATGCGCTGGTCGCTGATGTCGCAACCGCCTGGCGCAATGCTGCACTTAACCTTCTCGATGTCTGTTTCGGCTTAGGTCTTATGACTTTACCGCTCTTCGTTCAAGGATTCCAAAGGAGTGGCGGCCTTGGATTGATTTTTTGGTTACTGGCAGGCGCGGCGCTTGTTTTGATCATCCTGGTGCTCACGTTGAAATTTCCCAGCGCCGCTCACCCGGAGTCGTTTCCAATCAGCGAGGCGAAAGACCTCTTTAAGAACCGGTCATTCTGGCTGCTGGCTATTGCGCTTTTTATGTATGTTGGGGCCGAGGTGTCTGTTGGCAAGTGGGTTGTGACTTTCATGGAGCGCGATGCTCAACTGCTGGGCAACTCCGGACTTAACCCGACGCGACTTCAGGAGATAACTGAAGCATCACCAGCGGTGCTTAGCCGCTTCTTCGAACAGGATCCAGTAGGCATTGGCATCGCTACCTATGCGCTGAGAACACTCTCGTTCTTCGCGCTGGCCCTCCTTTCAGGGCGGCTCGTGTCGAGTTTCCTGCTCGGCGTTTTGAAGGTAAATAGTTTTCGGCTACTCACTGCCGGTTCAGCTATTACGACCCTGGGCCTTGCTCTGGGATTCACAGCCAGTTCACCGGAGACGGTTCGTTGGGCCTTAATCATATCCGGTTTCGGCATGGGCCCAATTTTCCCCACGTCGGTCGGATTGGCCTCAGTCATGGTGCCGCGCATTGCGGGCACGGCCATGAGCCTGGTCATGGGAGTTGGATTTGCCGGGTTGCTCTTGATTCCACCGGCGGTCGGTTATCTCTCAGCCGCCGTCGGTGGCGAAGCTGGCAATGTGCGAGCGGGACTGATGGCTGTTTTGGCCGCATCCGTGGCTATGCTGCTGCTCCACATTGTCCTGACGTGGCGCGAGCGGCGCCTCGCGGGCATCAGCGAAACGGCTCTGGAGATGAAAGCTGCTGCCGCGGAAAGTGATTAACGAACTCAGTATCTCCACTTCCAGCAGGTAAACTATGCAACGATTTTTTCAATCCTATAGAGAGACTTTCAACCAGGATGACCGCTGATGACCCGCAAATCTAGAGTTCTCACTCTCTGCGCAATCTTCTCTTTACTGGCTCTTAATGCGGCCGCGCTAATGGCAAAGCCAAAATGGCAAGTTCTCTTCGCTGGTAAGTCTACGGATGCTTGGCGTGGCTTTCGTAGAGACAGCTTTCCCGCAAAGTGTTGGGCGATTGAGAACAAATCACTTAAAACTATCGTTGGCTGCGATGAAGCCGACCGAACAGATCTCGTCACTAAAGATAAGTATCAGAATTTCGAGCTGGAGCTTGAGTGGAAAGTCGCACCGGGTGGCAATAGTGGCATCATCTATCTTGTGTCCGAAGACTTCGACAAATCATGGAACACGGGGCTCGAGATGCAGGTGCTTGATGACGCCAAACACCGTGACGGCCAAGATCCGAAGACTTCCGCTGGCTCTCTTTACGGCCTGATTGCCCCGACCAGTAAAGTTCTCCATCCGGCCGGACGATGGAACAAGGTTCGTCTCATCGTTCACAACGGCCACGTAGAACACTGGCTCAACGGAAGGAAGGTGTTGGACTACGAATTGGGCAGCGATCAATTGAAGCAACTGATCGGTGAAGCCAAATTCAAAGAGTTCCCGCGATTTGCTCAGAATCGGGAAGGCTTCGTCGCCTTGCAGCATCATGGCGAAGAGGCCTGGTACCGCAAGATCAGGATTCGTTCGCTGTAGGAGCGCTAGGCACGCCTGCAACCATGTAACAGGCTTTGCAGCGCGCAGTCGGCCTTAAAGCAACATCAACTTTTCAGGAGGAAGATATGGATGATCCCAAAGGAACGTCACGGCGGAACTTCATCAAACTAGCAACCGCAACCACGTTAGTTGCCGGCGCGTCTCGTGACGTCTTGGGTTCTATGGGAACTCACCTGATAGAGCCGAGGCAGGAGCAAGCTCAGACGCCATCGCCTAACGACAGAATTCAGATCGCAACAATCGCGGTTGGCGGTCAGGGAACGTCTGATACCAACGCTGCACTGCGACGCACTGGACCGCCCAGTGATCAGGCCACCCCTTCCGCATTGGGACCTGGCGTCGAAGTAGTCGCGGTAGCTGATCTCTATGACGGACGGCTGGCACGCGCGCAGGAACTATGGGGCAAGCAACTTTTTATCACGCGTGATTACCAGGAGATTCTCGCGCGCCCCGATGTTGATGCGGTCATTATCGCCACCTCCGATCACTGGCACACGAAGATCGCGGTCGACGCCATGAAGGCTGGCAAAGACGTCTATCTCGAAAAGCCAATGGTGCAAAACCTGAATGAAGGAAAGACCTTAATTGAGGCGGCGCGTGAGACTAACCGGATTCTGCAAGTGGGGAGCCAGCGCGTCAGTTCGATTGTTTACCAGAAGGCAAAGGAACTTTACAACGCCGGTGCTATCGGCGAGTTGAACCTTGTCGAGGCGTGGTGGAATCGCAACACTGCGCTCGGCGCGTGGCAATACACCGTGCCTCCGGACGCCACTCCGCAAACTGTTGATTGGGAACGATTCCTCGGCCGGGCTCCGAAGATGCCTTTCGATCCCGTCCGCTTCTTCCGCTGGCGTAACTATCGCGACTACGGCACAGGTGTCGCGGGCGACTTGTTTGTGCACCTCTTCTCCGGTTTGCATTTCGTCCTCAGTTCCAATGGCCCGATCCGCGTCATGTCCGCCGGCGGTTTGCGCTACTGGAAAGACGGGCGCGACGTGCCGGATGTGATGCTGGGAATTTACGAGTACCCGAAAACCGCGACGCATCCCGCATTCAACCTCTCTCTAAAGGTTAACTTTGCTGACGGCGGCGGCGGCGAGGAAGGCTTCAGATTTGTTGGCAGCGAAGGCGTGATGACGATAGGGCGGGGCGTGACCATCACTCGCAAACCGCTTTCTAAAGAGCCGGGCCTCAGCACAAATACCTTTCCGAAAGCCATGCAGGCCGCCATTCAGAAGGAGTATCGCGTTAAGTATCCCGAGAACCTGAAAGAATTGAACGCCACCAGAGAAGAAGTTTATGTCACGCCCCAGGGGTACAGCGATCTGATCGATCATTTGGCAAACTTCCTCGACGCCGTGCGCACACGCAAACCCGTGGTTGAGGATGCTGTGTTCGGCTTGCGCGCGGCCGGTCCGGCGCTCGTCACTAATCTGAGCTACTTCGAGGAACGTTCATATGAATGGGACCCGGAGCAGGGCAAGCTCAAGACCTAATTCAATATGAAACCGTCAAGCTTACGCTGCTCGCTAGTGCTGGCACTCTTTCTGAAGCTCACTGTTTCCGCACAGATTACCGACAACTATCAACCTGGTCCCGATTCAAAGGTGCAGCCAGGCGTGCCGAAAGGCGAAATACTCAAGTTCACTTTGATAAGTCAAGGATGTTTCCCGGCACGACGCGCGAATACTGGGTCTACGTTCCCACGCAATACAAGCCTGATAAGCCCGCCTGTGTCTTCGTTTGCCAGGACGGCATTCCATTCGCATCTTTATGCAGGACGGTTCGAACGACCTGAATATCTACGGCGGGGATTGGTGGATGGTTAACAGACGATGGAGCGCGCCTTTCAGTTCGCGGGTTACGAAGTGCAGCACGTCTGGGGCGATGGCGGTCACACCGAGAAACACGCCAGTGCTGTTTTCCCCGATGCGATGCGCTGGCTTTGGCATGATTGTCCCAAGCCCGTCACGGCAGGCCAATCGAAGAATGCGACGCTGGCCAACATCCTGATCCCGGGCGAGGGGTGGCAGTTGGTAGGCGAAGGCTACAAGTCCACTGAAGAACACTCTAGGGATGAAGCAGCGGTACTATTGGCTGCACGTTGCGGACACTTCCGACTGGAGCAACGCCGACGGTCTGCGCGTGGATCGCGACGGCCGGCTCTACGTCGCCAGTCGGATGGGAGTTCAGGTCTGTGATCCAGGCAGGACGCGAGCAGTGCATTATTCCGACTCCAAACGGGCGGCTCTCGAACATCTCGTTTGGCGGCGACCACTTCGACACTCTGTTTGCAACGTGCGGAGACAAGGTCTACAAACGCAAGCTGAAAGTCATCGGCGCGAACGCCTGGGACAAACCGAATAAGCCTGTGGCGCCGCAACTGTGATTCTCATATCGAATAAGACCACTGCTTCCGAAGTTTGGAGTGGCAATCGGATTTGGCCCAAAAGTGGCGAGTTACGCAGCTTCGGCTTTGCCGCCGGATGTGAGGCGCTGGCTCGGCCACGCCGCAAGCCGTTCATTAGCTCCGGGG
>JBPCIQ010000196.1:0-13298 GCA_051006135.1 Pyrinomonadaceae bacterium | reverse complement strand
TGTTGCAACGTTGGTATCGCCAGCAACTGGGCGCGCTCATCCCGCCGCTGTTAGAAAAATGGGAAGCAGCGTTGGAGGTGAAGGCTGCTGAGTGTCGTGTAAGGAAGATGAAAACCAAATGGGGCAGCTGCAACTCCGAAGCACGACGCATCTGGCTGAATCTTGAACTAGTGAAGAAGCCAGTGCAGTCTCTTGAGTATCTGATTGTTCACGAATTAGTCCATCTGATTGAGCGACATCACAACGAGCACTTCGTGGTAATTATGGATAAACACCTGCCGAAGTGGCGACTGAATCGGCAGGAGTTAAATTCCGCCCCTCTCGCGAACGAGACTTGGAGCTACTGATCTCGGAGACCCATGGGGATTGGGAGATAGGTTGGAATGCAGGACTCTCTAGCCCAGGATCTGATTAAGGAAGCGATGAGCCGCTCCTGAGGTGCCCCGCCAACTCGTCCTTAAATTGTTCTAACAGTCGTTGCGCAATGAGAGTAAGTTGGGTAATGGCTTCTTCTGAAGGGTGCATCTCGCAAACAGCCAATCCTGAACAGGGCGCTGCCTGTGTTTCGAAATCTTCGTCTGTCGGGACTTGCCGATCCTGAGTGTTCGCTTCTTCCGTAAGCCGGGACTGCCACCCTGAACGAAACCTCGTACAGTTGGCTGATGCCTTTCTAGGTAACACATGAAACAGAAACCTTCGTATCTCTTCTTTTCCTTTTCCCCAAGCTTCTTTCCGCAGTCTTCATCTCGACATCGCTGAGCGTGCGAATGCGGCTGAGCTGTTAAAGTCTTGCGCTGCGACTTGCTGTGATCCTTCAACGAATGCGTGTTTAGTTTCGATTTTGAAAGCGCAATCGCACCGCAGATCTCGCAGATACGGACGCTGGCTGGTTCGTTTTGGTTTCCGCTTGGCGATTTCTTTGCTTCAATAACGATGATCTCAATTCGCTGCGGTCAATTCGCTTTTCTTAAGGCTTTTATTGCTCGTTTGGCTATCGCCTCCTTCTTGGGAAGGTAACCGGCAAGAATACTTTCAGCCAGCACTCTCGAAATAGAGTTGGAGGGCACACTAACATCAACTCCCGCGCTTCGAACCTCTTCGATGAGTCGTTTGGTGTGGATTTTCAATTCTTTAGCTAAGTCGTAGATACGAATCTTGGAAGACACAGTCATTCAGTTCTTTGCTCCAGAGTAGCTACGCTGATTGCAGTGCACTGAGTTTCCTTCCGGTAAGGATAGTACTTTGTTCTAGTGAAATCATCCTCATGAGAGTTCATGGAAGACATCTGAAAACCTCGCATTGGTGGGAGCATTTGCCCCGTCTACTACCTTCGTGCCTTTCACGCAGGTTCATACTCGCTGTCGCTCTGACCAGAATTGGTTCAGCGTCCACACAGTAATTACGGGTTCATAGCACTCAACCAGTATTGCGCAAACCGGCGGCGATTCCGTTAATGGTTGCTGCGAGGGCGTAGTTTAGATCTTCGCTCTCCTCACCCTCTTGCTTCCGTCGCAACAACGCGAACTGAATCAAACTCAACGGATCAACGTAGGGATTACGCAGGCGAATCGACCGGGCCAGCACGGGGTTTCCACTCAGCAACTCCGGCTGTCCCGTCAGTTTCAGGATCATGCGACGAGTCCGCTCAAACTCTTCCACAATCATGCCAAAGACGCGCTCACGTAATCCCGAGTCGCTGACGAGGGCAGCGTAGCGTCGCGCAATCGTCAAATCGGCTTTGGCCATTCCGATTTCAACATTCCCGATCAAATCTGAGAAGAATGCGAACCGCGTGGTCATCGTTTGCAGCAATCGCAGTCTTCCGTTGTCCGTGCCGACGAATCGTTCCAAAGCATGGCCCACACCGAACCAGCCGGGCAGCACGTGGCGGCTTTGCATCCAGCCAAAAACCCAGGGAATAGCGCGCAAGTCTCCCAGGCCAGTCGCTTCGCTGCGTCGTGCGGGACGAGAGCCGATGCGCGCGTGTTCCAATTCCTGCACCGGCGTGGCTTCCTCAAAGTAGGTTAGAACCTCCGGGTTTTCGGCAATCCGCTCGCGATAAAAAACAAAAGCACTCTGCGACATCTCCTCCAGGGCCGCTTCCCATGCGGCAGCTTCCGTTTCGCTAATCTGCACACCGCCCGGCCGCGCCAGCGCCTCTAGTGAGGCTGCGACCATCAACTCCAGGTTGCGTTCGGCCAAGACCGGGTCGGAGTACTTCCAATAGAGAACTTCACCCTGTTCAGTGAGCTTAAGCGACCCGCTAAATGCTCCGCTTGGTTGCGCCACAATAGCCCGGTGCGTGGGACCACCGCCTCGTCCCACCGTGCCGCCGCGTCCGTGAAAGAGTCGCAACTTGACGCCGCACTCCGCGGCGACAGCGTGCAGTGCCCGGTGCGCCTTATAGATCTCCCACGTGCTCGTGAGCATGCCGCCATCTTTGTTTGAGTCGGAGTAGCCGAGCATCACTTCCTGATAGCGGTCCCACGAGTCAAGCAACTGAACATAATCCGGTGCAGTCCAGAGTTTGCGACACACCTCGGGGCAATTGCGCAGATCCTCGATTGACTCGAAGAGTGGCACCGGCATTAGCCCGGGATCTCCGTCAGCAGCGGCCGCTTCCACGCGCACACCGCAAAGTCGCGCCAACCAGATGAGCGAAAGAATGTCTTCCACCTTGCCGGCTCCACTGATCACGTAGCTGCGAATCGCCGCCGCGGGAAAGTCGCGCTTCAGCTCCGCTATCGTGCGCAGCATTTCCAGCAGGCCGCGTGTCTCCTCGGAGGGAGGGTCCGGCAACGCGATCACATCGCGGTCTGCCCTTTTGTCACCGCCGGACAGCTCAGCCACCGCGCGCGCATGTACTCTTGCATGCTGCCTGATGTCGAGGTAGTGCAGATGAAATCCAAAGGTGCTGATTTGGCGCAGCAGGGGGTCGAGCAACAAACTCGCCAGGCGCTCCGCTCCATTTGCCGCCAGGCTATCACGCATTATTTTCAGGTCAGCGGCAAACTCGGCCGAATCTCTGTAAGCGTCCGCATGTGATGACTGATCACGTGTACGCTGCAGTCGCTCAATAACGTAGTCGAGAAAGCGGCGGTAGATCTCTTCTGCTCCTCGCGTCTCATTCGCTGGTGCTACCTGGGGGATTCGTTGTGCGTAACGCTCCACCTCCTGAAGCAGGGCGGGCGTTGTAGGCACCTGTCGCGCAGAGGGACTGAGCCGATCCATTAGATCGACAGAGACAGACAGATAATGATCGAGTATCACCTGTCGCGCGAGCTGAAGCGCGTCACGCGTGGAGTCCGCCGTCACGAAAGGATTGCCGTCGCGGTCGCCACCAATCCACGAACCGAAGTGGAGAAAGGTAGGCAACTCATTAGCGTTGAACTCGCATTCGTAAACCTGGCTGAAGGCGTCGGCAAATTCCTTATAGAGTTGCGGTAGCATTGAAATCAAGCAACCCGAATAGTAGTCGAGGCCCATCTTAATCTCATCGCGGACGGTCGGTGGGCGGCGGCGCACTTCATCTGTCTGCCACAAGGCCGTAATTTCGGCGGCGATAGCCGATTCAAGTTCGCTGGCTGCGGCGTCGGTCAACGGCAAACGATCAAGCGACTCCAGGGTGGCGGCGATACGTTGGCGCTTGAAGAGCACTGTGCGACGCGCCACTTCCGTCGGGTGCGCGGTGAAAACGGGGATCACTTCGATTTGGCGCAGCCATTCAAGCGCCGCCTCCTTATCTAATCCCGCATCGCGCATGCGGCGTAGCGTGCCCCGAATCGTGCCGGGCTGGGGAGGCAGATCCGGAAAAAGCTGTGCGGTCCGACGACGGCGCTTACGATGGTTGGTCTCGGCGAGATTTATCAGCTCGAAGTAGATGGCAAAAGCCTTCGTCATGCGATAGGCCTCCACCAGGTCCATGTCGGTGACGATCAGTGCGACCCGTTGCATCAATTGATGCTGGCGATCCGGGACCTCGTTTGGCGAGGCGTCAGGAGAAGTTTCACGGTATTCAATCGCCAGTTGTCGAATCTCCTCTACCGCTGCAAACAGTGCTTCGCCTGCTTGCTCTTTCAAGGTCTCGCCGAGTAAACGACCGAGCGAGCGCACATCACGACGGAGCGGCGCCTCCTTTACCTCCGGCGCATCGCTCGTTAGCTCAGCTAGCCTAACGGCCTGGTCTTCCGCATGCCACAGAGGCTTCGTTTCAGCTTGCTTACTTTTTGTTCCTATTGAATCACTCAATACACACCCCACCACTCAGGGAATAAGAGCATTTTCCATTTGTCATTTGACATTTTTCATTGGCCCATTTTTCTGATCTCATTTCGTGGTGATTGGTGTTAATTCGTGGATCGTTTTTGGCCGAGAGATGAGAACGATCCACGAACTCACACGAACGAACACGAAACAATAGGCCACAATGACAAATGGAAAATGAGAAATGGAAAATGGAAAATAAAAAGTCAATTGACCTCTCGCAAACCAGAAAGCGCCTCGCCGATGCGCCGCGCACCCTCGGCGAGCACCGGCTTATCAGCGCAGAAGGAAACGCGCAGGAACCCTTCGCTTTCATTGCCGAAGGCTGAGCCAGGCACCGTGATGACGCCCTGCTCGAGCAGTGCCTCGGCGACCTTCATTGAATTCCCGAACGCGCTCGTGTTCACCATGGTGTAGAAAGCACCATCAGGCGTTACCGCCGACAGTTTGAGTTGGCTTCTGATGAGATCAATCAAGTAGTCGCGCCGGTCACGGAAAATGTCGCGCGCCTGCTGGCGCGCAATTTCCGCTTCGGGCGTCCACGCACCCGCGAGTACGGCCTTTTGCGAAATCGTTGAGGCGCAAGTGGTAACGTAACCGTGAAGGATTAACGCGCTCCTGATAAAGTCGTCATCCCCACCCAACCAGCCGAGCCGCCAACCAGTCATGCTGAGTGACTTCGAAACCCCACCGATGACGATCGTGTTTGGGTAGAAACTCGCAATCGACTCCGGGCGATGTGTTGAGTAATACAACTCGCGGTAAATCTCATCGCTGATCACATGAACATTGCTCCCGACCAGGGTTGTAGCCATGGCCGCGAACTGCTCCCGCGAAATGGTTCGACCCGTCGGATTGGAAGGACTGATACAGACGACCACCTTGGTGCGGGGAGTGAGAGCGTGGCGAAACTCCTCTAAGTCGAAACCGAAGTCCTGTGCTGCTGGCAAACGGTAATACACAGGTCGGCCACCGGCCATGCGCACTATGGTGGGATAAGCGACGAAGCCGGGATCGGGCAGCAGCACTTCGTCGCCCTCGTCCACGAGCGTCATCAATGCAAGATACAAAGCTTCCTGTGAACCAGCCGTTGTGATCACGCGCTCAGGAGTTAAACCGAGCTGCTGATAGTCGGCCGCGATGCGCTCGCGCAACGCCGGCAAGCCCGCATGGCTGGTGTAGCCGTTCTGTTCTTCGGTGATTATTTGTACGGCGGCGCGGCGAATTACGTCGGGCGTTGGCAGATCTGGCTCTCCCAGCCCCAGGTTGATGCTGCCGGGCTGAGCGCGATCGAAGAGCTGACGGATCATGCTCTTCTCGATGCCTCGCAGTCGCCGCGCTGGTTGAAAAGGACTCAACGCAGATAGTCCTCCAGTTGCACCGAACGGTCGGTTTTGTCGTCGCGATATTTGACGATCACTGGTGAGTAAAGCGATAAGCCCCACTCCCGTCCCTTCTCGCTGGTAACCGCGCGCGAGCCCGGGACGACAACGGCGCCTGAGGGTATTTCCAGCGAGGTCTCACCGGTGCGCCGGTAGATCCGATCACGCACGAGATCATAAACCGGAGTTGCGCCAGTCAGGATCGTGCCTGGCGCGAGCACTGCACCCGCGCGCACGATCGCGCCTTCATATACGCCGCAATTGCCGCCCACCAAAACATCGTCTTCGATGATCACCGGCATGGCGCCTACGGGTTCCAACACTCCACCTACTTGAGCAGCGGCAGAAAGATGAACTCTCTTTCCGATTTGTGCACAGGAACCGACGAGCGCGTGGCTATCGATCATCGTGCCTTCGTCTACGTACGCGCCGACATTGACGTACATCGGTGGCATGCAGACCACGCCGGGCGCGACGAACGCGCCGTCGCGAATGCTCGATCCCCCCGGCACGATGCGGACGTTGTCTTCAGGAGCCAGTGCTCGCACGGGGTAAGTGTTTTTGTCGAAAAAGCGCAGGCTATGATCAGCGGGAGACTGGTCCGTGAGCGTGCCCAAACGAAAACCAAGCAGGATGCCGCGCTTGACCCAGGCGTTTGCTCGCCACGTTCCATCAACGCCACGGTCGGCAGCGCGCACTTCGCCGCGATTCAGCGCTGTTTTCAGTTCCGCGAACAGCTCTCGCGCACGGGGCACGAGACTTGGGTCATCGTGTGCTGCCAGCGCTTCGATCTCTTCACGCAGCGACATGTGTGGCTTCTTTCATCAGTCCGAGCTCCAGTAGCAACGTTCGCAGGCGGGCGCGTGTGGCCTCCTGCACTGGGACCAGCGGCAGACGGAAGTTCTCTTCGATCACTCCCATCAGCGCCAGCGCCGCTTTCACGGGGCCAGGACTTGATTCGATGAAGTTTGCTTCCATCAGCGGCAGCAATTTGTAGTGCAAGGCGCGCGCCTCTCGCCAGTCGCCGGCGAGCGCCAGGTCGACCATTCGCGAGATGAACGCCGGCGCTTCATTTGAAGCAACCGAGATCAAGCCATCAGCGCCGAGCGCTATGAGCGGCAGAGTTACCGCGTCGTCTCCTGACATCACGCGAAAGTGTTCTGGACGTCCGCGCAAGATCGCCATAATCAGCGCCAGATCGCCGGAAGCCTCCTTGATGGCAACGATGTTCTCCACCTCACGGGCCAATCGCAGTGTCGTGGCCGCGGCAATGTTGCAGCCGGTGCGACCGGGCACGTTGTAGATCACCACAGGAAGATCGCTGACCGCTTCAGCAACCGCGCGAAAGTGCGAATACAGCCCTTCCTGGGTTGGTTTGTTGTAGTAAGGCGCAACTACGAGCACCGCATCAACGCCGAGCTCACGAGCGGTCGTGGACCACTCGATGGCCGAAGCAGTTGCGTTGCTTCCCGTGCCCGCGATTACGCGCGCTCGTCCTCGCGCCGCATCAACGGTGAGTTTGATCACATGCTGATCCTCTGCTTCTGTCATGGTGGCACTTTCGCCCGTGGTGCCACAGGGAACGAGCAAACGGACACCACCGGCGAGTTGATACTCGATCAGTCGGTGCAAACGCTCTTCGTCAATCGCGCCGCTGACCGTGAAGGGGGTAACGAGAGCGGTAGCAGCCCCGCGCAGCCATTCAACATTCATCGTCATTTCGCTTCAACCTTTCAAGTAGAATCTCATTGATCATTGTTGAGAATTCGTAGGTGCCTTTGCGCCCCTGGATCCAGCGAGCCGCGAGCAGGGAACCAGCGGCGAACCCTTCGCGCGACCGCGCCGTGTGTGTAAGCGTGATCTGATCAGAAACGGAATCGAAGCCCACCCGATGGGTGCCGGGAATGTGTCCGGCGCGCGTACTGGCGATGGGAGGATCATGCCCTACTGAAGCGAGCAGGTCTCGCAACCGCAGGGCGGTGCCTGATGGTGCGTCCCGTTTGCGCGAGTGGTGCGCTTCTTCGATGAAGGGAGCGTAATCCGGCAGACTCTGAAACAACTTCGCGGCGCGCGCCACAATGCCATAGAACAGATTTACACCGATGGAGAAGTTAGCACCGTAAATCAGTGCCCCGCCATGCTCCTCCAGAATTTGACGCACTTCTGATTCATGTTTGCTCCAGCCGGTAGTTCCTTCCACGAGCGGGACTCCCGCGCGAACACACGCGGTCACGTTCGCTAGCACAGCATCGGCCACTGAAAAGTCGATCGCCGCATCATAACCACGCAGCAGTTTTCCCAATTCTTCAGAACTACGCGTCGCATCGCGCGAGGTCAGAACCAGCGACACCTCATCACCCTCGGCCTTCGCCCGAGTGCTAACCAGGCGACCCATAGCGCCGCCTCCGAATAGGACGAGCTTCATGAGTTACTCCTCGAAGACAGTGGTTAAAGCTCATTGGACAAAACTTCCTCGTGCGCCTCACGCGGTGCGCCCGCAAGCAGCGTGCGTACCAGGTGCGCATATAAATCCACGGCTTCCGTCAGTTCGCGCTTGGCGACGCGCTCATGATCGGTATGCGCGTCGAGAATTGAGCCCGGGCCGATCAGCAGCGGCGTACCCCAATTGCTGAGGTAAGGAATATCAGTGGTGAAACGAACAACACAGGTTTCGAACCCGGCCACCGCAAGCATCTGCTGGGGCTCAGCCACTGAGAGATACTCCACCAGCGCGCGATCGCCGACGGTTCGCTCCAACAGCTCTTTTATTGACGCCGCAGGAGTGACAAGACGGATTTGCAAGTTCGCTTCCGCCGCTGCGGGTATCACGTTGGCGCGCTTTCCCCCTTTGATAGTACCGATGTTGCATGTGGTGTCTCCCAGGTATTCATCCGAGGGCCAGGCACATTTTCGTATGTCTGCCAGCACGTCAAGCAAAGATTCGATTGCGGAATGTCCATGCTCAGGATAGGCCGAATGCGCGGCGCGACCCTGGGCTTTGATTCTTAAACGCAAGGATCCCTTCGAACCGGTGACCAGCCTATTGTCTGTGGGCTCTCCATTGATCAAATACTCACATGAAGTAGCCAGCGGATGATCATTTGCGGCGCTGGCGCCCGCGCTGCCTGCTTCTTCGTCCACAGTGAAAAGCAGCCCAATGTCGTTTTTACCTTCGGCACGCACCTGTTCGGCGGCTGAGATCTGCGCGGCAATGATTCCCTTTGCATCACACGCACCACGGCCGTAAATGTAGGTTTCATCCTCGCCGGCCTTGATGTGTGGAGGCACTGTGTCCATGTGCGTTGAGAGAAAGACGCGGGGCAGACTGGTTGTCGTGGCGATCACGTTTGCGCGACCGTCTGCTACCTGCTGGAGCGCTACATTGTAGCCTCGGCTTGTCAGATGGGACGCCAGGAAGGTGGCGACGTCCGCCTCAGCACCAGTCAGAGAGGGGATGTCTATCAGCTCCCGCGTCAGTGCGAATAGCTTCATGCAACCGCTGCCTCGCCGAACTCTGCGGCGTTGTGCTCGAAGAACGTGGCGTGCAGCCGCGAGATTGCTTCACGCACGTTCTTTTCCTCGACTACGAAAGTTAGATTAACGCTGGACGCGCCGTGTGAAATAAGAGAAACGTTGATGTCGCTCAGGCAATTGAAGATGCGCCCCGCAATCCCCGGAGTGGCCCGTAGTCCTTCGCCTACGACACAAATAATCGCCTGATTGTGTTCGACGCGAACTGCTCCCAGCTGCTTCAATTCATTAACGACGGCCGCCAGCGTGCTCGTGTCGTCAAGCGATAAAGAAACACTGACCTCCGATGTGGTCACAATATCAATGGCCGTGCGATGCCGGTTGAAAACCTCAAAGATGGCATTTAGAAAGCCATAGGCGCCAAGCATGCGAGCCGATGTGATTTGGACAAGCGTGATACCGGTTTTGTGGGCGATCGCTTTCACAGTGCGTGGTGACAATTCGGTATCGGAACAGACTATTGTGCCAGCGGCTGCCGGCTCGCGCGCGTTGCAGATGCGCACTGGAATACGCTGTTCCACTGCAGGTTGGATTGTTTTTGGATGCAGCACTTTTGCTCCGAAGTAAGCGAGCTCGGCCGCTTCCTCATAGGAGAGGCGGGCTATGGTTTTGGCCTGCCTTAGCAGTCGAGGATCGGCTGTAAGGACCCCCGAGACGTCGGTCCATATCTGCACTTCGTTAGCCGCCAGCGCCGCGCCCACGAGCGCGGCTGTGTAGTCGGAACCACCGCGACCGAGCGTGGTCGTGGTGCCATCAACTTTGGAACCGATGAAGCCGCCGAGCACCGGAATCTTTTCAGCAGCGATGAGCGGCTCGAGCTCGGCTCGAGTTCGCAGTGTGGTCTTTGACGGCAACGGCTCGGCGCGTCCATGTTCTCCGTTGGTGATTATGCAGCGGCGTGCATCAACGTGCTGCGCGGGTAAGTTCGCTTGACGGAGGACTGCGGCGAGCAAAGCGACCGAAAGGCGTTCGCCGTAAGAGACGATCAAATCCTGCAGCAGCGGGCGCGGCATGGTTTCAGCAGCCGTTGCTCGCAGCAAGTCCGCGATTTCTTGCTTCGCTGCATATATAACTTCAATCGCCGTCGGCTCCAGCGCAAGTGCCCGCGCCACGGTCAGGTGTCGGTCCCAATGTGGTTCGAGCAAACGCATTGCGCCTTCCAGGTCGCCGGTCGTTGCCTGGTCTACACTTGCAAGCAGCGCATTCGTCACGCCGCTCATTGCTGAAACCACGACCACGGGACATGACGTTTTCAGGGTGTGCACAGTGCCGACGATGTTCGTTAGGCGTTCAAACGCCCGCGCGTCTTCTACCGACGTGCCGCCAAACTTCATGATTGTGGATTTCGAAATTGCCACTGCCAAACTCCGCCTGGTTTCCTCGACTAGAAAACACAAAAGGCCGGTAGTGTGTGCACACGACCGACCTCTAAACAGGTATGAAAGTGAAGGCGCTTCACTCGCGCGCCTCCAATCAGGTCGTAGCTCTCCACCGGTTTCGCTCTCGGTGACAGTCCTGCGGATTTAACCGCAGTAACCAGCCCTCAGGATGAAGGATTCCCTGATGGACTTCGGCGACCTTCCCCTTTCACCAAACATGCCGGAACTCTTAACCTTCTCCGGTCAAACCACACGCTGGTTACTCTTGGAGATCGCGCCTCTACTCGAATTTAAAGATCAAACTTACGAGAATGCCGAACCTTAACGACTACCAACTATCGGTGTCAAGCCTTTCTATTCGCAGATTACATAATCACTAAGGCAGAACTTTGGGCGACTGTTGTTTACTTCCCGCTGGCGCACATGGTTTGGGGAAAAGGTGGTTTTCTTAATGCAGCTCTCGGCGGCGTCGTACCGGCGTTGGATTTCGCAGGCGGTACGGTGGTTCACATCGCCTCGGGCTTTTCGGCGTTGGTTTGCGCGATCTACATGGGCAAACGCGTCGGCTACCCGAAGACGATAATGACGCCCCACAACCTTGTGTTGAGCGTCATCGGTGCGTGCATGCTTTGGGTGGGCTGGTTTGGATTCAATGCTGGGAGCGCACTCAGCGCTGGAGGCTTGGCCAGCAGTGCGTTCACTGCCCCACATTTTGCGGCAGCGGCGGCAACGCTGGGCTGGATGGCAGCGGAGTGGTTACGGACAGGAAAGCCCACCGTGCTTGGTGCGATCTCCGGCGCCGTGTGCGGGCTGGTTGGTATAACGCCGGCATCGGGATTCGTAACGCCGATGGCTAGCCTGGCCATCGGTCTCATCGCCGGAGTCGGTTGTTTCCTGATGGTGACCGAGGTGAAGAAGGTTTTCGGTTATGACGACTCGCTCGACGTCTTCGGCGTACATGGCACTGGCGGGACAATCGGCGCCATCCTGACCGGGGTCTTCGCGACGCGCGCGATCAATCCGATCTTCAAGGACGCGGCAGGTAATCCGCTGCCTGTGGGTCTGGTTGATGGCAACGGCGCGCAGATCCTGACCAACCCGTTTACATTTCACCGAACGCGAAGTGGCAGTTCTACAGCAATGAAGCGAACGGAGTGACCGTGGCGGCGGGTGGTTTGCTTTACACGCCAGTTGAGAACCGCGCTGGGGCGGACACCTATGGCTTCGCATATTCGGTCGTGAGCAAGAGAGTGAAGGCCTGTAATTCTCCTTCCCTGCAAATCTCCGGTCGCTACCGCTCGGGTCAGCGCGAAATTTATGGCCAGCAAAAAATAATCAATTATGCGAACCGTGAAGAAAGGGTTAGATTGCTACTTGAATGCAACGGTCTTGGCTGTGACTTTGGTAAAGTGGTAGTAATTTAGGTCTTAGCCATCCGGGCGATCGCGACCGTAGGCCGATTGCAGGTAAACAGGCATGACGAATTCGGCAACACAACCAACGTCTTTTACTTCGGTAATTTCTCCGAGCGCCAGGCCAAATCTGGCGACCCTTCCCTTGGTTTTTGTCATTTCGCTGCTAGTAACAAACGACAGCACCTGATGGCCCGCTGCTGACATGTGAAGCTCCTGCACAGGCCATTAACCAGCAAGGTTGGTGGCTTTTGTGCATTTAGAGCAGTCCAAATTAAAGGAATCCTCAACGATGACGGAGTTGGGCTGGCCAAAGAAGCAAGGTTTATATGACCCGGACCGTGAGCACGATGCTTGCGGTACGGGCTTCGTCGTCGACATTCAAGGACGCAAGTCTCACGACATAGTACAAAAAGCCATTGAGGTTTTGTTGAACCTCGAACATCGCGGCGCGTGCGGCAGTGAGAAGAACACAGGTGATGGCGCCGGCATAATCCTTCAGATACCCCACCTGTTTCTCTCGGCGGAATGCGAAAAGCTACAGATCGAACTACCGTCGCTCGGACAATACGCGGTCGGTATGGTTTTCCTACCCACCGAAGAAGAAAGCCGCCGCGAATGTGAACAATTATTCGAGGAGATTGCGTGTGAAGAAGGGCAGCGGGTATTTGGCTGGCGGACTGTGCCGACAGATAACGAAACACTGGGACCGACGGCCAAAGTCTCTCAGCCGGTCATTCGTCAACTTTTTCTTGGCCGGGAGCAGGGCCTTCCTGACGATCTCGCCTTCGAGCGCAAGCTCTGCATGATTCGCAAGCGGATCAGCAAGGCTGCCAAACGAGGGATTCACGAGCGGGGCATGTTCTACGTTTCCAGTCTCTCGTGTCGCACGATTGTCTACAAAGGAATGTTGACGGCCGATCAGTTACCAGTCTTCTATCCTGATTTGCGCGATCCTCAATTAGCGTCAGCCCTGGCGCTGGTCCACTCCCGTTTCAGCACCAACACTTTCCCCAGTTGGGCGCGAGCTCATCCCTATCGCTACATCGCACACAACGGTGAGATCAACACCTTGCGCGGCAACATTAACTGGATGCGCGCGCGCGAAAGCAAATTCGAATCACGATTCTTTGGGCCCGAGATACAAAAGATCCTTCCGGTGATCGACACCGATGGCAGCGACTCAGGCATGTTTGATAACGCGCTGGAGCTGCTGACGCTCACAGGACGCTCGCTGCCGCACGCGATGATGATGATGATTCCCGAGCCCTGGGCCGGTCACGAATCGATGGGCGAGGAGAAGAGGGCGTTCTACGAGTATCACTCCTGTT
>JBPCIQ010000195.1:0-11415 GCA_051006135.1 Pyrinomonadaceae bacterium | reverse complement strand
CCACGGCTAACAAGCCAAAGAACGTCGGCATCCGAAAAACCACCAGCGCAATTACCGCGAGCGGCAACATAAGGAACGCGATTTGCCAAATGTACCGAGGGCGAGTCGGCGTCTGGCCGAAAAGCATCGTGGCGGCCGATGTGGCATGTAACTCGGCGCCAGGCGTCCTCATGGGAGCGGTCGATAGGTTTCTCTCGAGCAAGCGCGCGAGAGCCGATGCTTCATAGAAAGGAGTATAAAAGAGATCGGGGGCATCAATGTTCGCTGCACCAACGATGACAATTCGATCCCGGTACAGATCGGCGGGCAAAGCACTCTCATTGAACAAGATCTGACCCGCTGAAACTGTCCGAAAGGCGGGGGAGCGCGAACGAAAATCAAGCTGGAGATTGCGATCCCTGCGCAGTGGCAACTGTCGCTCACCTAATACATTCATCGCTTCGGAGACTGGTTGTAAGTCTGGCGCTTTCTGGCCCTCGGGGGTGCGAGAGGTGAGATAGCCTTCGGCCAACCGGGTCGCGAAGCTGAGCTCCACTTCGTTGTGACTGGAGATGGTAAGAGGTACGCTGCGCACGAATCCATCAGCGTCAAGCGGCATATCCACGAAGCCGACGCTGTAGGCCGCGTCGCTGAACATAGGCAGCGGATAAGCGCCGTTGCTGCCGCTGGAAGCTGCGAGAACTACGTTTCCAGAAGCCGCAATGGATTCGGCCAGTTGTTGGTCCCCAGCTTTATCTTCTGCATTCGTACCGCCTGCTTCGCTCAACAGAAGGTCAAGTCCGATGACAGCTGCGCCGCCCTTGCTGGCGCTATCCACTAACTGCGCGTACCAGGCACGCGGCCACTTTTGCGGCCGTACTTTCGACGCCTTAATCGATTCTTCATCGATGACGATAATCGTAATGGGTTCTTTTAGACCCTGCCCGCGGCGGTCTGGATTCAGTACATCACGAAGCTGGAAGAGCAGGTCCAACGCCTTGTTTTCCAGATTCGTGGTCAGCCCGTAAGGGCTTGAGGCGTAACTTCCATCATCTCTTAAAGGCCACAACGACAAGGCCAACACAACCCAGACCGTAGACGTCACGAGAATGACTATAAGCCAATACCACCAACGCAACAGATCCGAGAAGAAGGCTTTTCGCGCTAATACTGACATGCGTTGTAAACCCTTGATCGGGCCGCTAAGTGCTGTACGTCAGACGAATGGGAGCCGGATTCAACCTGTTTCAAAAGGAGGCGGCTGCGTTTCGGGACCTCTCTACCATACTGTGTGGCGCTAATGTTTAACTTACGAGAAGGGTCCATACCTCAGCAGAAGTCCCAATATTCTAGGGCCCTTGGGCGACATGGTCAATGATCCCGTTAACTTAGGGCTCTCTGTGTTACCCTCGCCCTACGAAAGTTGTGACCCAGAGGAAATGGAAACCGAGCCTTAGAAGTCATTTCTATGTAGTACGGCCTGGCAATATCTTGACAACCCTTGCAAAGCTACAATACTGTGCGGCCGTCACCCAAGCTTGCTAAGCTATTATTTTCAGGCAAGCCGTCTCCTCGAAAGCCGATCATCCAGAGGCGACTCGAGCGCCGTATCTAGTAAAAGGTTGAAGCGCGCCGGTTTTAAAGCTATGAAAAGTAAAGATAGAAGTACCTCCTTTTTCCTGAAAGGTGGCCTTGCGCTACTGGCGATGTTCATCATCGCGTGGGCGTGTTCCACTTCCCCTTTTTCCCTTTCTTTGATGCATGCTGCCTCACAAACAGCTTCCCGCGCTGAACTTGTGCTGCAAACCGGTCACGCCATGGGCGTCGACACGATGGCCTTCAGCCCGGACGGCAAGTGGCTGGCCTCGGGCAGTGTGGATAACACGGTCAAGTTGTGGGAAGTAGCTACGGGACGTGAAGTGCGCACCCTTACGGCCCACACTCGAGGCGTCAAAGCCGTAGCCTTCAGTCATGATGGCCGATCCTTGGTTACAGGCGCTTTAGACAATACGGTAAGGTTGTGGGACGTTGCCAGCGGACGAGAGATGCGGCGTTTGGACGGTTGCGGCAGCGTTAGCGCTCTTGCGTTAAGCGACGACGGCCGTTTTCTTGCCTCGGGCAACATGGAGAAGACCATCAAACTGTGGAACACCGCGAACGGTGATGAACTACGCAGTCTCACCGGGCACCTTGGCTCAATCACCACGCTGGCTTTCAATCCGGACAGCAGCTATCTCGCTTCCGGCAGCGCTGACGGTACGATCAAGCTCTGGGACGTCGCTTTCGGCAGGTCGATCAGATCCTTAACCGGTCACCGCGAACGCGTAAGGGCTGTGGCCTTCAGTTCGGACGGTCAGTTGTTGGCCTCGGGCAGTGATGATGCAAAAGTAAAGATATGGAAGGTGAAGGATGGTCGCGAGCAACGCACGCTGGCAGGTAATGGTAAAAAGATCCTGACGGTCTTCTTCCGAGGAGAGGGACAAGAGTTATTGTCAGGAAGCTCTGATCAAGTCATCAAAGTTTGGGAGATTGCATCAGGACGCGAACTTCGCTCTGCCAGCCCTCCCGCAAGTGAGAATGGGCCTGAAGCCATAGCTATGATTTTCAACCCGAGCGGGACGATGGCGGCTCTCAGCACTGGCGACAAGACTATTCGACTGCAAGACGTTGTGACCGGAAGTGAATCGCGTTCGTTGCGAACACATTCCTACGGAGTGTACACGACGGCGTTCAGTCCCGATGGTCGCTGGTTTGCGGCCGGCGGCAAAGAGAATGCAATCAAGCTGTGGGAAACAGCAACCGGCCGTGAGGTTCGTACGTTAGAGCCGAACAGCGGCTTTATTAACACCATTATGTTTAGCCCCGATGGCGGTCTTGTGGCTGCCGGCGGGTTAAGCGGTACGATCACTTTGTGGGAATCGAGCACGGGTCGCAAGATACGCGGTTTGGTGGGCCATAGCGACAGCGTCAACGGGATTGCCTTCAGCCCGGATGGTCGCATTCTCGCGTCCGCCAGCGGCGACACTACGCTGAAGCTGTGGGAGGTGGAAACGGGTCGCGAAACCGCCAAGTTCTCGGGCCACGGCGCGGAAGTCAATGCCGTTGCTTTCAGCTCGGACGGTGAATGGCTGGCCTCTGGCAGCGCCGACAAGACGATTAAGCTTTGGAACTCAGGCACGGGGCGTGAAGTACGAACACTCAGCGGACACACTGCAGAGATCCTGGCAGTTGCCGTCAGTAAAGATGGCCAGACTCTCGCTTCCGGCGGAGTGGACAAAACTATCAAGCTCTGGGACGTAAAGAGCGGAACCGAAACGCGTTCTCTGATGGCCCACGACGGCGAAGTAAAGGCGCTCGCCTTCAGTCCCGATGGGAAACAATTAGTCTCCGGAAGCAAGGACAACACAATAAAAACGTGGGATGTCGCGAAGGTGGAGGCGACGCGAACATTAACCGGCCATAGCAACGAAATTTATTCTATTGCTTTCAGTCCGGGCGGGCAGTGGTTCGCTTCCGGCAGCGATGATGGGAGCACGCGTATCTGGGACGCGCGAACCGGTGATGCTTTGGCCACGCTCGTTTCATTGCGGGAAAGTTCGGGTGGCTTGTCGGCTCGGCAAACAGACTGGCTGGTCGCCTCCCCCGATGGGCTTTTCGACGGCTCACCAAACGCCTGGAATCAAATCCTCTGGCGCTTTGAGCAATACACCTTCAACATTCGACCAGTCGAAGCATTCTTCAATGAGTATTACTATCCGGGCTTGCTTGCTGAAATTCTCGCCGGCAAAAGACCGAAAGCGCCTCAGGATATTTCGCGTAGAGATCGACGGCAGCCGCGAGTTACGTTGGCGGTCGCCGGCGGTCAAGCGCCTGAGGCAAAGGTATCTTCACGAGAGATCGCCCTGAAGATTGAAGTAACTGAGGCGCCTGGTGACAAGGACTACGCCACCGGAAGCGGAGCCCGGGATGTGAGGCTATTCCGTAACGGATCGCTGGTGAAAGTCTGGCGCGGCGATGTCCTGGCGAACAAAGGCAGCAAGACCCTCCTGGAGACCAGTATCCCAGTCATTGCCGGCGAAAATCAATTGACGGCCTATGTGTTCAATCGCGACAACGTCAAGAGTCCTGATAGTACGCTGCACATTATCGGCAGTGACAATCTCAAGCGACCCGCTACTGCCTACCTCCTCGCCGTTGGCGTTAACAGTTACGCCAACAAGCAGTACGATCTAAAGTATGCCGTCCCTGATGCTACCGATTTCAGTAAAGAACTCCGCAGACAGCAGAATTTGTTGGGCCGCTTTGACAAGGTTGAGGTGCTATCACTGCTTAATGAGCAAGCGACGAAGGCCAACATTACTCACGCCCTGGAGCGATTGGCTGGCATGGCAAACAAGCCTTTACCTGACGGCGCACCCCCTGAACTGGAAAAGTTTGGCCCCACTCAACCCGAAGATACCGTAGTCGTTTACTTTGCTGGACATGGCCTGGCGCATGAGGCCGGTTTCTATATGCTGCCGCATGATCTGGGCTACAAGGGTTCGCGCAGACGCATCAACGAAGCCGCCTTTCTAAGTATCCTGTCGCATAGTATTTCGGACCGCGAGCTGGAACAGGCTTTTGAGAGGATCAGTGCGGGCCAGGTCTTGCTCGTAATTGATGCTTGCAACTCCGGCCAGGCTTTGGAAGCCGAAGAAAAGCGGCGTGGACCAATGAATTCCAAAGGGCTGGCGCAGCTGGCATATGAGAAGGGCATGTATATTCTTACGGCAGCCCAAAGCTATCAGGCCGCTTTGGAGGTAACCGAATTGGGACACGGGCTGCTGACCTACGCACTGGTCGAAGAAGGTTTGAAGTTGGCGCGAGCAGATGTTGCGCCGCGCGACGGCCGAGTGATGCTGCAGGAATGGCTAGACTATGCCACGGAACGCGTGCCGGAAATGCAAGAGCAGAAACTCAAGCAAGATCGCGGCGCTGGAACTACCACAACATTTGTTGAAGGCGACGAGTCGGAACCTAATGCCCTGAAACGCAGTCTTCAGCGGCCGCGCGTTTTTTACCGTCGCGACATGCCTGTCCCGTTGATTGCCATCAGCCAGCAGTCAGCCCGGAACTAAGATCGCCAGGTTTTCAATTTTCAGTGAGTGGCGCTCGCGACCCGCGCCGCGGGAAGCTTGGTGTAAACGTCTTCCATTGCCGCGCGCAACAGTTCGGCCACGCTCCAGGCCTGTGCAGCGCAGCCGCGCGGAGAGTGTGGAGGATCGGCATCGAAAATCTCTGATACCTGGCCCAGGCAAGCCTCTTCAAGGTGCTGCTGAAAATTGTTCAGCCATCCGGCAGCAACTTTTCGACCCGCACTGGCTCCAAACGTTTTCACATAAGCGGTGATGTACGGACCCATCAGCCACGGCCACACCGTGCCTTGATGATAGGCGCCGTCACGATTCAAAGGATTGCCTTCGTAACAGCCTCGATACTGCGGATCTTTTGGAGAAAGCGTGCGCAAGCCGCAGGGAGTTAGCAACTCGCTCTCAACTACCCGCAGTATGCTTTTCGCTTGTGCTTTAGAAACCATTGAGTGGGCTAGGCTAATAGCAATAACCTGGTTTGGCCGGATGGAACCATCGCGATGATCTCCGTTTACGACATCATGCAAGCAGCCACTTTCTTCATTCCAGAACAGCGCGTCGAAACTCTTCTGGGCGCGTTCTGCGAGGTTCGCCCACTCCTGCTCCTTATCTTTCTCTCCAAACTTGCTGGCCAGGTGTTCCATCACACGCAGGGCGTTATACCAAAGCGCCTGAATTTCTACAGGCTTTCCATGACGCGGAGTCACCACCCAGTCGCCTACTTTGGCGTCCATCCATGTTAATTGCACTCCCGGCTCGCCAGAAACCAGCAAGCCGTCGTGGTCGACATGGATGTTGAAGCGCGTGCCGCGCACGTGCCACGCAATCACGTCCTGCAAAACCTCGTAAAGTTTGGCGCGGACAAATTCGTAATCGTTTGTGTACCGCAGCAGCGAGCGCACCGCTTCAAAAAACCAGAGTGTCGCGTCGACCGTGTTGTATTCCGGCGTTTCTCCTGCGTCAGGAAACCGGTTGGGTAGCATGCCCTGATCTACGTGCCTGGCAAACTCGGAAAGAATGCTCCTGGCCATCTCAGCACGACCCGTGACCAACGTCAGACCCGGAAGAGCGATCATCGTGTCGCGTCCCCAGTCGCTAAACCAGTGATACCCGGCGATAACAGTTTTTTGCTCCCCGCGCGCCACGATGAACTGATCTGCTGCTGAGAACAAGGAACGCAGCAGGTTGTTTGCCTTAGGTGAAGCTGGAGCCACCGCCTTGCGCCGGCTTGTCTCAGTTTGACGAATGCCTTCCGCCATTCGAATGTCAAACCGTTCGGTCGACGCAATGATTCTGGCTCGGCGGTGACGGTAGAGATCGAAGGTCATGGCAAACGGACTAAAGAGATCTTCCGTGAAATCGAGACCACGTTCCCGCTCGACCTCATATTCAAAGTTGCGATACCAGTCACCACTAGCCTCAAGTTGTGCATCGTCATAGGCAAAGTAGAGAATTGGTAAATCGGCATAAGGATGCACGGAAGTGATTCCGTTTTCTGTTTCTACCTTCCGGTTAAGAGTGCCGTTCTCGTGGGTTGTGCTGTGATAATCGCGAAAGGCTATTAGCGGTCGGATCTCAAGTTTTATTTCGTCGGGATATTGGCTCGCATCTTTCGCCGCGAGTTCATAATTGACGACTGTTGCATTGTGCCCCTGGATCATGAAAACGGATTTCTCAATTCGCAGTCCCTCAACTTCATAAGTAAAGATGGGAAAAGGATCAAGGCGAAAGTTGGTTTGGTAGAGGAAGCCTTGCGGGTAAATTGCGCCGGGATAATGATTCGCGGAAAGTTCATAGCGCCGGCCGTCGATGTTTAGCGTTTCCTCCAGCTTGGACAGCATGACAATTCGTCCAACTGGCGGTTTCGTGGCAGCTGTGAGCAGGCCATGATAGCGCCGCGTATTGAGGCCCGTAATGCTCGACGACGAAAAGCCGCCCAGGCCGTTTGTTTCGAGCCATTCACGTGACATCGAGGCTTCGGGACACATCAGAGCCTCTTTTGTTAATTGGATCATCCTGCTCAATTCAACAGTCGCGCCTTCTTTACCAGCGCCTCATGTTTAGTCCAGGCGTTAAGGTATTACCGTCTCATGCTGACGTCTGAGCCCATTCGACTTGAAGTCCGATCGGCGCCAACGTTGACAGCACACGACTGGGATTACCCCAGTCGCTCCAGCCGACGTTCTTGACCGGCATTACGGAAAAGTCATTTGGACGCGTCGAAAGCACGTCATGCGAGAAGTTCGATGGATCGATCTTAGCATAGAGATCGCGAACCGCCTCCTTTTCTCGATCAGTGCCGAGCGCAGGTTTGACGGCTTCGAATGACTCATAGAGTTTGGGCACTGCCCGTTGAATGGTCAGGAGGAATGCCTCAACGCGGCCCACCATCACAAAACTGTTCCAGAGGAAGCCCTGGTCCATAAACGTGTTGGCAGCCTTTGCTGATGGCTTTTCCCAGAAGCGCTGCACTCGTCTGATGGCACCTGGGAATTGATCCAGGATTGAGATCGTGGTTCGATCCATCCGTATTCAACCTCAGGTCGATCGGGTTCGATCCCGAGTAGAACCATCATTTCCGGTCGTGTTTTCACGGCTGCGAAAGCTGAATCGACGTATCGCATGAATGTCTGCGCGTTAGAACATGAGGTATTGGATATTAGACGGTTGAGGGGCGTTACTTGAATCTAAACTCAGTGGTTGCGGACCCACTGACTGTAGGGCCAGAGGGAGCCGGTTGTCAAGGATTTTTGCAGGTCCGTGGTGTCCGGGAGGTTTAGGTCAACAATGAATGGTGCGAGGTTACGTCACAATCAACGATACACGTCCCACTTTTTATTAAGTCGCACCAGATGCTGTCTGCAAGATCAGATTTAGGCTATTTTACAGAATCCCCCTGAGGGACAGTCTGTGTGTGGACTCATGTGGGGTCATTCACCGACAATATAGGTATGCATCTGTAATCGGCAGTTATTCTTGCAAGAAGGCCTCCCTTGCCTGTTTCTGTTTGCCGCCGGTCAGGTCCTTGACGGTCTCCTTGTTGAGTTTCAGCTTGCCGACCTTGACCCGGCTCTTTTTTTGCCCTCCTGATGTGTTGGATTTAGTAACCATTGTCTATCTCCTTTTCGCGTGGTCAACGGCGACGGTAAACATTACAGATACGGCGCGGTCAACGCTTTCGGATGACTCGAGGAAGGCTTACGCTCGCTAATGCGAGCAAGGTGTTCTTGCAAAGAACTTGATACTGATTCTGTGGAGGACTTGCTCGACAAAAAGCTAAATGGCGCGGTTTAATGTCAATCAGTCAACTCCTATTTTGGCGCGCAGGTAAATACACATGTCAATAAAACTTGGATCCAAAGCTCCTGCCTCCATCGCAGTGCTTATCGTGATGTGCTTCACTTTTAATCTTATTGGAAAACTGAATGCTTTTGCTCAAGACCCTATTGATGATGTCAATACGATGATCGGCACAACAGGCCCGACTGAAAACGACTATGGCGGGATGATCCCGGGTGTTGCCACCCCATTCGGCATGACGCACTGGACGGCCATGACCCGTGAAAACAAAATCAGCGTCTGCCCCTACAATTACAAGGACCCGACGATACAGGGTTTTCTCGGCACCCATCAGCCTGCGATCTGGATGGGCGATTACGGTCAAGTCAGTTTGATGCCCCACAGCGGAGAATTAAGTACCGCGAAGAAATTGCCCTTTCGCCATCAAGACGAAATCTCCGCGCCCAACTACTACGCCGTCAGCATGGACGACGGAGGCAGGCCGCTCAAAGCCGAGTTGACCGCAACGACCCGCGCCGCGTTCTTAAGGTTCACATTCCCCGCATCCCAAGCTTCTCATATCGTTGTTACCGCCAGTCGCTCCAGTCAATTCCAGGGCTTTGTTCAAGTCAACGCGAAGGACCAAGAGATCGTTGGCTACAATCCTGATCGCATGTCCGCGGAGCTAGGCCCGCCACTGCCCAATTTCAAAGGATACTTTGTCATAAAGTTCAGCAGGCCTTTCAGCGCTTTCGGGACATGGGCTGATGGCGATATTTACCAGGGGCGTAATCAACAGTCCGGTCATCGGATGGGTGGTTATGTGACTTTTTCCACGACACAAGGCGAAGTAATCGAGGTCAAGATAGGGACGTCATTCATCAGCATTGACCAGGCCAGAGACAATTTGAGAAGAGAGATTCCAGATTGGAACTTTGACCGGGTGAAAGCGGAGGGTCGGCGAATGTGGAATGAGGCGCTCGGCAGGATCAAGATTCAGGGCGGCTCTGAAAGCGAGCGGGTCAACTTCTACACCGCGATGTATCACGCCCTATTATTTCCGAGAATCTTCTCTGAATATGGGCGCTATTACAGCGCGTTCGACGACCGTGTGCATAACGGCGTCTCTTACAACGACTACTCGCTCTGGGATACATTCCGGGCAGAGCACCCGCTGCTTCTGTTGATCCAGCCCGAGAGAGTACCCGACATGATCACCTCTCTCCTGCAGATGTATGATGAGGGAGGCTGGATGCCGATGTGGCCCAATC
This sequence comes from Pyrinomonadaceae bacterium, assembly GCA_051006135.1. Classification (GTDB taxonomy): domain Bacteria; phylum Acidobacteriota; class Blastocatellia; order Pyrinomonadales; family Pyrinomonadaceae; genus PSRF01. The sequence goes on along the minus strand of JBPCIQ010000195.1, from coordinate 1,757 downwards.
CTACCTATTCCAACATCATGATCAGCACACATGCCGACAGCGTCATCGCTGATGCTTATGTGAAAGGATTCAGAGGATTCGATCTCAAGAAGGCCTACGCGGCCATGCACAAGAATGCTATGACGCCGCCAGATGGAGATGCCACTAACAGGTGGATTGATCGCGCGCCCTGGACAGCATATGAAGCCAGAGGCGGGCTGACATGGTACAAGTCACTGGGTTACGTTCCTCAAGACAAAACGGACGAGTCTGTTTCCCGCACGCTTGAATTCGCCTATAACGATTTCTGCGTCGCACAAGTGGCTAAAGCGGTGGGTAAGATGGACGACTACAAGATGTTTATGAAAAGGAGTCGAAACTACAAGAATTTGTACGACCCGGCGAAGGGCTTCATGCGACCAAAGAAGGCAGACGGGACCTGGGACGAGGAAAGCTGGTCTACGCGCGAAGAGAGAATGCCCGGATTCACTGAGGGTGGCCCCTGGACCTATCTGTTCTGCGAGATGCAGGACATTCCCGGCATGATTGCTCTGATGGGTGGCGAGAAGCAATTCAACGCCAAGCTGGATGAGAACTTCGTAGGAGGCCATTATAGACACGGCAACGAACCCGGTCATCACTACACTTATCTTTATGACTATGGTGGTCAGCCCTGGAAAACGCAGGAGAGAGTGAGAGAGGCGCTGCTTGCGAATTATCAGAACGCGCCGGATGGACTAAGCGGCAATGACGACTGTGGACAAATGTCTGCCTGGTACATCTTCAGCTCGCTCGGGTTCTATCCCGTAACGCCAGGCAGTCCGGTTTACGCCATCGGCACCCCTCTTTTTGAAAAGGCCACCATCATGTTGGGCAAGCCATACAAGAGGGGTCCATTTACTGTCATTGCGAGAAATCAATCGTCAAAGAACAAATATATTCAGTCTGCGACGCTAAACGGAAAACCATTAAGGGAACCGTTTATTCAACATGCCGACATTGCCAATGGCTCAACCCTCATCTTTGTCATGGGCCCCCAACCAAATAAGAAATGGGGAGTAAGGAAGACCGCCACCATCAAATAGCCCAGTCAGAAGAAGAACGCCCTGACGAGATGCGCCGCAACTGGCAAGCGGATAAACGTTGGGAACCCGGTCGGAACGCAGACCACCGAGAAGCAGGTTGGGCTGGCAAAAAGCCATCGAGCCCACATTAATTTGGATTGACGTTAATTGATGAAGGATACGCGGCGCTAATCGAGAAACACGCGAGCAATTCTGAAAACAGCGGCGTTTCTATCTCTAACTCAACATTCTTATTCTATTAGCTTCACCAAGCGGCGTTTGATTGATAGCGCCGAGACGGGCGCGAAACTTGGTGCGGTCGCCGCGATAATAATCAAGCGCGTACTCGACGGGTGCGCCTTTGGCGTAACCCGTGCGCGTAATAAGCAGGGCCGTTGCGGGCGATAATACTGTAAGGAGTTGCGATTCATCATCATCAAGCATCACGGCTTCAAATGTCTGCCACGCATCATCAGGTTTGAGTCCGTAGCTTTCGTCCATGATTTCATAGACGGATTTATGTTCGATATCGCGCGCGAGAAATTCCGGGAAGAAACGCTCCGGTAAGTAGGTCGTGGCAATAACCATTGGCTGCCCGTTGCTTGTGCGCAGGCGGCGGATGAAGATGACGTTTTCGCCGACGGATAAACGAAGCGCGACGAGTAAGTGCGAATTAACGGAAGTGACCTGTTGGATTTCAGCGCCGAGCAGCTG